>NZ_JAMFSB010000402.1 GCF_026225065.1 Paraburkholderia sp. | reverse complement strand
GGCGCGTATGCGATTGCCGTGCTGCATAAGGATCAACCGCATACGGTGGTGGGCGCGCGTCAGGGTTCGCCGCTCGTCGTCGGGCTGGGCGAGAATGAGAATTTCCTCGCGTCCGATGCGCTCGCGCTCGCCGGTAGCACCGAGCGCTTCATCTTCCTCGAGGAAGGTGACGTGTGCGAGCTAACGCTCGAACAGGTGCGGATTGCGGACCGCGATGGCAACATTGTCCAGCGCGAAGTGCGTCAGGTGGCCGCGTATGGTGGCGCGGTCGAGTTGGGCCCATATCGCCACTTCATGCAGAAGGAAATCTTCGAGCAGCCGCGTGCGATTACCGACACGATTCCACAGGCTGAAACCTTCGATGCAGCGCTGTTTGGTGACGGTGCGCAGAAGGTGTTTGAGGGGATCGACAGCCTGCTGATTCTCGCGTGCGGCACGAGCTATTACTCGGGGCTGACGGCGAAGTACTGGCTGGAATCGGTGGCGAAGATTCCGACTCAGGTCGAGATTGCGAGCGAGTATCGCTATCGCGAGTCGGTGCCGAATCCCAAGGCGCTGGTGGTGGTGATTTCGCAGTCCGGCGAAACGGCGGATACGCTCGCGGCGCTGAAGCATGCGCAGTCGCTTGGGCATCAGCATACGCTGGCGGTGTGCAACGTCGGCACCAGCGCGATGGTGCGGCAGACTGAGTTCTCGTTTCTGACGCATGCAGGGCGTGAGATTGGCGTAGCGTCGACCAAGGCTTTCACGACGCAACTGGTGGCGCTGTTTGTGCTGGCGGTCACGCTGGGCAAATTGCGCGGGCATGTGAGTGCGTCGCAGGAAGCGGATTACATCAAGCAGTTGCGTCACTTGCCGGCGGCGCTTAATAGCGTGCTGGCGTTGGAGCCGCAGATCATCGCCTGGTCGGAGGAGTTTTCACGGAAGGAAAACGCGTTGTTCCTTGGGCGTGGGCTGCATTATCCGATCGCGCTTGAGGGTGCGCTGAAGCTCAAGGAGATTTCGTATATTCATGCTGAGGCTTATCCGGCGGGTGAGTTGAAGCATGGGCCGTTGGCGCTGGTGACCGAGGCGATGCCGGTGGTGACGGTGGCGCCGAATGATGCGCTGCTTGAAAAGCTCAAGTCGAATATTCAGGAAGTGCGGGCGCGCGGTGGTCAGCTTTACGTGTTTGCGGATGCGGATACGCGGATCGTCAATGACGAAGGTCTGCATGTGATTCGGATGCCTGAGCATTATGGGTTGTTGTCGCCCATTCTTCATGTGGTGCCGCTGCAGTTGCTGGCGTATCACACGGCGTGTGCACGGGGGACGGACGTAGATAAGCCAAGGAATCTTGCAAAGTCGGTGACTGTGGAGTGAGGGGGGGCGGTGGTTCGCGAGGCGGGGATAACCATCGCAACACGCAACAATGCCAGTAGACCTAGCCAGACCCCGCGCGGGACGTTCTCGTAATTTTCAATCAGCCGATACACGTCGGATTCCCTGTTGAAGGCGTAGCTTCCCTTGAGCTTCGCCTGATGGGTCCATGTCCTCACGAGGAATTGGGTCAGGCCTCCTGCACCGATCGCATTGACAACGCTTGGATTCCACTCGACGGTCTTGCCGTGAACCTGGCTTGCCGTGCTTGCCCAGCACGGGCACTTCTTTGACAGATTCGGGCTTCTTTGCAGCCTTTGCTTCGCAGAACGCCGCGGGTCCCCGGGGAAGCAGGCTGAAACCATAAACGCGCGATATTGCGCGTTTGCGCCGAGCCACAGATTGTCCTTGTTCGGGCATTCCACCTTCGTCGCAGCAAGACCATCCTGTTCGCCGCCTCGAATACAGCAACCGTGTTGGCCAACGCACGTTTGACCGACAAGCGACAGAGTAGGCTAATAATTACCTGAACAAGTCGTTCACGCAGCGTGTTGCTAGCGCCAACTGTGAGATTGAATAACGCGAAATATCGATGCGAGACTCGAGTATTGATTTCGAGCGACGCACCTGGATGTTTCGACCTTGTTTGCTATCTACGTAGGCCAGCAAAAAATGACCGGAACCGCGACGCGCGAGGAAATTGGACATACGGATAACGCACGTTCGGGTCAGATTCATATTACCGAAAATGCGGCATCAACCCGAAGCGAGCGCATCGAGGAAATAGACGGCATACGAGGCTGGGCTGCTCTCGCCGTTGTAATCTTTCACGCGTTACCAGAGACGTTTTCGAAAATCCATCCTGAGCTGATAAATTCCCTCTGGTGGTTTTTTATTGATGGAAAGTTGGCCGTTTGTATTTTCTTCATTTTGTCGGGGGATGCGCTTTCGACACCATTTATGGTAACGAGAAGAAAGAGCGTTTTGGACAAAATGGTGCTAAAAAGATATTTCAGACTTGCTGCACCTATATTTATAGTCGCCCTTATTACGGTAATCGTGATAAGAATTGGAGTGACCTATAATGTTACTGCGGCGAAGCTCGTGCACAACGAAATGTGGCTAGGCACGCTCCTTCCATCTCAATTCGGCAATCTTGAGATTTTTCAATTTTCCTTCGTGACTGTTTTCCACTTCGGGAACGGCGGACAGGATTTCAATCCGTTTCTCTGGACAATGCCTATCGAATTGATTGGGTCGATTTTGGTGTTCATGTATCTCTACGTGCAGGACAGATTAAAAAAACCAATACTCGCGTTGATATTGATAACCATATTTTTTGCTATCGCCGACCGCTGGTTCGCGATGTTTTTTATAGGTGTGTTGCTAAGCTATTTCAGGGCGACGGGTGGATTGGACAGAATTAGAAATAGAATGACAACGAGAGTAGGCGCACCTCTTCTTGTTTTGGTTGCATATTTGATCGACAGCTATTTTATCAGTCACGCGCCGATAACCACTAGCTCTGGCCTGAAGCTGTTGATGTTATCACTTGTGCAGAATAATCAAAAATTCATCATGGCAGCACTTTGCGTCGTGGGGGCATATGCAAGTATCGATGCATGCCGTTTTTTCAGAAACACCTTATCGAGATTTTTAGGGGAAATTTCCTTCCCGATTTATTTGATGCAACTGGTGGTGTTCTGCACTCTGTCTTCTTTTATGATTGACCGATTCGGCCGGACGCTCGATGACCTGAAAGTTTGCCTGATAATAGCTACGCTGGGAGTGGTTTTTACGATTATATGCGGCTACTTTCTCTCTATCGTGGAGCGCTATGTCATGGGAATGATCGATAGAGTTCTGTCAACGGTAATGACAAAACGAACCTAAAGAACGAGGGACCGAACGGTCGCGAGTCTTCGGTTCGGTGCCGTCGAAGACAAACATATTTGCAATGAATCACGACCCGTCCGTTGGGGACGCGCGTCGGCCGACCTCGCACCACAGCGTCCTACGCCGGTCCGAAAACAACCGCACCGACGCCAGCAACATGCGTAAAGCTTCGAACAAACCGGTACACCTGATCCCCAAGCTCTATCCGGTTCACTCCAGCCCGCGTCAGTTCAAGTATCTCGTCAGCCACGCCTGCGGCGATGGTTCCTTGGCGAGCCAACGGGTTCTCCTCGTCCGCTGGCTCTCCGACATAGACTGAACAGACACTCACCTCGTGGCGCATCATCACCACGGACTTACCTTTGTCCAGCGCGAGGTCGAGGTATTTGCTCAGAGCGAGCAGCGACTCCGGCGTCGCATCCTGCGGACTGTTCACCAGCTCGGAAGAAGTAGTCATCTCGCTGTCCCTTTCGAAGGCGCCTGTCCTGAAGAAGAAGGCTCACACGACTCCACTATAAGCAGCCATCCGCATATTCGGAACATGTTTGCGCTGACATTTGCCGCGAGGCGAGCTGCCGCCCACTAAGCCGTCGACCGGCAACCGTCCACCCACACCCCACCAGAAAATTTCCCGTCATCGTTCAGAAAGGTTACATCTCATTTGCTTTCAAACGGTAATGATTCGCATTAATATTTGTAATGTTCCCGGGCACCACGTACCAAACTGGTCCGTGCCGCGCCGAGCGAGCGTTTCGTACGGGGAAATCTTCATGCACGGTGGTATGCGGTACAAACTTTTGTCGATTCGACGCAAGCGTAACTGGATCGGCACACTACTGGCGGCGAGCGTAATCACCACTTCCGCGCAGGCAGCGGACACGGCCGAGACGCCGGACAACACCGCAAAAGCAAACGCAAACAGCAGCACCAAAAGTAGCGCAAAAACCGCCGCAAGCAGCACCGCAGACGACACCAACCAGCTCGCCCCCGTGAAAATCACAAGCGAGAAGTCAAAACATTTCGCCCCCGCGAGCATCGAAACCGGCCCCTACAAAGGCCTCGACGCACTCGACGTACCCGCAACCGTCAACGTAGTGACGCGCGACGTGATGGACGCGCAAGGCGACACGGGTTTGTACGACGCGTTACGCAATGTAGCCGGCGTAACCCGCCTGCAGTTGAACGGACTCGCCTACGACAACCTGGCGATCCGCGGCATCGCGCTCGACAACCGCTCGAGCTACTACATCGACGGCATCCTGTCGATCGACAACAACGTCTGGATGCCGATGGAAGACAAGGAGCGAGTTGAAGTCATGAAGGGCGCGTCGGCCCTCTACTACGGCTTCACCGTTCCGGCCGGCGTCGTCAACATGGTCATGAAGCGGGCAGGTGCGGAGCCCGTCACGAGCGTGACGGCGCTCGCTGACTCGAACGGTTCGTACGGCGTCGCGGTTGATCTCTCCCGGCACTTCGGACAGGACAACCAGTTCGGCATTCGCGTCAACGCCATGGACGAACACGTCGAGACGCCGATCGAAGGCGATCGCGGCTATCGCAAGTTCGTCAGCGCCACGCTCGACTGGAAAGTGAACAGCAAGCTCAAGCTTCAATACGATTTCGAGCACGTCGAATCGAGCATCGTCGAACAGGCGGGCACCGTGCCGCTCGCCGCTAAGAACGGCGTCATCACGCTGCCGGCGATCCCGGATCCGTCGAAGCTGCTGGTCAGCAACGCGTATCCGACCAGATCGAGCGCCGATATCCGATGAACGACCTCGCGACCCGTAGCGGCGCAAATACGGAATTCAAAGACCGGCCTCGATCCCGCGCCAGCGGCTCGCGTTCGTTTCGCAGCATCTTTCTCAAATGGCTGCGTAAGGTGCACGGCTGGATCGGTCTGTGGGGTGCGGTGTTGGGCCTGCTGTTCGGCGTGACCGGCTTTCTGCAGAACCATCGCGCGACGATGAAGATCAAGGTCGGCGGCCCGGTCGTTTCGACTGTGCAGATGCCCGTGGACGCGGCGCAGTTCAAGACGCCGCGTGAACTGGCCGGCTGGCTGCGTACCGAACTGAAACTCGACCGGCCCGCGGAGCGCGTCACGCGCGATCCATCTGGCCCAGTCACGTGGGGCGATCAGTCGGTGATTCAACCGGAGCATTGGGAAGTGCGCTTTAACGCGCCGAACTATCTCGTCAGTGCGGAGTACTGGAAGGGCGGCACGTTTGTCAGCGTCGAGCGGCGCGATCAAGGCATCGTTGCGACGCTCGAAGGTTTGCATCGTTCGACGGGTGCGAGCGTCGGCTGGATTCTGCTTGCCGATTCGATGGCCGGCAACATGATTCTGCTGTCGTTGACGGGCGTGATCCTGTGGACCGAACTGAACCGCAGACGCACGATCGGAGCGTTGATTTTCATGTCCTCGATCGCCGCGGTGATCATCTTGGGCATTCAGACGCTCTAGTGCCTGAGCCTGTCGCACTGGGCTGATGAGCCCTTCGAGTTCGTGGCCCAGACCGGCGCAAACGACGCGCTCGGCCCAGGTCAGACTCTTCAAAAAGCCGTTGCTAAAGCGAACTCGCTCGTCCGCGACTGAAAAGACGAATAATGAAGAGCAAAATAACTGCGCCGATGAGCGCCGTTATTAGCGAGCCGATAATACCGCCGCCCAGATGCAGGCCGAGCGCTCCGCCAAGCCAGCCTCCTATGAAGGCGCCGACAATCCCGACGATGATGTCGACGACGATGCCGAAGCCACCACCGTCGACGATACGCCCCGCCAAGGCACCAGCAATGCCTCCGATAATTAGCCAGAAAATGATGCCATGTGAGACCGGGTCCATATTTACCTCCTGGTGGGCAGAATCCGCGCTAGCGGTGAGCAAGCATTCCGGTCGTTAGACCGCCCGTTTAGCCGGGCACAAGGCATGAACCGGGCGGAGTCCTTCAGGATCTCCAGCCGGTTTGCCGGGAATGGGTTACTGCTGAGCAAGTGGCGTGCCTTGTCGCTGCCTCACGTACGCCGGGTAGTCACGTGGCGCCGAAACGCGACCCGGCCACAGTGAACACCGGCTTCAAGCCCTTTTTTATTTATTTTTTTGCTGTTGCGCCCGCGTTGTGCAGAGCCGGATACTGGATCTGCCCGTGTCGTCTCCTCTGCGGGTGCATCAATTTTGGCCCGCGCCATGCGGGCTCCTTTTGAGCGACGTATGCAGACGCTAGCCAGTGGATTGGTCATTTGATTCCGGAGGCGCCATGGAAGTCTGCGACAGATGTGCCGACATTGACGGATGTCCGGTTGATACTCAACGTCAGGAGGGCGTGACGTTGATCGGCGTGGCCGAGTGCAACGGTACGCTAGCGCTTGAGCACTATCGCTGCGATGAATGCCAGGCTGTCATCGCCAGACGATTCACGGGTGACACCGAGGAACGTATCTGGAGCGTCATTGAAGGCGGCCAGCGGCCATCACTACCGCATTGCAGCGCATGAAGCGGGTACAAGGCAACGCGAAATATCAGCTGTCCGAGCTATCCCCAGAACCACGGCGCGCCGCATCCGCAAACATTTCCTGAAAAGCGTGACGCTGTTCGTCTGTTAAAAGCGTCGCTGCCGTAGGCATGGCAAGCGCGATGCGAAGCCGAAGATCCCCTTGATTTCCCGCCTTGTCCGATAATCCGCGCGCCGGCAGGCGAATGACACTTCCCTGCTGCGAGTTCGGCAGAATCGTGACGCGCAGGTCGCGTCCGAGCACCTTTGCTTCGACGGACCCTCCAAGCGTCGCCGTCACAAAATCGACTTGGAGTTCTCCGCTCAGGTTCAGTCCTTCGCGCGTAAAGTCGGAGCCACATACAACGGCTATCGAGAAGATCGCGTCGCCAGCAGCGCCACCATGCACGCCTGGAAATCCACCGCCCGCCACGACGAGTCTCTGACCATCCCATGCGCCGGGAGGCACCTCGACGGTGTCCGAGTTCCAGTAGCTTTCCGTCCCCGTGCCGTCGCACGACGGGCACGATTGCTTGCTCGTCGTACGTCCCGCACCGGAGCAGGTGCCGCACCGTAGCCCGTCGCCTGTTTGGCCCCACCCTTCGCAGCCTGAACACTGCGCCACCTTGGACTGGAAGCCTTTGCCCCGGCATCGATGGCAGGTCTCGGTGACCTGATAACGCGTCGCGGCCTCGCCACCGTTCAACGCCACTTCGACAGGCACGTACAGCTGGTTGAGCCGGTTTGCTCCGCGCATGGGCAGCGGTCCGCGATTCGGACCATAGGCGCCCGCTCGCCCCGATGCAGACCTTGCGGTCCGTTCGGTGTGCCCTGCCGCGTGTTCCTGCTGTTGATGAGGCGCATTGCGAGCCGCGTCATGGGCACGTGTGCGCATGTGCAAGGGCGCTTCGCGCTCGCCAGTGAGAATCTCGAACGCCTCCTGGACCAGCTTGAAAGCCGGCTCGACGTTAGATTCCGCGCCTTTGTTGCGGTCGGGGTGGTACTTCGCCCGCAAGCGCCGATGCGCCCGCTTAATCTCGGCAGGCGAGGCAGTGTTTGGCAAGCCCAGTCGTCCGTAGTATTCATCAAGGCTCACGTGTATGTCCCTTCGTTTTCTTGCAGAAACAAGACGATCCCCCAACGTCAAAAAAAGCGAAGCTGCCGCCAAAATACACCAAACCGAACGCCTGCGAAATGGGGAGCGGTTACGCCAAAAACAGCAAATCCCTAGGTTATTTTCAATACATCCCTACGCCAACTCGCTTTGGTATTCGTCGGTGACGATGCACTCTGTTCAGCGAATCGCGCCAGGCGCAGGTTTGGCTGTTTGTCGCCGGCGCAGCGGTCACTTCGCCAATTTTTGTCCCGTAGAATGTGTGCCGGTAACCTGCCCTCGGAGAGAACCTTGCAGAGAGCCTTCAATGACTCCGTTCCCTGCAGCGAAACGCTTCTCGCGATCGTCAGAGCGCAGACAGAGATCGCCAAACTGGGACTCGATCTTGGCGGCGTCATGAGCTTCGTCACCGAGCGGGTTCAGCAACTGACACACGCCGACGGCGCCGTCGTCGAGCTTGCTGAGGGCGATGAAATGGTCTATTGCGCGAGTTCGGGCATCGCTGCCACGCTGCTGGGTTTGCGCCTCAAGCGTAACGGTAGCCTGTCCGGTTTGTGCGTGGAGAGCGGCGAGATCCTGCGATGCCTTGACTCGGAAATCGACCCGCGTGTCGACCGGGAGGCTTGCCGGCGAGTCGGCCTGCGCTCGATGATCGTCACGCCGCTCAGGCATGTGGATACGACGGTGGGTGTACTGAAGGTCGTGGGGGCAGCGCCGGGCGCGTTCACTGATGACGACATTCGCTCGCTCGAGCTGATGTCCGAACTGATTGCCGCTGCCATGTTTCATGCGGCGAAGCACGAGACCAGCGAGCTTTATCTTCTGGCTACGCGTGATGCGCTGACAGGGTTGCCGGACCGTGCGCTGTTTTACGACCGTCTGCGGCAGGCGATTCAACTCGCTCAACGGTCTTTGGAACCGCTCGGCATTCTTAATCTTGACCTCAACGACCTGAAACCCATCAACGACCGTTACGGCCACCGGGCAGGCGATGCGGCGATCAAGGTAGCCGCCGATCGCATGAACAGAACGGCGCGGCGTTCGGACACGGTAGCGCGCGTGGGTGGCGACGAATTCGCCGTCATCCTGCCCGGTATCCACTCGAAGGCCGATGCTTAGCGGCTTGGCATGCGCATGGTCGAACAGGATCGTGAGCCGTTCGAGTTCGAGGGGCGCGTGCTTGACCTCGATATCAGCGTCGGCGCTGCCGTGCTCCCTGATGACGGCGTCGAGATGACCACCCTCATCGATCGGGCCGATCAGGCCATGTACGAAGCCAAGCGGATCCGAAAGGAAGGGCGGACGTGACGCGAGGCCGTGCACGCTCCTCGGTAGTCTGATTGCGAGTCCTTTGGGCTGGGTTCGGCACACACGTGTCCGTCAGCCTGGGAAAGTTATTGATCTAAAAAATCGGTCACGCGCGCCGTTATGCCGTTGCACAGGCCCTGGATAAGGCCGCATCGGTGTACTCGCCGCTCGCACCCTGCGCGAAGCAATGTCGATTTTTCTTGTCGAGCGCTGAGCGGGTGAAATGGCTCAAAGCGCTTCGTAACACAGCGCCATCATTCTCTGCACCATGGTGCTTGCCTCGTTGAGTTCCATCTCGCTGGTGAACAGCGCGTTCACGCTCGACAGGCGCACTGCGACGCCTGCATCCAGCAGGTCCTTGCTGGCGATCTTCAGTGCAAGCTGGCCGATGCGCACGCGGTCGAGCCATTGCATGTTCAACTGGTTCTTGTCGAGCCACTGACGGCAGCATTGGACTACATGGTCCACGCGCCAGTCGTTAGTCAGCGCGTACGACGCGGCGGCAATCGCGACGAGGAAGCACAACAGGTCGGGACGCGCGCTGTCGGGCTCGGAGAATTCGGGTTTGTTCATGCCTATCTGATTGCCGTCGTTGATCAACATCACCACATAGGGCCGTAGCCCCGAGAATCAATACCGCTGCAATATCTACCGTATCTGGCGCCGCACGTTCCGGCCCAGATCAGTATTTTTCCGTATGTTCTGAAGATTTGCTGCCTCTTTTTCGAGCATCGGTATAATACGACCTTCTCCTCTCCAACGTTATCCACTCATGAGCCGACTACTTTGTCTGATCATGCTGTCGCTTTGCCTCATGCAGAGCGCGATGGCCGAAGAGAGCGACCACGACCGTATCTCGCAATATCTGACGCAAAAGTTTGGCCTCGCCAAGGCAAAAGCCGAGCAAATCTCCACCGCCGTGCAGTCCGCCGCGGCCAAGTATTCGCTGCCGCCGGCGCTTCTGCTGGCGATCATCTCAATTGAATCCCGGTTTAAAGAAAAGGCCAAAGGCCCGCGTGGCGCCACGGGCCTGATGCAGGTCGTGCCGGCCGCCCACCGCGGGTTGCTGCGCAACGTTAAAGACCTGACCGAGCCGACGGCCAATATTGAGGCTGGCTCTGCCATCCTGCACGGCTACATGCAATCGGCCGGCGGCAATATGAGTCTCGCGTTGAAGAGCTATGGTGGTTCGATGGCTTACGCGCAGATGGTGAGCACGCGGGTCGAGACGTTTGCGCCGGTTGTCGCCGAACAGGGCGGCGGGGTGCGCCCTGTCGCGGACGACGCGGCATGCGGCGGTCGCGTTGCCGACTGCGCCCCCTCCGCTGACGGAGCCCGTACATTCTTTATTCCTCCTGCGAGCGCGGTGCTGGGCTCGTCTTCGACGGGCCTGTCATCTGCTGGCACGGCTTCGGCGGCGCCCTGATCTGATCTGACTTGACCGGTCGCGCAAACGCGCAGCCAAAGCCCACCGGGCAACTGACGGCCGTCCGGCTACCTTAGTCGGCTCCGCGATCATTTTGTCACCGTCCCGAACGCCAGGCGCCGCACGCCACGCTAACGAAAAGCCTACAAACCTTTTTGTTTCAACGCGTTACGCGTTTTGCCGGTTGTTTTCGCTCTGTCAGGCAACCGCTCTACAATGCATGCCATTCGACGTTAAGTAGTCTGCCTTCCGGAATCATGCGTACCTCATTTTCTAAAGCTACCGTAGCCTCGCTGTTTGGGCTGCTCGGGCTTGCCGCCTGTTCAAGCTCGTCACAACCGAAATTCCAACAGGAACAGTTCGATACGGGCGCGAGCCCCTTCGCCCGCAATTTCAACGCTAGCACCGCTGACACCTGCGAAGCTGCGCGTCGCGCGCTGCTGAGCCAGGGTTACATGACGACGTTGACGCACCCCGATACCGTCGACGGCACCAAGAACTTCCAGCCCACCGGCGATTCGCACGTGATGGTGGAGTTTCATGTCGTTTGCACGCCGGGTGAAGAAGCCAGCGACACCAGCATCGTCTACGTGAATGCGGTGCAGGACGGCTTTGCCATGAAGAAAAGCGATACCTCGGCGAGCGTCGGTCTGAGCATAATCGGTTCGGTGTCGCTGCCGATCCGCTCGAACAACGACGAGATGGTGAAAATCTCCAGCGAGACAATTCCGTCGGGCAAGTTCTACGATCGTTTCTTCGGGCTCGTCGATCACTATCTGCAGACGGTCGTGCGTACTGACCCTGTCAAGTCGAGCGATGTGATGAGCATGCCGCTTCCCGCTGCCTCGACGGTGCCGACAGCGGCGCCCGTACCGATCGTGCCGGCGCCGATGGTGGCGGCCAACCGGGTGGTGGCGCCGCCGTCCAGCGCATTGAACAAGCCGGTCGCGGCCGGGGCGCCGGTGGCTCCTGTGTCGTCTGTCGAGCCGGATATTCTGGGCCGTCCGGATATGACGCAGCCAGCCAGTTCGGCCAGCGTCAGCCCATAAGAACGCGCGGTGTTGATCACCGCACCGGTTGATCGACGCTGGTTTTTTTGCCGCCATGCGTGTTCGTCGCGGCGCGTCCGCAACCGCAGAGTTCCGGCTACGTGCGCAGCCGTAGAGCCCCGCCATCACTCCGTATTTCTCCCCCTTCAAGATTGCCGCCGGCGTGCCGTTTAACTGTTGTCACTGCGGTGCGATTCTGAAACAGCCGCCGTCCGGTTAGCCACCAGTCCCATCAGTGCGTTGCGGTCGCCAGCGCACATACCGCACTGCGCCAATGCGCGCACATTGAGGTCGGACGGCGCAGACGTCCGGCGCGCACGAGTTTGACCGTGACTGTTGCTATTTAGTCAAAAACCTCACAGCGGTGCGCCGTCCCGGCATAAAGTTAAAGTGCTTTCTCAGGTTACTGGTGCAGTGCGGGGGTGTTCGATGAAACGCAGATCAGCACGACAGCTTGTCCGTCTACTCTCGGACATCAGACACGCCACTCATTGCAGTACGCTGCGGGCCGCGGCGACCAGCCGGGCCATCGAACTGGCCGAAGCCGAAGCCGACGAGCCGTCCACCCCAGATAACGATAGTGTCGACGACACGCGGGACGTATCCCAGGACGAACGCTCGTGGAGACGGTCATGAGAGCTGCCTGCGAGCAATCCCTGCGCTTTCTGGTCGAGAAGTGGCTGGCGCCGGCTCCGTCGAATCCCATTCGTGTCACCGAATTCAGCCGCACCCGCGCGGGCGGCAGACGCTACGTACGCGTCGAAACCGCGTTGGCGGAGGGCGACCGGAGTCTGTTTTTCTTCAGACACGACGACGGATGCTGGTGCGTGTTTCCGCCCACTGCCGACAGCCGGAAGGAGGCGCGGGAGAACCTGGCCGAGCGGTTCGGATTCGCCCAATCCTGGTGAGTGGAAGGCCTGGATTTTCAAACAGCCGCTACTGGATGTCACGCGCGATAATCGCGCAATCGCGTTGACCTGCTTGCGGGACGGCGTCGGGCGGACATCAGGCGGATCCCATGGATGACAAGGACTGGATAGCCGGCGCGGCGAAAGCACTGGCGATCATCGAGGCGTTTGACGAGGAACATGCGCGCATGACCCCCACGATGGTCGCAACGCGCGCGGGCCTGTCGCGCACGGCGGCGCGCCGCTACCTGTTGACTTTGCGTGAGCTCGGCTACGTCGATACCGACGGCAAGCTGTTCTGGCTCGCGCCGCGCGTGCTGCGACTCGGTCAATCGTATCTGGACTCGGCGCGCTTGCCGCGCACTGTGCAGCCGTTCCTGCAGCGGATCACGGCGACGCTGCAGGAAACCGCGCTGGTCGCGATTCTCGACGAACACGATGTGGTCTACGTGGCCCGCAACGGTGTGAACCGGGCGATGGCGGTCGGCTTCGTGCTCGGGTCGCGGGCGGCGGCGCCGTTGTCGTCGGCGGGTCTGGTGCTGCTGGCGTTTCAGACGCCGGAGGTCATCGAGCGATGGCTCGCGTCGTACGAAATCAAGGTTTTTACACCACAAACCTACTCCACCATCGAGCAGCTTCGTGAGGTGCTGGGTGAGGTGCGCCGCAATGGCTACGTCGTTACGGATCAGCAGCTCGAGCTCGGCATGCGCGGCGTCGCGGTGCCGTTGCGCGACCGGCACGGCTCGGTGGTGGCCGCGATCAGCGTCAGCATGCCGATCGGCCAGGAGTCGGCCAATGCTGCCTTGCATCGGGTTTTGCCGACGCTCCAGGAAACCGCCAGCCTGCTACGCAATCTGGTTTAGGCAGCGGCGCAGACTGTCGAGCCGGTTTGGAGCCAGGAGACAAAAAGGCCAGAGCATCGCGCTCTGGCCTCTCTTCATAGATGCCGCATGATCTTGCTGCGCGCGGTTCAGCCGGTTGGTGCTGAGCGCAGCAAACCGGCGGGATTTTACGACGCGTCTGCCGGGAGCCCACGCTGGATAACTTCGGTCAGCAAGCCCGTCATGCCTTCCGGATGCGTAGCCGCGCGTTCCTTCAATTGCTCGACGAGTTCCGCGTTGAGCTTGCACGCGAACGGCACGAGCCCCTGCGCCTGGTCGAGCTTGCGTTGTTCGCGACGGTCGAGCACGGGCGTAGCGGCGGACCCTTTGCCGAAGCGGTCGGCGGTCGACAGTTTCATGGAATGGGTTAGTTTGAGGGCCTTGTTCTTCTCAAGGTCGGTTTTTTTCATCGGCATACGGAAAGCCTCTGCAGGGTAGGTAATCCCGCATTGTACGCATCGCGCCAGCTCGCCAGCTGGAGAGGGGTTCCGGCGGGATCAAACGTTAGTGCCATCGCTCAGGCGCGTTCACCCGCCACGCTGTCCATCAACGCTCGCATGCGCTGCCAATGTGTGCCCTCCCAGAACACGCGCCGGCACACGTCGCAGGTGACAAACTGGCTGTGCCGTTCAAGCACGCCCTCGGGCGCGCGGCCGGCTACCTCGTCTTTGAGAATACGCCGCAGCGGAACGTTGCAGGTCAGGCACAAGCGAAACGGCCGGGCGCTGCCGGCCAGGTCGAGCCGGTCGAAAATCTCGCGCAACTGCGCCTTGGGTTTGAGCGTGCGGACGTAGCAGCCATGGGTGATCGTGCGCCGCTTGAGTAATTCGCGGTCGCGAGTCAGCACGATGCGCTGTTCCGCGGCGGCCAGCACTTCGATGTCGGCGTCGGGGTAGTGGTTGTCGTAGAGCGTGTCGAAGCCGGCTAGCCGCAGCAGTTGCGCGAGGCCGCCTAGGTGGGCATCGGCGATAAAACGCATCACACGCAACGGGCGTTCACGCACGCGCAGCAGCGGCTGGATGTCCAGCGCCTCGAACTTCGGATAAACCGCCACGCGGTCACCGTCAGCCAGCTGACGCTCGAAGCCGACCGACTCGCCGTTCACCAGGATCAATTCGACTTCCGTGTGCGGCACGCCGAGCGCTTCGATCATGTGCTTGGCCGTGGCGGCGTCCGCGCAGGCACAACTGAACGCGCGCTGGCGCAGCGGCCGGGCGAGGAAATCGTTCAGCTCCTCATAGAAGCGGAATGTCGCGGTGACCATCGCGTCAGTATGGCACTGGGGGGCATTGCGTGCTGGCTGCACGTCTCGCCAGGCTGTGCTCTACTTTCACCTCTTCGAAAGAGTGGAGCGAGAGATGGACATCGGTTTTATCGGTCTCGGCGAGATGGGCGTCGCCATGGTGCGCAACATGCTGAAAGCGGGTCACACGGTGCGGGTCTGGAACCGTTCGCCGGAGCGCGCTCAGCCGTTGGTAGCAGAGGGCGCAGTGGTGGTCGGTTCGCCCGCCGAGGCATTTACCGGCGACGCCGTGTTTTCGATGCTCGCCGACGACACGGCGTTGCGCGAGGTGATCGACGCCGCGTTGCTGGAACACGCGCCGCGCGGGGTGATTCACGTGAATATGGCGACAATTTCCGTGGCGTTGGCTGAAGAGCTGGCCCATGCCCACGCGACGCGTGGCCTGCACTACGTCGCCGCGCCGGTGTTGGGACGTCCTGACGTGGCCGCGGCAGGCAAGCTGACCATCGTCGCCGGCGGGCCGGCCGAAGCCATCGAGCGCGTGCAGCCGGTATTCGATGTGATCGGTCAGAAGACCTGGCGCATCGGTTCGCAGCCACAACAGGCGAACGTTATGAAGCTCGCTGCCAATTTCATGATTGCCTCGGCGGTCGAAACGCTCGGCGAGGCGGCGAGTCTCGTCACAGCGCACGGCGTGGCGATGCAGGATTTTCTCGACGTGATCACAGCGGGCCTGTTCACCGGCCCGGTCTATCAGGGCTACGGCAAGCTGATTGCGGAGCGGCGCTATGAGCCGGCGCTGTTCAAGGCGCGTCTTGGGCTGAAGGACGTGCGTCTGGCGCTGGCTGCCGCCGACGCGGTATCGACGCCGATGCCGGTGGGGAGTCTGGTACGCGATAACCTGATCGACGCCATCGCGCACGGTGACGGTGAGAAGGATTTCGCGGTGCTGGGTGAGGTGTCGGCGCGCCGCGCCGGACGCTAAGCGCTGAGCGCTTAATGTGCGCGTAAGGCGGCCGCACCGGAAATTGCCCGCACTTCCACACTGCAGGGGCAGGCATAATGCCTGTCCCGCTGATTTCTCACCGTCCCATTCATGAACCTGCATACTTGGTGTCTGTACGTCGCCACCGTCTTCGTCGTTTCCGCCATCCCCGGTCCGAACATGCTGCTCGTCATGACGCATGGCGCGCAGCACGGGCTGCGCCGCTCGGGGGCAACGATGGCTGGTTGCCTGTCGGCGCTTGTGTTGATGCTGTCGGTCTCGGCAGCGGGGCTTGGCGTGTTCCTCGAAGCGTGGCCGGCCATGTTCAACGCGCTGCGGATGATCGGCGCAGCGTATCTGGTCTATCTCGGCATCAAGGCCTGGCGGTCCCCTGCGGACGAGGGCGTGGCTCACCGCACCGATGAACTTGCCGCAAAACCGGCGCGTTCGCGTCTTGCGTTGTTTCGCAACGGATTTCTGGTCGCCGGTAGCAATCCGAAGGCGATTCTGTTCGCCGCCGCCTTATTGCCGCAGTTCATCGACGCCAGCCGCCCGACGCTGCCGCAATTCGGCGTTCTGGTCGCCACGTTCGCGGTGATCGAAGTGAGCTGGTATCTGGTCTATGCGGGCTTTGGCACGCACATTGGCGCGCGGCTGAAGAGCCGCAATGTGGCGCGGGCGTTCAACCGTCTGACGGGCGGCGTGTTCGTTGGCTTTGGCGCGATGATGGCGCTGGTGCGCCGCTAGTTGCATAAACGCAACATCGAGGGTCAACCCTAATTCCGATGTTGCGTCGCACCAAACGCTTTGCTATGATTTGCCTTGTCTCCTCCATGTCTCCTCTGATATGGATTCAGCCCGCCCAAGTAGGCGGGCTTTTTTTCGTCCTGCGTTTTCGTGCAGCGGCGCGTCCGCTGTGCCAACTAGAACTTATACGAAATGGCCAGGAACGAGATGATCGGGTCCGCCTTCAGCGTGGCCCTGCTTACTGCGAGTTCGGTGCCGTCGGCGGCCTTGACGATCACGGACGAGGTGGTCTTCAGCGGGATATACGTGATCGAAGCCAGCAGACCCCAGTGATCCGTGATGTTGTACTCCGCGCCCGCATTGAACACCGGTTGCCATGACGATGACGCCTTGGCCGATACCTGCGTGGTGCCCGGCTTGCCGGCGCCCGCGGCCAGCACCGAGCCGAGGTTGTTCTGGGTCGAGGTGACGAAGTTCGGATTCAACTGGACGTCTGAGAACCAGTTGTAGGACACGCCGAGACCGACGAACGGCCGGAACTTCGAGGTGGGCTGGCCGAAGTAGTACTGCAGGATCGCGGCAGGACTCCATTGACGCACGCTCTTGATGATCGGATTGCTCGACGGGTCACCCAGATTCTGACTGCCAAGTGCGCCAGCCGGACCGGGTGGCTGGATCGTGCCGTGACCGTAAACCTTGAACACCGGCGGCACGCCTGCGACAGACGACAGCGCAATATGGTCCGTGAAGAAGTGGGTAATCACGAGGCCGGCCGTGTTCGCGTTGTTGGTCGACAGGCCGGTGCCGCCCGAGGTGAAGGAGTTCGGCAGACGCAGCGGCGTGTTGATCGGCGTCGGCGCGACGTTGGTGGTGAGCGCCGAGCTGGAGTCCTTCGGCGCCACGTGGAACCAGCCGAGCACAGCGACGTTGTCGCCCGCCTGCTGGGCGTGGGCACTAAGCGAGAGGCACGCGGCCATCGCCGCGATGAGCATTCTTTTCATGACGTTCCTCCTGAGCGGGCGCTCCTGCTACGCGCGGCGACGGGCTTTCGTTCCCGTGTTGCCGTTGCGCTCTGGGCAGACCCCGGCTGCGGCTGCAGCCGGGGAGCGGTCGCCTCGTTACGTGGTGACAGTGCTCACTGCGTCCATCACTGGACGAATGCGCCGATCGTGAAGTAAGGCGACGCTGGCGTCGTCAGGTCGAGATAGCCGAATACGCCACCGGTGAAAATCATCTTTCCGGTCGGCGTGGTGCCCGTCGATGCGCCGACCTGGGTCGTCGTCACCTCGCCTGGAACCGCCTCGGTGAAGTCGAGGTTGAGCGCGGTCGCGAGCGACGCCTGCGATGCATTGAACGGATCGAGCAGCGTGGCCTGGGTCCCTTCGAGTGCCGTGGTGCGGTAGTCGAACTGGCTGTCCACTCCGATGTACTCACCGTTCTGCGAGTTCACCGCGACCGCAGCTTGCGGCGCGAGAATCGAAATGCCCGACTCGTCGTCCGCCAGCAAGGCCGCCGGATTGGCGACGCCGGTGCGCACCAGGATCGGCACCAGCTGGCCGCGCAACTGGCCGACGATCATGAAGCCCTTGGCCTGCGGAGTGGTGGCAAGCGTGGCTTTCGCCTGGCCCTGGAAGTTGTCGGTTTCGAACGCTCCGCTACCGTCCGCTGACTGCACGAGGTTGGTCCCGGGCTGCTCGCACTTGCCGGCATTGACGCCGGAGTTGTCGCATTCGGTCCACGTGCCATCGGCGTTGATCGTGATCTTTGCGTCCACTGAGACCGGCAGGAAGTCCTGCGAGGGGACCTGGTGGTAGCCGACCTGGTTATACGTGCCGGCCAAGCTCGCGATATTCGTTTCAATCGACGAAAAGCCGATGAACGGGTAGTACGGGAATGTCGTATCGGGAACGGCGCCTACGCCGAGCACACCGGCAAACTGGATCTGCGCGCCGGGGATCGTGCCGCCTGCTACGCCTTCGCCGACGAAGATGCGTGCCGGGCGGGTCGGGTCGAGGCTCGCGCCGTTCAGCTGATAGGCGCACTGGTTGAGCTTGGCGGTCGGCAATTGCGTGACCGGAGTCAGCGTGCCGCTGGCGGTCGTGCCTGCCCGGGTCGGGGTGACGGTGCCGGTGGTTTGCGGAATCGGCGATTCGATGTAGCTGATCTGCCAGGTCATCTTGGTCGTATCGAGCTGCAGCTTGACCAGTTCGCCGTCGCCTCCGCCTCCCGTGTAGACCGTCTTGTAGTCAAGCGTGGTAGGACACAGCGCTGTGACCACCGGAGCCGGCGAACTGCCACCGCCACCGCCGCATGCTGTCACCAACGGCGCTGTCAATGCCAGTGCCGCAAGGATTTTCCATTTCATACTGCCCCCTCCAGAATGTTCTCGTTTTCGATGGCCGGCTCCCTGTCCGGCCATCCCTCGATCTGATCGTCCCGTTACTTGTTGACGTTGGCGCCGATGCCGAAGTACGGGGTCTCCGCTGTACCCGAAATGGTCGAAGTCGTTGCAACGCCGTTGTTCTCCTCACCCTGGATGAGGATCGCGTACAGGCCGCCTGCTGCGATTGCGAAGCCGGTAGCGCTGCCGCCGCTGGTCGTCGTGGCGGTGACATTGACCAGCCCAGGAGTTGCCGCGACACCGTAGGTCAGGCTGAAGCCGTCCTCGGCGCTCGACGTACCCGGGTTGACGAAGGTTCCGGTGGCGCCGTTGATCAGCGTTGCGGTGTAGTTGAAGTTCGAATCTGCGCCGACATAACCGCCGTCGAAGCCGCCCGAGGCGAGTGCCGTGGCTGGAGCGAGCATGGAGATACCGGATTCGTCGTCGACCGCCAGCGACAGGAGGTTGGTATTGACGTTGCCAGTGCGCACGACGAGCGGGATGGTGGCCCCGTTCAGCTGGCCGAGGATCATGTGCGCAACGCCCGATTTGCCGGTCGGCAATGTCTGCGCAATGATCTGCGGAGCCTGGGTGCTATCGAGATAGCCGTTGGCGTCGACCGTGTATGGGTTACCCGTCGTCAGGCAGCCTCCCGCATTGGGCGAGAAGCCGGTGGTGCTTTGGGTGGACGTGCAGGTGCCGGTCGCATCGAAGGTTTCGATGGTGCTCGTGCCGACGGTTGCATAGTTGCCCGAATTACCAGAAGGCGTCAGGTGGTACATGAGGCCGTTGTAGGTGCCCGGCAGCTTCGTGATATCCGTGGTCGTGCTGGCGAAGCCGAGGAACGGATAAAAGTCGAAATGACGGTTATCCACCGCGCCGAGGCCCAATATGCCGCCGAACTGGACCGTGGCGCCTGGAATGCCGCCGCCTGCCACGCCCTGGCCGATGAAGATCGTCGGGGGATTGGCGGTGTTGAAGTCAGCGGTGGTGTTGTACGTACCGTTGGGTCCTGATCCGCTGCCCGGCGTCAATACGAACGCGCAGCGTATCTGCTCAGCGGTCGGCAATGCGCCGGTGGGCGGATGCGCAACCGCCCCGGTGATCTGAACACCTGCGCGGGTCGGCGTTACCGTTCCCGTCGCAAGCGGAATGGGGGATTCGAGCCACGACAGCGTGTAGGTCATTGCCGTGGCGTTGATGTTCAGGCTCACCACTTCGCCGCTGCCGGCGCCGCCCAGATACGTCGTATTGCCGATATCGGCGGTCGCAGGGCAGAGCGAAGCAACCGTGCCTTGCGGCGGCGGCCCTTGCGTGGGACAGCTTGATCCGGAACATTGCGGCGTGTTGATCGCAGCGGGATTGCTGGCGTTGCCGCCACCACACCCGACCACCAGGCAGGCGGTCAAAATAGCCAGTACAAGGCCTCTAATTATGGCGTACGACATGCTGCTGTCTCCCTTTCGTGTAATTGTGCGAAGTAATTTCGCTGCGCGTTTAAGGGCTGTCAATTGACTGAACCGTCTAAAAAGGTCGATTCAAACAGCCTCTAAAACGCGCGACTCTTGCCACCGCGAGGTTTGCGAGCCTTTTAAACAAAAAACGAATTTTCGGATGCAGGAGCTGAAGCGTTGCTTTGCGGCACACGCTTGCCTGTCAGGGCTTTGAGCAAAAAGGCTCTATCATCTGCGAACGACCGTTCGTAGAAAAATCGGGTGTTTCCCTAGGCGGCAATCTGTGCGGATTAATTCGCCGGTCTGCACGATTTACCGATCCATGTATAACGGCAGGATTTTATTCGAAAGTAATCGGGAGTAGTACCGATTACTCGCAAGCGATTTGAAATCTTCAAGCAGGGATTTAAAACGCAAAAGGCCGGTTTATAAAACCGGCCTTTTGGCTTGAATGGCGTCGAAGCGCCGTCGGGAAGGATGCGCTTAGCGTTTCAATCCGCTGTCTTCGGCGGTGCCGATCGCGAGGTTCATGCACTGGATGGCTGCGCCCGATGCGCCCTTGCCCAGATTGTCGAGACGCGCGACGGTGACAAAGCGTTCTTCGTTGCCAAACACAAACAGGTCGACGCGATTGGTGTCGTTGTTCGCCTGCACGTCGAAAAAGCCGCCGTCGAGGTTGGCTTCAGCGTCGAACGGAGCGACGCGCACGAAGGCTTCGCCTGCGTAGTATTCGCTGAACAGGGCGAGCACGTCTTGCGGCGTGGCTTTCTTCGCCAACTGGCTTGGCGAGAAGAAGGTGGTGACCGCCAGACCCTTGTAGAACTCGCCGACGATCGGCGTGAACACCGGTGCGGACTTCAGACCCGTATGCGCTGCCATCTCCGGCAAGTGTTTGTGCGTGAGACCGAGCGCATAGGGACGCGGGCTCTTCAGTCGGTCGTCGCCGCCAGCTTCGTAGTCCGCAATCATTTTCTTGCCGCCGCCGCTGTAGCCGGTGATCGAATAGCTGTGCGCAGCGAACTCCGGTGCGACCACGCCGGCTTCGACGAGCGGACGCATGGCCAGCACGAACGCCGATGCGTGGCAGCCCGGCACGGCAATGCGTTTGGCCGTGCGCAGCCGTTCGCGTTGCGAGCGCGCCAGTTCCGGCAGGCCGTAAGCCCAGTCGGCGCTGGTGCGAAACGCGGTGCTCGCGTCGATCAGCACGGTATGGTCGTTCGCGACGAGCGAAGCCGATTCGCGCGAGGCCACATCGGGCAGGCACAGGAACGTGACGTCCGACGCGTTGATGAGACGACGGCGCTCCTCGATATCCTTGCGCTTCGCTTCTTCGATACGCAGGATCTCTACGTCGGCGCGTTGCGACAGGTATTCGAAAATCTTCAGGCCGGTCGTGCCTTCCTGTCCGTCGACAAATACTTTCGTGCTCATCTCACTCTCACTGGCTTGCGGGAAAACCGCGGGGAAAACGGTGGCGCCAGGTTGCGCCGGAACGCTATTTTAAGACCTGATGGCGGCACACGTGCGCAAACATCGTCGAAAAACGACGTTGCGCCGTGCAAATGACATTGAGATGACGGTTTTATACGGCAGATGCGATCCGTTGACGGCGGGTTCGCACCGGCGGCGGACCGGGGACGTCTACTTCGCAGCGCTCCAGCGCGCCGTCACGGCTGCGACCCGTGCGCCGAATGCCTTGGCCGTTTCGAGGTCGCCCGGCGGCGGGGCTTCTTCTGGCGTGGCATCCGCCGGCGACTGCGTGAGCAGACCGGTGGAGCCGCCGACGTAGTTCAGATCGTCGCGGGTCGCCGCCTTGGTGTTGGCCGGCATCATGCCGGTGCCCGCCCAGATCATGCTGTGCTGCATCGCCAGCGTGACGAAGTACTGGATGGTCGAGAACTTGTCACCGTTCATCGTCGCGGAGTTGGTGAAGCCGGCGGCGATCTTGTCTTTCCACTTCTGGCCGAACCACACCTTCGAACTGGCGTCGGCGAATTTTTTGAAGTCGGCCGATGGCCCGCCCATGTAGGTCGGCGCGCCGAAGATGATGGCGTCGGCGGCGTCGAGTTCGGCCCAGCCGGCATCGTCGAGTTCGCCGACTGCGATCAGTCTGGCGTCGGCGCCAGCCGCGAGCGTGCCGGCGAGCACAGCCTCGGCGACTTTCTTCGTATGGCCATAGCCGCTGTGATAAACGATGACGATCTTCGGCATGAAATGCTCCAGGGAAGTTGAAGGGAGGACTAGGACGAGCGGTGCGAGCGCGCTGCGGTGGGTCGGTCGCGGCGATACTGAGCCATCCGCCGGACCTGTGAAACCCTACCGCCGCGGCCTGTGCGGGCGTAGATTTTAGCGCCCGTAGTTCACCACCATTTTTGCACTACCGATCGTTGCAGTGCCGATCTCGTGGTCGAACATGAACGCCGGGCGGCCTTGGGCGAGCCGCAGATCGGTCGTGCTGAGCGCATACACTGTGATCACGTAGCGATGCGGCTTGCCGGCCGGCGGACACGGGCCGCCATAGCCGTCGATCTCGAAGTCGTTGCGCGCCTCGACGGCGCCGAGCTTCTTTATGTAGCCTGACGCGCTTGCATTCTCGGGCAAGCGGTCGATATTGGCGGGGATCTCCGCGACGGCCCAATGCCACCAGCCGGGGCCGGGCGCGTCGGGATCAAAGATGGTGACGGCAAAGCTGCGGGTGCCTGCCGGTGCGTCATGCCATGACAACTGCGGCGAGCGGTTTGCACCCTTGCAGTCGTCCTGGTCGAAAACCTGGGCGGCGTCGACGGTGCCGCCATCGCGGAAGCTGGCACTCGTCAGCGTAAAGGGTCCGTCGGCGAGCGCACGCGGCCCGTGCGCGACGGCAAGCGCGAGACTGAGCGTCGCAATCGCAAAAGACGACGATCGTGAGCGGGGCGAAGCAAGCGAAACGACCAGGCAACGCGAACGCATGTGCCGATTCTCCTTCCGATGCAGCATAGGGGTGTGAGCTTCCATCCTCACGATGATTATTGTCCCTATTTTGTGTTTCGCGGTCGAATCAAGATTAACATTTGGTTAAGCGGAGCCTTGTGGCGCCCGCTCTGACAGGGCGCGGACAGGTGAAATCCGCTATAGTCAGCAGAATTGCGCCCGCGGGCCGGCAACGCAAGGAAGTTCACGAATTTAGAACCCGGAATTTAGAATGATGCATGGCTGAAATTTCGGAGAGCGTGCTATCAGGCGAAGGAGAGCCATGCCAGAACCAGTCAGGGTCGTTATAGCCGATGATCACCCGGTGATTTTA
Source organism: Paraburkholderia sp. (assembly GCF_026225065.1). Taxonomy (GTDB): domain Bacteria; phylum Pseudomonadota; class Gammaproteobacteria; order Burkholderiales; family Burkholderiaceae; genus Paraburkholderia. The sequence continues at coordinate 5,758 of NZ_JAMFSB010000402.1, read as the reverse complement.
TTCGGTGCAGAGCAAGCGCTGCTCAAATTCCCCGGCATCGAAGTTGTTGCACGCGCGCGCCAGTCAACGGAACTCATGAAGGTCCTGCAGACCGTCCCCTGCGACGTGCTGGTGACCGATCTCGCCATGCCCGGTGGGCAGTACGGCGACGGTCTTCCGCTGATCGGCTACTTGCGCCGCAATTTTCCCAATCTGCCTATCGTCGTCCTGACGATGCTCGAGAATGCTGCGCTGCTCAAGCGCCTCAGCGAACTCGGCGTGACCTCGGTCGTCAACAAGGCGGACGATCTGAGCCATATCGGGCTCGCGGTCCAGCACGTCAGCCGCCGTCTCGAATACATGAGTCCGTCGGTCAAGGCCTCGCTCGAGACGTTGCGCATGAACGCTGGCGGCAAGACCGACGAGGTGATGCTGTCGAAGCGCGAACTGGAAGTGGTACGGCTGTTCGTATCCGGGATGACGATCAAGGAAATCGCGGAGCAGTTGAACCGCAGCATCAAGACCATCAGCACGCAGAAGAACACCGCCATGCGCAAACTCGGTCTCGAACGTGATTCCGAACTGTTTCAATACGCGCAGAGCAATGGCCTGGCGAATCTGTCGTCGGGGTTGGCGGGGGAACTGAGTGATCAGTGATCGCGTTATCTAGATCGTCCCTGCGAGCTGCATAAAAAAAGCTGCCTGTCGGAAAGAGGGGCAGCTTTTTTTCCATTCATCAGCCGCTTGGGCAAGGACCAGACCGCGTTGCGGTGGGGCCGTCCCAGCCAGCGTGCTTGAAACTGGTTGCTTACTGCGGCGACGCCGTTGCACCGCCGTGCGCGGCCGACCATTCAGCCGGGGCATGCAGGAATTTTTCGACTTCGTCGAGCGTCTTCGTGTCGAAGTAGCCTTTTTCCTTGGCAATGCGCAGAACGTCCCACCAGGTGGCAAGCGCGTGCAAGTCGACGTCGATGTCTTTTAGCACCGACACGCTTTCCTTGAAGATGTTGTAATGGAACAGCACGAAGCAGTGGTTCACCGTCGCGCCCGCAGTGCGCAGCGCATTGATGAAGTTGATCTTGCTGCGGCTGTCGGTGGTCAGGTCTTCAACCAGCAGCACGCGCTGACCTTCTGTCAGCAGACCTTCGATCTGTGCGTTACGGCCGAAACCCTTCGGCTTCTTGCGCACGTATTGCATCGGCACCATCAGGCGGTCGGAGAGCCAGGCCGCGAACGGGATGCCGGCGGTTTCGCCACCGGCGACCGCGTCGATCTGCTCGTAGCCGACGTCGCGCAGGATGGTGGCTTCGGCCATTTCCATCAGGCCGCGGCGTACGCGCGGATACGAGATCAGCTTGCGGCAGTCGATATACACCGGGCTCGCCCAGCCGGACGTGAAGATGTACGGTTTTTCCGCGTTGAAGTGAACTGCTTGCACTTCCAGCAGCATCTTGGCGGTCGTGTCGGAGATCGTCTGGCGATCGAAGCCTGTCATGGGCGGATCCTTGGGTGTGAGCGGGAGGGCGCGGGCGCATAAGGCCCGGCGGCGCAGCAAGCGGGGTATTCCGCGCCTGATGGGCGGAACACGCAGCCGGTCAGTGGAGTGCAGGCCGGTTTTGCTACGCGCGTAGCCCGACATTTTACCCGATTCGGACACTTCCGAGGAGCCGGTCGTGCGTGAAAACCCGTAAAGATGGCGATAGCGGCGGCAAGTGGGCGCGCAGAGGCGACACTTCGAACTGGGGGACGGGTGTCCTGATGGCCGTGCCGCCGCATGTGGCGCGGCGGTCTTTTTGGCTTGCTTGTGGCCCGGGCGAGCGCCGATTACACTCACGCGAATTTTCAGGGATGGGCGGCGCCGATCTCCTCCGCGCGCCCGCGCCCTACGGGATGCTTTCGATGACAGTCGCCTCTTCCTCCACCCCCACCCGTGCGACCGCGCAACGCGGCTATGCCGGCCGGGCGCTGCTCGCAGCGGTGCTCGGTTATGCGATGGACGGTTTCGATCTGTTGATCCTCGGCTTCATGTTGCCGGTGATCGCCGTCGACCTGCACCTCTCGTCCACTCAGGCCGGTTCGCTTGTCACGTGGACGCTGATCGGTGCAGTAGCCGGCGGCATTCTCTTCGGCGTGTTGAGCGACTATTTCGGCCGGGTGCGGATGCTCACGTGGACCATCCTGATCTTCGCCGTCTTCACCGGCCTGTGTGCGCTGGCGCAAGGCTACGCGGATCTGCTGGCTTACCGGACCATCGCCGGGCTCGGACTCGGTGGCGAGTTCGGTATTGGCATGACGCTCGTCGCGGAGGCGTGGCCTGCGGCGCAGCGAGCGCGGGTGTCGTCGTATGTGGGGTTGGGCTGGCAACTCGGCGTGCTGGCCGCCGCGCTGCTGACGCCGTTGCTGTTGCCGGTCATCGGCTGGCGCGGCATGTTTGCGCTGGGACTGGCGCCGGCCGTAGTGTCGTTCGTGGTGCGGCGGCGCGTCGAGGAACCGGCGTTGTTCGTCGAACGCGCTGAGCACGCGAGGCAAGTGGCGCGCGCAGGGCAACGGACCACGGCGCGCAAACTGCCATTGCGGCTCCTGATCGCGGACGCTCGCACCACGTGCGCCAGCGTCGGCGTTGTGATCCTGTGCTCCGTGCAGAACTTCGGCTACTACGGTCTGATGATCTGGTTGCCGAGCTATTTGTCGAAGACCTTCGGCTATTCGTTGACCAAATCCGGTTTGTGGACTTCCGCGACGGTGCTCGGGATGGCGCTCGGCATCTGGCTCTTCGGCATCGCCGCTGACCGCTTCGGACGCAAACCGACCTTCCTGTTCTACCAGGCCGGCGCAGTCGTGATGGTGTTCGTCTATGCGCACCTGGGCACGCCGTTCGCGCTGCTGATCGGCGGTGCCGTCATGGGTGTGTTTGTCAACGGCATGATCGGCGGCTATGGTGCGTTGATCTCCGAGTTGTATCCCACCGAAGCGCGAGCCACGGCGCAAAACGTGTTGTTCAATATCGGGCGAGCCATCGGCGGTTTCGGGCCGGTCGTGGTCGGTGCGCTGGCAGCGCGCTACTCGTTCGGCGCCGCTCTCGCGTTGCTCGCTTCAATCTATCTGCTCGACATTTTCGCGACGCTGTTCCTGATTCCGGAACGTCGCGGCGCGGCGCTCGACTAACTGACGTCACGCTCTTCGCAAGGTCCCGCCGAAGCAGCAGAACGCCTCTGCATCAATGACGCGCCGCAACATCGCAAGTCCTTGTTTCGCCGTTGGTTACCGGCGGTAAACGCTACTCGTCACGACCCATGCGGGGTGTACACTAATTCCCCCGCAAAAGCTCTGCACCGTCTTGCTAGCCGCTCAGGTTCGACGCTGCGCCTAACCGGCGCAGGCGCAAACCGCTGCAGTCGATTACCCATTCGATCCATGCGAGCGAGGCACACGGCGCGATGAGCCGGGCCCGATCACTTACGTCTCGCAGGCTAAAAAATGGACGAACAACTGAAGCAAAGCGCTCTCGCGTATCACCAGCATCCGAAGCCCGGCAAGATTTCGGTCACGCCGACCAAGCCGCTCTCCAATCAGCTCGACCTCTCGCTGGCCTATTCGCCTGGCGTCGCGGCAGCCTGCATGGCGATCTTCGAAGAGCCGCTCGACGCGCAGAAGTACACCTCACGCGGCAATCTCGTCGGCGTGATCACCAACGGCACGGCCGTGCTTGGTCTTGGCAACATCGGCCCGCTGGCCGCGAAGCCGGTGATGGAAGGCAAGGGGTGTCTGTTCAAGAAGTTTGCCGGCATCGACGTGTTCGACATCGAACTCGCCGAGACCGATCCCGACAAGCTGGTCGATGCGATCGCGATGCTCGAGCCGACGCTCGGCGGCATCAACCTCGAAGACATCAAGGCGCCGGAATGCTTCTACATCGAGAAGAAGCTGCGCGAGCGCATGAAGATTCCAGTTTTCCACGACGATCAGCATGGTACGGCGATTATTGCGTCCGCAGCGATCCTGAACGGCCTGAAAGTGGTCGGCAAGAAGCTCGACGAAGTGAAGCTGGTTTGCTCGGGCGCGGGCGCTGCGGCGATTGCCTGTCTGGACCTGCTGGTGCACCTGGGCCTCTCGAAGAAGAACGTGCTCGTTGCCGATTCGAAAGGCGTGATCTACGAAGGCCGTGGCAATCTTGATCCGTCGAAGGAACGCTACGCAGCGAACACCGACGCGCGTACGCTAGCCGATGCGATACGCGGCGCCGACGTGTTCCTCGGTTGTTCGAGCGCCGGGGTGCTGAAGCCGGAGATGGTTGTGGAAATGGGCACTCGGCCGCTGATTCTCGCGCTGGCCAACCCGGAACCGGAAATCCGCCCGGAAGAAGCGAAGAAGGTGCGCCCGGATGCGATCATCGCCACGGGCCGTTCGGACTATCCGAACCAGGTCAACAACGTGCTGTGCTTCCCGTTCATCTTCCGCGGCGCGCTCGACGTCGGCGCGACGACGATCACGGAAGAGATGAAGCTCGCCTGCGTGCGCGCGATTGCGGAGCTCGCCGAAGAAACCGACCAGGGCGACGAAGTGGCGAAGGCCTATGAAGGCCACACGCTCGAATTCGGCCCGGACTACCTGATCCCGAAGCCGTTCGACCCGCGCCTGATCATCAAGATCGCGCCGGCCGTCGCGCAGGCCGCGATGGATTCGGGCGTTGCGACCCGTCCGATCAAGGACATGGACGCGTATCGGGAAGAGCTCGGCACCACGGTCTACCGTACCGGCATGGTGATGCGTCCGGTGTTCGCCGCGGCAAAGTCGGCGCCGGCGCGCATCGTGTTTGCAGAAGGTGAAGATGAACGCGTGCTGCGCGCTGCGCAGTTCGTGCTGCTGGAGAAGATCGCCAAGCCGATCCTCGTCGGCCGTCCGGCGGTGATCGACATGCGTCTGAAGAAGATGGGCTCGAAGCTCAAATGCGGCGAAGACTTCGAGATCGTCAATCCGGAAGACGATCCGCGCTACCAGAAGTGCTGGCAGGAGTATCACGAGATCGGTGCGCGCGAGGGCGTCACGCCGGAAGTCGCGAAGGCGGCGCTGCGCAAGTTCAACACGTTGATCGGTGCGCTGCTCGTGCGTGTGGGCGATGCCGACGGCATGATCTGCGGCATGATCGATACGTACCAGAGCCATCTGAAGTTCGTCGAGCAGGTGCTGGGCAAGGCGGAAAACGTGCAGAACCTGGCGGCGATGAATCTGCTGATGCTGCCGGGCCGCAATCTGTTCATCTGCGATACGTACATCAACGAAGTGCCGACTGCGGAGCAACTTGCCGATATGACCGTGCTGGCCGCGAGCGAGATCGAGAAGTTCGGCATTACGCCGAAGGTCGCGCTGCTGTCGAATTCAAACTTCGGTAGCGTGCCGTCGGCTTCGTCGCAACGGATGGCCGAAGCGCGCAAGCTGATCGTGGACCGCGCGCCTGAATTGGAGATCGACGGTGAGATGCATGGTGATGCTGCGTTGTCGGAGATGGTCCGCAAGGCTGCGTTCCCGGGCACCAAGCTCACCGGCGAGGCGAACCTGCTGATCATGCCGAACGTGGAAGTGGCGAATATCACGTACAACCTGCTGAAGATGATCGGCGGCGAAGGCGTGACGGTGGGGCCGTTCCTGCTCGGCGCAGAAAAGCCGGTGCATATCCTGACGCCGGCTGCGACTGTGCGCCGGATCATCAACATGACGGCGGTGGCTTCGGCAAGCGCGCGTGTGAAAGCGAACGCGCAATAACTGTCGCTGTTCTGCGCTG
>NZ_JAMFSB010000401.1 GCF_026225065.1 Paraburkholderia sp. | reverse complement strand
CGGCGAGATCAGCTTTTCCAGCAGCGCGTGGCCAAAGCAGCGCACCTCGCAACGCGTATCCCATGCTGCGCGATTTGCGACCAGCAACGTACCCCAGTCGAAGCCGCGCAATGCGCCGCTCAGCGCCAGGTCGGCGCACGCGAACAACAGAGCGTTCTCGTCGAACAGGGTCAGCGCGTCCCGCACGCCACCACGCGTCGGACCGACTCCCAGCGAATCTATCGCTGTGGACTGCCGCGTGTTCAGCGCCCCCTTGATCCGTGGGAACGCAAACCAGACCGAAGCGTTGAAAAAATCGTGCAGGTTGTGGCGCGTCGGCACGCAGCCGGTCGAGGCGATATGCGCCTCATAAGCCGCGCCCGGCGGTAGGTCGTCCTGGGCGATGAACGCGAGCCGTTGACCGCGGCCCGTGGTCTGGCCGGACTGCTGCGCGTCGGCATTCATTTCCGCGAGCAGCGCGGCGTAGCTCGTCAACGCCGCCTGCTGCCAGCGCACGCCACGCCCGGCGAACTGGGCGAACCAAGGCAGCGACCAGTCGATATCGGCGAAGCCCGGTTTGCGCGCCTGGGTAGCCGCGTCGGCGCCAGAGCGCGCGGGTGCGGGTGCGGTCACCGCCGTCCCCTACCCCAGCCTTAAACCAGCCGCCAACCAATCGGCTCGCCACCGCGCAACGGCACAACCGGCGTATCGCCAACCTCCAGCTCGGCGGGCAACGTCCATTGCTCGCGGCGCAGCGTGACCTGCTCGCCGGCACGCGGCAAACCGTAGAAGTCCGCGCCAAAAAAGCTCGCAAAGCCTTCCAGCTTATCAAGCGCGCCAACCTGATCGAACGCTTCCGTATAGAGCTCAAGCGCATGCAGCGCCGTATAGCATCCAGCACAGCCACACGCATGTTCCTTCAGCCCCTTCGGATGCGGCGCGCTATCCGTGCCGAGGAAAAAGCGCGGATTGCCCGACGTCGCCGCCTCAACCAGCGCCACGCGATGCGTCTCGCGCTTGAGCACCGGCAGACAGTAGTAATGCGGACGAATACCGCCCTGGAAGATCGCGTTGCGGTTGTACAGCAGATGATGTGCGGTAATCGTCGCACCCAGCAGCCCCGGCGCCGCGCCAGCCTCGCGGATGTAGTCCACCGCGTCTTTCGTCGTGATGTGCTCGAACACCACCTTCAGCGCCGGAAACGCACGGCGCAGCGGCGTCATCACGCGGTCGATAAACACCTTCTCCCGATCGAACAGATCAATCGACGAATCCGTCACTTCGCCATGCACCAGCAGCGGCACGCCGGTTTCCTGCATGACTTCGAGCGTCTTCGCGCACTTCATGATGTCGGTCACGCCCGCATCCGAATTGGTCGTAGCGCCCGCCGGATACAGCTTCACACCATGCACGAAGCCACTTTCACGCGCGCGGCGAATCTCGTCCGGCGGAGTGTTGTCGGTGAGATACAGCGTCATCAGCGGCTCGAACTTCACGCCGGCCGGAATCGCGGCGACGATGCGCTCGCGATAAGCGTGTGCCATCGCCGTGGTCGTGACCGGCGGCTTCAGGTTCGGCATGATGATCGCGCGGCCGAACTGGCGTGCGGTGTGCGGCAGGACCGCTGCCAGCATCGCGCCGTCGCGCACGTGCAGATGCCAGTCGTCGGGACGGGCGAGCGTCAGGGAATCGAGGGAAGCGGAAGAGGCTGAGGAGGCAGTCATGGCGTGAAGTTGACCGACCCGGCGCAGCAGCGTTGATGTGAACAAACCGCAAGTTACGGCCTATACATAGATCAATTTAGCTATTTGACGCGCCAGGCTCGGTGATATGCTTGGAAATCACCATTGTAACGGTTCACCCCGTTAAGACGCTCCGCTTCAGTACTATGTGCCAACTCCTCGGAATGAACTGCGCCGCGCCCACGGACGTTACGTTCTCGTTCACCGGCTTTGCCGCGCGCGGCGGCGTCACCGACCATCACGCGGACGGCTGGGGTATCGCCTTCTTCGAAGACAAGGCTTGCCGCCTCTTCATCGACCATCAATCGTCGGCCACCTCGCCGATCGCCGAGATGGTCAAGCGCTACCCGATCAAATCGAAGAACACCATCGCGCATATTCGCAAAGCGACGCAAGGCCATATCCAGCTGGAGAACTGCCACCCGTTCATGCGCGAACTGTGGGGCCGTCACTGGATCTTCGCGCACAACGGTGACCTGAAGGACCATTCCCCGTTTCTGACCGGTGTGTACCAGCCGGTCGGCACCACTGACAGCGAACTCGCCTTCTGCGCGTTGCTGCAAGGATTGCGTAAGGCATTCCCGAGCACGCAGCCCCCGCTCAATGAACTGTTTGACGCGCTCGGCACGCTCACGCGCGAGATCACACAGTTCGGAGTATTTAACTTTTTGATGTCCAACGGACAGGCATTGTTCGCGCATTGCTCGACCAATCTGCACTACATCGTGCGCCGCTGGCCGTTCTCGACTGCGCATCTGGTCGACGCGGACGTGTCGATCGATTTCGCCAAATACACCACGCCGGAAGACCGCGTTGCGGTCATCGCCACCGCGCCGCTGACCGATAACGAAGTGTGGACCGCGTTCAAGCCTGGCGATCTGCTGATGTTCCAGCACGGCGAAGTCGTGGGCCGCGTGAATGTGCCGGTGCCGCCGTGCGTGCTCGAGAAGCTGCGCAATCCTGCCCTGGATGCGTCGGCTTCGGCAGCGATGGCGACCGCTTCCATCCATCCCACGCCATCGCTCGAGTCCGTCACGCTCGATGTCGAAGCCGCGGACGACGCCGCTGCATTCGAGTCCTGAGACAAGCAGCGCCGTTTAACCGGCGCTCGCTCTCAGTGCAGAATCTTCGCCAGAAAATCCTTCGCCCGATCCGACTTCGGATTGGCAAAGAAGTCCTCCTTGCGATCGTCTTCG
>NZ_JAMFSB010000400.1 GCF_026225065.1 Paraburkholderia sp. | reverse complement strand
CGCCCCCCGATGCCGGCATCCGCGATGTCTGTAAGGGACTGGTGTTCAGACGTTTGCTCTTCCGCGCGCGCAGGTCGGCCTCGTCGATCGCCTGCCCGTACCCGCCGGTCCCGAGGTGGTAGGCCGCCAGAGCTCGCATCCCCATCGAGTAGGGATCCTCGGCAAGCCCCCAGCGGGCGTCGGCCGGGTAGAGGTTCGCCTCCCGCCGGTGGGCTCGAACCAGGGACCTACGGATTAACAGTCCGGCGCTCTACCAACTGAGCTATCGGGGAACAGCAAAAGCAGAGAAGCGAAATTGTAGGAGGTGCTCCGGAACCTGTCAAGACCCTTGGCCCATCTCGATTTCGTTCAAATCGGCGTAGCCGGGAAGGGTTATGCAGGAACCAAGGCGCAACAGCAAGGTGTGACCTCGACGCCGTGAGCGCCGCGCGTGGGGCTGCTCAGCGAGCGAGCAGAGCCAGCTTTTCCTTCATGTCCTTGAACTCGTCTGCCTCGGGCAGCGGAGCCTTCGTCTTCGTGATGCTTGGCCAGCCCTTGGCGAGATCGGCGTTCAGCGGGATAAAGTTCTGCTGGTCGCCCGGCACGTCTTCTTCGGCGTAAATGGCGTTCACCGGACATTCGGCGACGCACACAGCACAGTCGATGCACTCATCGGGGTCGATCGCGAGGAAGTTGGGACCTTCGCGAAAGCAGTCCACCGGGCACACATCGACGCAGTCGGTATAGCGGCACTTGATGCAGCTTTCGGTCACAACGTGAGTCATTCAGGCAGCTCCTGCATGCGGTATCGGGAAGGCGAAACGCCAAAAGCGCTATTGTATCGTAACGTCAAGAGGCATATGCAGCACGGGCTCACCCGGTTTATACGTTTTCGTGATTAGTTTATGGCGCTGCGGCCGACCGTCCGCGCCATATGCCTGCGCGCAATCGGGTAACATGCGTCAGGTCGGCGCGCCGGGGCGTGCCGCAGGCGCATGGGCCCAGTAGGGCCTTCCGTTCTTCCTGCAGTCCGGTACGCACCATCATGATTATTACTTCGCTGCTCGATACTGACCTGTACAAGTTCACGATGATGCAGGTGGTTTTGCATCATTTCCCTGCCGCGAGCGTGGAATACCGCTTCCGCTGCAGGACGCCGAAGGTCGACCTCGTGCCGTATATCGAAGAGATCCGCGGCGAAGTGCGCAAGCTGTGCGAGTTGCGCTTCACTGACGACGAGCTCGACTACCTGCGGCGCATGCGCTTCATCAAGGGCGACTTCATCGAGTTCCTCGCGCTCTTCCATCTGAACGACAAGTACATTTCGATCGCGCCTTCGCCGAAGGGCAATGGCGAGATTGATATCGAGATCAAGGGTCCGTGGCTGCACACGATCCTGTTCGAGATTCCTGTGCTGGCGATCGTCAACGAGGTCTACTTCCGGAACACGCAGCGGGAACCGGCCTACGCCGAAGGCCGCGAGCGTCTCTCCGAGAAGATCAAGCTGCTCGGCGCGCGCCCGGAATTCGCGGACTGCAAGATCGCCGACTACGGCACGCGCCGCCGCTTCTCGAAGCGCTGGCACGAAGAGGTGATCCTGACGCTGAAAGACGATCTGGGCGAGCAGTTCACCGGCACCAGCAATGTCTTCTACGCCATGAAGCACGGCCTCACGCCGCTTGGCACGATGGCGCACGAGTACCTTCAGGCGTGCCAGGCGCTCGGGCCACGGCTGCGCGATTCGCAGATCTACGGCTTCGAAATGTGGGCGAAGGAATATCGCGGCGACCTCGGCATTGCGCTATCCGACGTGTACGGCATGGAAGCGTTCCTGCGCGATTTCGACATGTACTTCTGCAAACTGTTCGACGGCGCGCGTCACGATTCAGGCGATCCGTTCGAGTGGGGCGAGCGGCTTCTGAAGCACTACGAGGCCAACCGCTGCGATTCGCGCACGAAGATCCTCGTGTTCTCCGATGCGCTCGACATTCCAAAGGTCCTGCAACTGTACGAACGCTTCCGTGGCCGCTGCAAGCTCGCGTTCGGCGTCGGCACCAACCTTACCAACGACCTTGGCTATAACCCGCTGCAGATCGTCATCAAGATGGTTCGCTGCAACGGTCAGCCGGTTGCCAAACTGTCCGATTCGCCGGGCAAGAACATGTGTGACGACAAGGCGTACCTCGCTTATCTGCGCCAGGTTTTCGGCATCACACAGCCGGACGAGGAAGTCTTGCCGTAACGGCAGTGACCTTCTGTGCGGGCGCCTGGTGCGCGCCCGCTTAGGCCATCTGGACGAGTGTCTGCGCACAGGGTGGCCGGTATAATTCTCGCGATGCCTGCCTGCCGCACGGCTATCGAAAGAAACGAGACACTCGCGAGGATTTGGCCCACATGGATACATCGATCGCCCGCCGTAACATCCTGGCGCGCATCCGCGCAGCCCAAGGCCGCGAAGCCGAGCCGGACGAATCCGAGCGCGAGGCCGCTGCCGACTATCTCGCACGACATCCGCAAGGCCCACGGCCACCTATGCCGGAAGACCTGGCCGTACGCTTTATTGACGAAGCGCAGAAGCTGTCCACCACCGTCGAGAGCGTCGACGCCTTGAGCGATGTGCCGGCTGCTGTGCTCCGCTATCTCACGCAGCACGGCTTGCCGCTGCAGGCCATTGCCTGGCAAACGCTGCAAGACCTCGACTGGACCGAAGCAGGTCTCACCATCGAATTTCGCAAACCGGAAGATGGCGACGTGGTCGGTATCACCGGCTGTTTCTGTGCAACGGCGGAGACTGGCACGCTGGTGCTGCTGTCGGGACCCGAGACCTATGCGTCCGCCGGTCTGCTCCCCGAAACGCACATTGCGATCGTGCCGGCTTCGCGCATCGTCGCCGGTCATGAAGACGCGTTCAACCTGATTCGCGCCGAACGGGGCGAACTGCCGCGCGCGGTCAACTTCGTATCGGGGCCGTCGCGTACCGGTGATATCGAGCAGACCATTGTGCTCGGGGCACACGGGCCGTATCGGGTGCATGCGATCGTCGTGCGGACATGAAGCGACATGCCGTGTGGACGAGCATCGTGCTCGTCGCCGTAATGGCGCTTGGGCCGCAAAGCGCGTCGGCCGCGACGCTGGATGGCGCAACCCTGTCGGCATGGTGGAGCGCGCCATTTGCCGGCGTGTTGCTGTCGATTGCCGTGTTCCCGCTCATCGCGCCGACTTTCTGGCATCACCATTTCGGCAAGATCGTGGCGGCCTGGGCCATCCTGTTTCTCGTGCCGTTTGCCGTGATGTTCGGCGCCGGCGTAGCGTTCGGCTCGTTCGTTCACGCCATGCTCGAAGAGTATGTGCCGTTCATCGTGCTATTGACTGCGCTTTATACGGTGGCGGGCGGCATCTGCGTGCGCGGGAATCTGCATGGTTCGCCACGCATGAATACGGCGATCATCGCCCTTGGTACGGCACTCGCCAGCATCATGGGCACGACCGGCGCGGCAATGCTGCTGATCCGGCCGCTGCTGCGCGCCAACGACAATCGCAAGCACGTCGTGCACGTGGTGGTGTTCTTCATTTTCCTCGTCGCTAACGCGGGCGGCTCGCTGTCACCGCTCGGCGACCCGCCGCTCTTTCTCGGCTTTCTCAACGGCGTGGGCTTTTTCTGGACGACCGTGCATCTGGCTTTGCCGATGCTGTTTGTGTGCGGCGTCCTGCTTGTGATCTTCTACGCGCTCGATTCGTACTTTTACCATCGCCGTGAAGAAGAGCGTTCGCCGTTTCTCGATCCCACGCCCGACACGCCGCCGCTCGGCATCGACGGCAAGATCAATTTCGCGCTGCTCGGCCTGGTGATTGCGCTCGTGCTGATGAGCGGCCTGTGGAAGCCGGGCATAGAGTTCGACGTCTTCGGCACGCACGTCGCACTGCAAAACGCGCTGCGCGATGTGGCGCTGATCGGCGTCACGTTGCTCTCGCTGGCGGTGACGCCGCGCACGGCGCGCGAAGGCAACGCCTTTAACTGGGCGCCGATCGAAGAGGTGGCGAAACTGTTTGCCGGCATCTTCGTGACGATCGCGCCGGTCATCACGATTCTGCGCGCGGGAGAGGCAGGTGCGTTCGCGGGTCTCGTGCATCTGGTCAACGACGCGTCCGGCCAGCCTCGCGATGCGATGTATTTCTGGGCCACGGGCCTGTTGTCGTCGTTCCTTGACAACGCGCCTACCTATCTGGTGTTCTTTAATCTGGCCGGCGGCGACGCGCAAACGCTGATGACGAAGGGCGCCACCACGCTGGCTGCGATTTCCGCCGGCGCGGTATTCATGGGCGCGAATAGCTATATCGGCAACGCGCCGAACTTCATGGTGAAGGCGATTGCGGAGTCGCGCGGCGTGCGCATGCCGAGCTTTTTTGCTTATTTGGGCTGGTCCGTCGTTATTCTGGTGCCGGTGTTTCTCGTGACGGCCTGGCTGTTCTTTTAGCTTTTAGAGCCATTGATGACAGTTGACTGCAGCACGGCCACAGGTGGTCCCGCTGCACTATTCGGAGAATTGCAATGCAGAAGATCCTGGTTGCCCGTCCGATTTTTCCGGACGTGATCGAACGCCTCAAACAGTATTTCGAGGTTGACTGGAACAACGGCGAAGTGCTGCCCGCCGACGAACTGACGCAGCGGCTTGCCGATAAAGACGGCGCACTGACGGCCGGTGACCCGATCGGCGCGGCCGCGCTGGCGGCAGCGCCGCGGCTGCGAGTGGTGTCGAATATGGCAGTCGGCTACAACAACTTCGATATGGCCGCGTTCAACGCGGCGAACGTGCTCGGCACCAATACGCCGGACGTTCTGAACGAATCCACTGCCGATTTCGGCTGGGCGCTGATGATGGCGACGGCGCGCCGGATCGCCGAGTCAGAGCACTGGCTGCGCGCCGGCAAGTGGCAGAAGTGGTCGTACGACGGCTTTCTCGGTACCGACCTTTATGGTTCGACGCTCGGCGTGATCGGCATGGGCCGCATTGGCCAGGCACTGGCGCGCCGCGCCCGCGGCTTCAACATGCAGGTGATCTATCACAACCGCTCGCGGGTCGCGCCCGCGATCGAAGCCGAGCTGAACGCAGAGTATGTGTCGAAGGCCGATTTGTTGCGGCGAGCCGACCACGTCGTCCTGGTGCTGCCCTATACGCAGGAAAATCATCACACGATCGGCGCAGCGGAGCTCGCGCAGATGAAGCCGACTGCGACGCTGACCAATATCGCGCGCGGCGGCATCGTCGACGATGCCGCGCTCGCCGAGGCGCTGCGTGCGAAGCAGATCGCAGCGGCGGGTCTCGATGTTTACGAAGGCGAGCCGAACCTGAACCCGGCGCTGCTGACCGTGCCGAATGTCGTGCTGACGCCACACATCGCAAGCGCGACTGAAGCGACCCGGCGCGCCATGGCCAATCTCGCTGCCGATAATCTGATCGCGGGGTTGGGTGAGGGTCCGAATGCAGGGCATCCGCCGAGCGCCATCAATCCGGATGTTATCGGCAAGGCGCGTTCATGATGACGTTGTTGTTGCCCGCGGCGGTCGTGGTATTGGCCGTCGCGTTGGTGATCGCCTTGCTCGTATTGATGCGTGGTGGCCGCCAGAGTGATCTGCAGGCGCAGCTCGACCAGCTAGGCGATCACATTGGCTCGGCGGCGCAAGGGCAGTCGCATGCGTCCGAGCGGATCGAGCGCGAGCTGCGCAGCGAGATCAAGGAGACCGCCCGCGTCTCGCGAACCGAACTGAACGGCGGCTTCTCGCAATTTCAGCAGACGCTTGCCGCGCAGTTCACGAGCATGACAACGCTGCAGAACGGCAAGATCGATGGCTTCGCGCAGCAACTCGTCAGGCTGACCGAAACCAACGCGCAACAACTCGAAGCGGTCAGGCTGAGCTTGCAGCAGCAGGCCCAGCAGGCGCGCGACGAGCAGGGTGCAACGCTTAAGCGTTTCGGTGAGACGCTGACCTTGCAGCTCGGGCAACTGACGGAATCGAACGATCGCCGGTTTGGCGAAATCCGCACGACGATCGAACAACGTCTGAAGGACATCGAGACAAACAACGCGACCAAGCTCGAAGAGATGCGCCGCACAGTCGACGAGAAGCTGCACGCCACGCTCGAGCAGCGCCTGGGCGAATCGTTCAAGCAGGTCTCGGACCGGCTGGAGCAGGTACATCGCGGGCTGGGAGAAATGCAGACGTTGGCCGCGGGCGTTGGCGATCTGAAAAAGGTGCTGACCAACGTCAAGACGCGCGGCACGTGGGGCGAAGTGCAGCTTGAGGCCTTGCTCGAACAGTTGCTGACCGCAGATCAATACGCGAAGAACGTTGCAACGGTGCCGAAAAGCGCTGACAGGGTCGAATTCGCGATCAAGTTGCCGGGCCGTCAGGATCCGGAGGGTGTAGCGGTACCGGTATGGCTGCCGATCGATGCCAAGTTTCCGCGTGAGGACTACGAACGCCTGATCGAGGCGCAGGAGCGCGGTGATCCGGTGGCGGTCGAAGAAGCGTCGCGGGCGCTGGAGGGGCGCATTCGTGCCGAGGCCCGCGCGATCTCGGAGAAGTATGTCGCGCCGCCGCACACCACCGATTTCGCCTTGCTATTCCTGCCGACCGAAGGGCTTTACGCGGAGGTTTTGCGCCGGCCGGGTCTCACCGACACGCTGCAGCGTGACTACCGCGTGACGATTGCCGGACCGACCACGCTTACCGCGTTGCTCAACAGTCTGCAGATGGGTTTCCGCACGCTGGCCATCGAGAAGCGCTCGAGCGAAGTGTGGCAGGTGCTCGGCGCGGTGAAAACGGAGTTCGGCAAGTTCGGCGACGTGCTGGCGAAGACGAAGTCGCAGCTCGAAACGGTGACGCGTTCGATCGAAGCTGCGGAAACGCGTACGCGCATGATGAACCGCAAGCTGCGCGACGTCGAAGCGCTGCCGGGAGAGCAGGCGAGTGGCTTGTTGGGAGATGCGCTGCTTGGCGCGGATGCGGACGAGTAGGGAGGTCGGGCTTTACCCAGCCTTTACCGCCACCGCTCCGGCCAATTCCTCTAGTGCATCACCCGTGATGCGCACCACGCGCCAATCCGGCAACACCGTCGCGCCCATCTTCTCGTAGAAGCTGATGGCCGGCTGATTCCAGTCGAGCACGGTCCACTCGAACCGGCCGCATTGCCGTTCGACGGCCAACGCCGCCAGTTGGCGCAGCATCTGGGTGCCCAGACCCGTGCCGCGTTGCGACGGTTGCACATACAGATCTTCCAGATACAGTCCGCGCCGGCCGAGGAAGGTCGAGAAGTTATGGAAGAACAGCGCATACGCGACGATGCGGCCGTCTTCTTCTTGCGCGACCATGGCTTCCGCCGAGGGCCGCGCGCCGAACAGCGCATCATGCACGCCCGCTTCGGTGGCGACGAACAGATGCGTGAGTTTTTCGAACTCAGCCAGTTCGAACATCAACGAAAAAATGGCGCCCACGTCGGTGGCTGTTGCGGCACGAATGGTGGCGGCCATTAAGCTTCCTCTTGAACGTCGCTCAACTGGATTTCGATGCCGCCAAACCGCGATGCGACCCAGTTATAGGCATGGCAGGCGATCCACAGCAGCACGAAACCAAGAATCGCGTTCAGCAGCAGCGCGCTGAACACGGTGCTCAGCTCGACCGAACCGTAGCGGATAAACGCGACCAGCACGCCGAGCAGCACGATAGGCACGCTGAAGGTCAGATACACCAGGATCAGCGCCTTGGCGGTCTGTCCCGGCGCGATGAACGAGATCTGTTTTCTCATTTAAGTCAAACCCGTTGGTCGTTGTGAGGGTAAGGGTTGAGGGTGAGCAGTAGCCGGGCGTGTCAGATCAGCCCGTCGAACAGCATGATATCGACGCTTTCGCCAGCCGTGATGTCAGAGCGTTCGTGCTCGAGCACGATAAAGCAATTGGCTTCGCTCATGGAACTGAGGACCCCCGAGCTTTGCGAGGGGGTCGGCGTGACATGCCATTGGCCGCGCGCATCGCGCGTCGCGACACCGCGTTGGAATTCGGTGCGCCCCGCACGCTTGCGGATGAGCTCGCGACTCGTGGCCTGCAGGAGCGCCGCCGGTTGCGGCGTGGCGCCGGACATCACCACCAGTGCTTCGCGCACAATCTGATAGAACGTCACCATCACCGCGACCGGATTGCCCGGCAGGCCGAAGAATAGCGCGGGCAGGCCGAGACCGGGCCGTTCACCCGACCAGACGCGGCCGAACGCAAGCGGGCGTCCTGGGCGCATGGCGAGACTCCAGAACGCCACGTCCCCGAAGGTCTGCAATAACTGCTGGGTGAAGTCCGCTTCGCCGACCGAGACGCCACCCGAGGTCAGGACCACATCGGCGCTGGCTGCGGCGCTGCGCAGGGCGGCTTCGAGCGCGGCCGGCTGATCGCGCACGACACCGAGGTCGAGCGCGTCGATGTTCATCCGCTGCAGCATGGCAAACAGCGTGTGACGATTGCTGTCGTAGACGCAGCCGGGGTCGAGCGGCTCGCCGAGCGAACGCAGTTCGTCGCCGGTCGAAAAAAACGCGACTCGCAGACGTCTGCGCACCGGCACTTCTCCGATACCAAGCGAGGCTATCAGTCCGAGGTCCGACGGGCGCAAGACCCGGCCAGCTCGCAGCGCAGCGCTGCCGCGCGCCAGGTCTTCGCCGGCGAGGCGCCGGTTGGCGCCGTCGCGCACGGCGCTGGCGGCAAAGCGGATCGTCTCGCCGCTGCGTGTGACGAGTTCTTGCGGCACGACCGTATCGCAATCCGCCGGCATCGAGGCGCCCGTCATGACCCGCACGCACTCGGTTACCGCGACCGCGCCGCCAAACGGGTGACCAGCCAGCGCCTTGCCGGCGAGCGTCAGTTCAACGCTGTCTACCTGACTGGCGAGCGCAGCGCTGCGGAACGCGTAGCCGTCCATCGCCGAGTTGTCGTGCGCGGGAACATCGCTGGGCGACACGATGTCTGCCGCCAGCACGCGGTCAAGCGCGTCGTGCAGGGGCACGTGTTCGACCGCGCTGACGGGCGTGGCCCACTGCCGCACGATCGCCTGCGCGGCCGAGACCGGCATCGCCTGAGGGTCGTACTGCGCGACGCAGCTGGAAAATTCGTTAAGCGTGGTCATGAATGGAGAGGCGTCGCGGCCGGATGCGGTCGGCTGGATTCGGTGACCGCCGTGCGTCCGGAGCAGAACAACGGCTGCAACCTCGTTGACGTCTGAACGACGTCTCAATGGCGTTCAAGGTCGGCCAGTTCTTGTAAAGAGTTGATATTGTAAAACGCGCGCTCATCCGGAAAGGCGACTTCGACCGTCTTGTGGCGCGCGTACCACGCGCGGACCTTACGTTCACCCGCTTGCAGAAAGGCAGAGAGGTCGTCAGCCAGACTGGTGCGCAGCAGCGCGAAGACGGGGTGAATCGACGTCTCGCCGTGCGCGTCGACGGTGGTGACGGTGGCGATATCGGCTTGTTGTGCATCGAGGGCCTGCGCCAGTCGCGCGGCGAGATCGGCGGGCAGTCCGGGTGAGTCGCACGGCGCGCTGACCACGAACGGCGTGCGGGCGGCGCGTAAGCCGGCTAGCAGGCCCGCTAGCGGACCGCTGAAGTCCGCCACGCTGTCGGCTATGACGCTCGCGCCAAATGGTGAGCCGAGCGCGGCATAGACCTCGGGATGACGATTGGCGCTGATGAGCAATGATCCGGTCTGCGGGGCGAGTCGCTTCATGACGTGCAAAGCGAGCGCTTCGCCGTGCAAGAGTTGCAGCCCTTTGTCGATACCGCCCATGCGCGTGCCGCGGCCGCCGGCGAGAACGAGGCCGGTCAGATTGGCGGGCAGGAGGTTGAGTGCGGCAGGCAAGACAGCCTCAGCCGCCGATGTACGACATTTCGACGCGGCGCTCGTCGAGCGATTGCGAGACGGCTGCGCTGCTGCCGCGCAGTTCGGAATAGCGATCGCCGCGGGCCTGCCAGATATGCGCGAGCGCGGAGGCAATCTCCGCGTCGGTCGAGCCATTGCGCACCAGCGCACGCAGGTCGTGTCCCGCGGAAGCAAACAGGCACAGATACAGCTTGCCTTCCGTCGAGAGCCGGGCTCGTGTACAGGCACCGCAGAACGCCCGGGTGACGCTCGAAATCACGCCGATCTCGCCGCTGCCGTCGGCATAGCCCCAGCGCTGCGCGGTCTCGGCGGCGCTGTGCGCTTCGAGCGGGACCAGCGGGAAGTATTCGCCGATCCTTTCCACGACCTCGGCGGACGGCAGCACTTCGGCCATGTTCCAGCCGTTCGAGGTGCCCACATCCATGTACTCGATAAAGCGCAGCACACAGCCCGAGCCTTTGAAGTGGCGTGCCATCGGCACGATTTCCGCGTCGTTGGTGCCGTGCTTGACCACCATGTTGACCTTGACCGGCGCAAGGCCAACCGCCTGGGCGGTGGCAATGCCCTCCAGAACGTCGCCTACCGCGAAGTCCGCGTCGTTCATCCGGCGAAACAGCGTGTCGTCGAGCGCGTCCAGGCTGACCGTGACGCGCGTCAGCCCGGCGTCTTTCAGGCTGCGCGCCTTGCGGGCGAGCAGCGAACCGTTGGTGGTGAGCGTGAGATCGAGCGGCCGGCCTTCCGGCGTGGTGAGCTTCGCGAGCCGTTCGATCAGGTATTCCAGGTTTTTGCGCAGCAGCGGTTCGCCACCCGTCAGGCGGATCTTTTCTACGCCATGTGCGACGAAAAGCCGCGCGAGGCGTTCGATTTCCTCGAAGCTCAGCAGCGCACTGTGCGGCAGGAAGCCGTAGTCCTTGTCGAACACCGCGCGTGGCATGCAGTAGACGCAGCGGAAGTTGCACCGATCCGTCACCGAGATGCGCAGATCCCGCAGCGGGCGCGACAAGGTATCGCGCAGCACGCCGTTGGGCGTCTGCACGGGGCCGGTGATGACCGGCACCGCGCTGACATCGGCAACAGGGATGATGCGTCGGGACATGGATTGCTTCAGTTGGGGTGCAGACTTCCATTTTAGCGGAACGCCCGCCCACCCACATGGAACGAATACCCGCATTCAGCCAAACAAAAAGCCCGCCGGGGAGGGCGGGCTTTCTGGATAGCCGGGCGCTGGCAGCGCCCGGTGTGGCGGCTTACTGCGGGTGTTTCGCCGTTTCGACCTGCTGCATCGGCGCATTGTCGGTGGCCGGCTGTGGCTTGCGCTCGCGCGGCGCGCGCACTGGCTTCGCAACTTGCGCAGCGGCTTCCTGCGCGGCACGCAGCTTGGTGGTGTCGGTGTTGACCCACACCAGGCCGGCGCTTTCCAGCACCGGCTGCAGAGCTTCCGGCGACAGACCGTTGTCGCGCGGCGCGACAGGCGCTGCTGTGGCGACCGGTGCCGGTTCGACAGCCTGCACAGGCTCAACCGCAGGTTGCGGCGCGGCCGGTGCTGCTACTTCTTCGGCTGCCGATACGGCTTGCGGCGCTGCTTCGGCCACCGGCTGCTGTGCTTCCACCGGTGCAGCAACCACGACCGCCGGAGCGACCGAGGTTGCCGGCGTTGCTTCCACGACCGGCGCCTGAACGGCGACCGGCTCGGCTGCGAACGTCTCTGCTGCAGCGTGCTCAACCGCTGCCGGTGCCTGCACGGGCGCTTCAACCGCTGGCGCTTCGTGAACCGGTGCCTGGAACACCGGCGCCGCAGGTGCTGCGCTCGTCGTTTCGACGGCAGCGCTTGCGGTGTCATGTGCGGCTTCGGTTGCGACCGGCACTACAGGAGCCACGGGCGCGGCCGGTGCCGATACAACCGGCGCCGGTTCAGCTTGCGTGACTACCTGCGCTTCGGGCACGGCTGCTTCTGCGACCGGCACGAAAGCCTCCGTTTTGGCGGCCTGTTCGGCGGCCAGAACCGGCGTTTCGGTTGCAGCGTGCAGTTCGGTGACGACCGCGGTTTCCGTTGCTACCGCTGCGACGACCACTTCGACCGGCGCGCTTGCCGGCGCTTCGTGACGGGGCTGCTGAGCCGGCGCGTCGACTGTTGCGCTGACCGTCTCACCTTCCTCTTCCGCACTTTCGACAGACTCGACACCTTCGGCGTTGACGTTACCGTTCACGCCTTCTTCTTCACGCTCACGACGGCCGCCACGACGACCGCGACGGCGACGACGACGCTCTTCGCCTTCACGGGCCACGGCTTCCTGATCGACGGGGGCGCCGCCTTCAAGGTTACCTGCCTGGTTTTGCGTCAGCAGTTCGGTCTGGTTTTCTTCCTGGCTCAGTGCTTCGGCTCCTTCCGGTTGCTTGCGACGCTCGCCGCGTTCCGGACGATCACCGCGATCGCGACGTTCACCGCGTTCCTGGCGCTCACCACGCTCGGCGCGCGGTGCGCTTTCCACGGTTTCGGCGCGGTCTGCGCGTTCCTGACCGCGCTCGCCACGGTTGTCACGGCCTTCACGCTCGGCGCGCGGTTCGCGGCTCTCGCGCGGCTCACGGTTGCCACGCGGTTCCCGTGTTTCGCGGGGCTCGCGACCCTCACGCGGCTCGCGCGATTCGCGTGCTTCACGCGGCTCACGACCCTCGCGGGCTTCACGTCCTTCGCGCCCTTCACGTTCGTCACGACGCTGCGACGGCTGGCCTTGACGGCCGCCAACCGCAGCTGCTTCGCTGCGCGCCGCGCCATCACGGCCGCTTGCGCCGCCGCGGCGGTTATTACGACGGTCGCCGCCGCGCTCGCCCGTGCGCTCACCGCGCTCCGGACGATCGCCGCGTGCCGGACGCGCCGTCTGCTCGACGGGTGCCGGTGCGACCGGTGCAGGCGCCGCGGGCGCTGCGCCGAACAGCTTCTTCAGCCAGCCAATGAAACCGCCGCCCGCCGGCGTCACTGCCACAGGCGCAGGCGTAGCCGCAGCGACCGGGCGAACCGGAGCGCTAGGCGCCGGCTTTTCAGGCGTGATGCCCTTGACCGCGGCTTCCTGCTTCGGCTTCACTTCTTCGGTGCGCTTGCTGTAACCAGTTTCCGATTCCAGCTCGCGAGCCGCTTCTTCGGCCATCTTCCACGAAGCACGCGGCTCGTCGAGGCGCGCATCGTCGTGACGCAGGCGCTCGAGCTTGTAATGCGGCGTGTCGAGATGCTTGTTCGGGATCAGGACGACATTGACCTTGAAACGTGACTCGATCTTGTTGATTTCGGCGCGCTTCTCGTTCAACAGGAAGGCGGTCACTTCGACCGGCACCTGGCAATGGATTGCCGCGGTGTTTTCCTTCATCGCTTCTTCCTGAATGATCCGCAGCACTTGCAGCGCGGACGACTCGGTATCGCGGATGTGGCCTGTGCCGTTACAGCGCGGGCAGGTCACATGGCTGCCTTCCGACAGGGCCGGACGCAGACGCTGACGCGACAGTTCCATCAGGCCGAAGCGCGAAATCTTGCCCATCTGGACGCGCGCACGATCGTGCTTGAGCGCATCTTTCAGGCGTTGTTCGACTTCGCGCTGGCTCTTGGCCGATTCCATGTCGATGAAGTCGATCACGATCAGGCCGCCCAGGTCGCGCAGACGCAACTGGCGGGCTACTTCGTCGGCGGCTTCGAGGTTGGTGCGCGCAGCCGTTTCCTCGATGTCGGCGCCCTTGGTGGCGCGGGCCGAGTTTACGTCGATCGCCACCAGCGCTTCGGTGTGGTCGATCACGATGGCGCCGCCCGAGGGCAGGGGCACCGTGCGCGAGTACGCCGTTTCGATCTGGTGTTCGATCTGGAAGCGAGAGAAGAGCGGCACGTCATCGTGATACCGCTTCACCTTGCTGACATTATCCGGCATCACGATATCCATGAAGGCGCGGGCCTGGTCATGGATTTCGGTGGTGTCGATGAGGATTTCGCCAATATCCGGCTGGAAATAGTCGCGAATCGCGCGGATCACCAGGCTCGATTCGAGATAAATCAGCATCGGCTGACCGGTCGAACCGCTTTGCGACGCAGCTTCGATGGCGCGCCACAGTTGCATCAAGTAGTTCAGGTCCCACTGCAGTTCTTCGGCGGAACGGCCAATACCGGCCGTACGCGCGATGATGCTCATGCCTTCCGGCAGTTGCAGCTGCGCCATGGTTTCGCGCAGTTCCTGACGGTCGTCACCTTCGATCCGGCGCGACACGCCGCCGCCGCGCGGGTTGTTCGGCATCAGGACCAGATAGCGGCCTGCCAGCGAAATGAAGGTGGTGAGAGCAGCGCCCTTATTGCCGCGTTCTTCCTTTTCGACCTGGACGATCAGTTCCTGACCTTCCT
>NZ_JAMFSB010000399.1 GCF_026225065.1 Paraburkholderia sp. | reverse complement strand
GCTGCGGCATGCTGGGTGGCGTTGCGCTCGCCGCGTCCATGGCGCGCTGCGTTATCCGTCGGCGATGCGGCTGCCTTGATCAACGAGGAGGTGAACCAGGGGCGCTTCGATGCCGATGCGGTCCACGCGCTTTTGTCATGCGAGCAGGACGGTCAGGAGCCGGGCACTGCCGCACGCGCCCGGCCGGCGCGGGTGTCGCCACTTTCCCCGCGTGAGTCCGAGGTACTGCGGCACATCAGTCTGGGCGAGAGCAACAAGGAAGTTGCCCGTGCCTTGCAGATGAGTCCAAGCACGGTGCGCACGCATGTGGAAAGCGTGTTCCGCAAGCTCGAATGCTCAACCCGGGCCGCCGCTACGTTGAAGGCGTCGACACTCGGGTTGATCTGAGCACTGAGCGTTGGGCACAGGGCGCTCACCGTGCCCGGATAAAAACCCTCTACTTCGTCCCTTCCGGGAAGTCCGCGCCCACGGTGGTCGCTTCCCACGCGTCGAAATCGCTGCGCAGGAAGTCGAGCTTCTTGCGGGCCAGTTCGAGCGCGGCCTTGCCGAGCAGCAGACGCAACGGTGGCGTGTCGGACAGCGCGGCGTCGATGATGGCCTGCGCGGCCCGTACCGGGTCGCCCGCCTGATTGCCGCTGCGGGCGGCAGTCTGCTTGCGGCGCTCGCCGGCGGTGGCCGCGTAATCCTCGATCTGCGTCGCCGATTGCTTGATCGACGGCCCCGCCCAGTTGGTGCGGAACGGGCCGGGCTCGACGATCAGCACGTCGATGCCGAGCGGCTTGACTTCGGTCGCCAGCGACTCGGAGATGCCTTCCACCGCATATTTGGTGCCGTGGTAATAGCCGGTCGCGGCAAAGCTGGCGAGGCCGCCAATCGACGACACGTTGACGATCAGACCGCTGCGCTGCTTGCGCATCACCGGCAACACGGCCTTGGTGGTGTCGATGAGGCCGAACACGTTCGCCTCGAACATCTCGCGTACGGCCGCGTCTTCGCCTTCCTCGATGGCGGCCAGGTAGCCGTAGCCGGCGTTATTGACGAGCACGTCGATACGGCCGAAATGCTCTTTGGCCTGGGCGACGGCATGATCGATCTGTGCGCGCTTGGTGACATCGAGCGGCAGCACGAGGGCGCGATCGCCGTGACCTTCGACAATGTCCGCGACTTTCGACGCGTCACGCGCCGTGACCACTGCGCGCCAGCCGCGCTCCAGCACGAGTTTCGCCAGTTCGCGGCCAAAGCCTGTGGAACAGCCAGTGATCAGCCAGACGGGGTTGTCTCGATTCATCATTTGGGAAGCTCCTGTTCGTTTTGCAGAGGCAAAAAGAGTGAATCTGCCGGGCGGCGTGGTGCGCCGCGGGCAGCATAAGGGTGATGGTTGCTATTAGCGTGCCTGACCGGTTCGGCTTATCTTCGCCGTGTACGGCGACCGGCCGGAAGCGGCGCCTGAGGACACAAGGCGCGTCGAGTCGCTGCAGGAGCGAGAAGGGGGCGTGCGCGGCTCGAATGTAGGTATGGACGGCAGGTTAGCCAATCCATTGTCGCTGATCTGGCGATTCCGTGTGAGGACGGTGCCAGCGAGGGGCAGTCAGGACAGCGCCAGCAGGATCGACGAAGATACGACGATGATGAAGAGGCAGGCTGCGGTCAGAAGGTCATATGGGTAGGCCATTGCGATATCCATATACGTCATGAGTTGATGGCGCGATCATAGGCCGAAGCACATGAAACGACTGTCAACGATTGCAAATTCGTGGCGTTGTGTGGCATTTGTAGGCTTTTGAAATCTCCCGTTCAGGTTGCCTGCGCTGCCTTGTTGTCTATAACCAGGAGAGTTTTCCGGATGAATACCGCTGTATCTGTCCAAAGCACGCAGGAGATCGATTTCTGGTTCGACTTCGCCAGCAACTACAGTTACCTCAGCGTGATGCGCATTGAATCGCAAGCGGCCATGCATCATGTGCGGGTTCGCTGGCAGCCGTTTCTGCTCGGCCCCGTATTGCAGGCCTTGGGCTACGAAACGTCGCCGTTCGTCGTGCAGAAGGAGAAAGGCGAGTACGTTTGGCAGGACATGGAGCGGCAGTGCAGAAAATACGCCGTCCCGTGGCGCAAACCGTCGGCCTTTCCACGCCGTGCGTTGCTGCCATTGCGTGTGGCGACGCTCGGGGCTCATGAGCCGTGGATCGGTGCGTTCTGCCGCGAAGTCATGCAGCTGAATTTCGCGCAAGACCGCGAGATAGATTCGCCGCAGGCGGTGGGCGAGGTGTTGGAGCGTCTGGATTTGCCGGCGCAAAAGATCATCGCCGACGCGCTTACCGATGCCAACAAGCTGAAATTACGCGAACAGACCGAACGGGCTCGAGCGCAGCGCATCTTCGGCGCGCCGACATTCTTCGTTGCTGCGGAGATGTTCTGGGGCAACGACCGGCTGGACGATGCACTGGCATTTGCCGCAGGCGCGCCTTAAGGCGTAAAAACGGCACGATCCGCTTCCCTCCTGACAGCACGCTGGCAGGAGCCCCTGCCTAGAATGAGCTTCAACATCACGTAGAAGCCTTTCCCATCAGCGGTTGCGGAGATTGAGCCATGAAAAAGACCTACCACGGCAGTTGCCACTGCGGCGCAGTGCGATTCGAGGCGGACATCGAGCTGAACACCGGTCAACTGAACAACGGCCGTCGCCGTTGCAATTGCTGGATCTGTGCGAGGCAGCGCGTCTCGGAGACGCTGGTCAAGCCGGAGGATTTTCGCCTGTTAGCGGGCGAAGCGGAACTCGGTGACTATCAGTTCGGCACGGGCGGCGGCCACCATCTGTTCTGCCGGACCTGTGGAGCGGCCACCTTCGGTCGCGGCGCGGTGGATGCGACGGGCAGCGAGTACGTGTCGATTGCCGCCGCCTGCCTCGACAACGCCAATCCAGCCCTCACGCCGAAGCGTGTTGCGAGCGCGTGCTACCGTTAATTGTCGCCGTGCTGGCAAAAACGTCGCCCCGGAACGTGCGACACCACGGCTTGAGCGATTTCAAGCGGTGTGCTTTCCGCGGGGACCACGCGCCGACAGGAATCGGGAGTGTGCTTCAGCGTCCATTCGACCAGACGGTAGGAGCGTCCCCATGGGTGCTGCAATGGGTCAGAGACCGTGCAGGATTGAATCTGGCGGACCCAGTCGTGGTCGGGCATGGCCCGCAGATGTTCGAATACCGTATCTTCAACCATGGTCTGTTCTTCCCTCGCAGGAGTGCGCAACATCTTGCGATGCGCCGACAGCATCCCTCAGATAAAAAAACGCCGCCGATGTTCAGGCGGCTCAACAGGGGATGTTGTGTGCCATAGTTGCAGGAGAAAATTAAGCCAGACTTAAGACCACGTCATAAAGCTCTGGTCCGGACAGAACTTAACGATTGACGTGTAACCGGCGTTAAGCGTTTGCAGAAACGCAACGGCGTATCGGTGAACTGCTTGCGGCCTGCTGGTTCTTCGAAGAATCGATCCTGGGGGACTCCCTCGTTATGAATGAAGCGTGATTGCGGATGGCGCCGGAATACTGGCGTGCGCAGCACGCGGTGTTTCGCGACCCTCAGAAGCATTTCGCGCCATGTATTGCCGACTGGTCGCAAATGGGTGGTGACCGGGATGTGCCTGCGCGAATATTCGTCTGTCGCAGGAAATTGATGTCCGGCTCCAGCCAGCAAGGGATTGCGAGGGATGACCACGAGGCGTTGAGAGGTTGCTTCGAAAAATCCTGGAATAAACCCTGAGACCCTGTGTTCGCCCTTATGTAGACGCAGTACAAGGCCATAGGCCAAAGCCGGACTGTTTATCTCAACCCCGAAGGCGGTTTCAACCGCCAACTAAATTCACCGTTAATTAGGAATCTTAATCATGTACAAGATGCTCGCAGGTTTCGCTCTCGCCGCTGCCACGCTCGGCGCCCCGGTTCTCAGCTTCGCCCAGTCGGATGCACCCGTGACCCGTGCGGAAGTTCGTGCCGATCTCGTTCGTGTCGAGCAGGCCGGATATACCCCGGGTCAAAACGACATCAACTACCCGGCTGACATCCAGGCTGCTGAAGCAAAGATCGCTTCGCAGAACGATCAGCAACTGACCAACCAGGCAGTCGGCGGTGTTGCCCAGAACGGTAGCTCGGCATCGGGTGCGGCATCCCGTACGGCAATGGGCTCCTGCGTCGGCCCGGTCAGCTTCTGCAACGTGTACTTCGGTAGCTAAGTGATGCATCGAGGATCCTGCGCCATAGGTTGTCTTGCGCAGGATCGCCGGTTGTTCCAGTCGTAGAAGTAGGTGGCTTGATAGACGAGTACGGCGCACAGTCGCGAATGCCTACCGGTCAAGCCAGCTATTTTTAAAAAAGTTCGGTTTCCTTATTAATGGAGTTTGATCGTGAAAGTTTTACCTATCGCAGCATCGATCCTTTCCTTGTCTGCATGCCTTTTTGCATCGACCGGTGCGATGGCGCAGGAGACACAACCTGCCACCGCCCCGATCAAGAACATTGTTCTGGTACACGGCGCTTGGGTGGATGGCTCGGGCTGGAAGCCTGTGTACGATATCCTCACCAAAGATGGCTACCACGTCACCATGGTGCAAGAACCGCTGACTTCGCTGGACGACGATGTCGCGGCCACGAAGCGCGTGATCGACCTGCAGGACGGCCCGACCATTCTCGTCGCACATAGCTACGGCGGCTCGATCATTACCGAAGCCGGTGTCGATCCGAAAGTGGCCGGACTCGTGTATGTGGCCGCGCATGCGCCGGCTGTCGGCGAAGACGAGTCGGACCTGGGCAAGCAATATCCGAGCTACACATCGAAGCAGGCGGGCGCCATCAAGAAGACCGACGACGGCTATACGTACCTGAATCCGGCGGACTTCCCCAAGGACTTCGCTGCGGATCTGCCGCTCAAGCAAGCGCAGTTCGAAGCGCAATCGCAGATCCTGACGGCAGCGAAGGTCTTCTCGGCGCCGATGACGGTCGCTGCCTGGACCACCAAGCCGAGCTGGGGCATCGTGGCCGCTGACGACAAGATCATCAATCCGGATCTCGAACGCTTCTACTACCAGCGCGCCCATAGCCACACCACGGTGCTGGCCGGCGCAAGTCATTCGGTCTACGAATCGCGTCCGAAGGAAGTGGCGGCTGTGATCGAAGACGCAGCGAAGCACGCCCAACAGTAATGCGCCCGAGGACCAGCAATCAAAGCAACGGCAGCGTAAGCCTGATGTGCTCCGCGAATACCGTGGTCAGAGGCGAGGGGCGCTCGCGCTCGAACCTGAGCGTAATGGCGATGGTGGGCAACGGCGGAAGCGCAGGATCGCCATTGAGTATGGCGAGATCCGGCGCGACGGCCGTCTGCGTGATGACGGCAAAGGCCTGCCCCGAGCGCACCAGTGCCGTGAGGCCGGCAAGACTGCTGCTCGCACAGGCGATGCGGTAAGCCCTGCCTGCGCGTTGCAGCGCTTCGCAGGCCGCTATGTGATCGAGCGTGTCCGGATCCGAAAGCGCCAGCGGCAAGGGCTCGAAGTGCGCGGGATCCAGTCCCGGATAGCCGACCCAGACCAGCGGTTCGCGGCGAATGATGCCGTCATTCGGCGCATCCTCCGGCAACGAAATCAGGGCGAGGTCCAACGCATGCATCTCTAGTTGTTCGATCAATCGTGGCGTGGGGGCGCACATGACCTCCACTTGGGCATGCGGATGCAGGGCTGAAAACTGCCGGAGCAGCGGCGGCAGGAACACCGCGGCGTAGTCGTCCGGGCAGCCGAAGCGGATCGTGCCCGACAGCCCTTTACCGGAAAGATCGGCCATCGCTTCGTCATGCAGACGCAGGATGCGTTGGGCGTGCACCAACAGGCGTTCGCCGGGATTCGTCAGCACGACCCCACGTCCCGTGCGCTGAAACAGCGGCTGATCGACGATTTCTTCAAGGCGCTTCATCTGCTGGCTCAGCGCAGACTGGGTCCGGCCGATCCGGATGGCCGCACGACTAAACGCCCGCACTTCGGCGATGACGGCGAACGAGCGCAGCAGGTCGATTTCGAGTGAAAGG
>NZ_JAMFSB010000398.1 GCF_026225065.1 Paraburkholderia sp. | reverse complement strand
TGCCGCCGAGAAAGGTGAAGGTGGTGTAGATCTCGCCTGCCATCAGCAGGAACACGAACGCGGTGCCGAAGCTGCGGCCGCCGACGGTCCATTGTTCGAGACTCATGTCGTGACCGCGCTTGGCGCGCAGCCCGAGAAACAGCGCGAACGCCGTGAAGAGGGCGATGATAACGAGAGCGCTGCTCATGATCGGGCCTCTTCAGTATCGACGGCGGTCTGACGGTTGGTGGGATCGAACCGGTAGACGATCGCCATGATGATCGAGATCAGGATCACCCATAGGACGATCCATGCAAGCACGAACGGCATGCCCAGCACGAGTGGCTCGACACGGTTGACGAACGGCACGCCGAGCAGAATGCCGATGAACGGCAGCGCGGCGAGAATACGAAGGAACATGGGAAGCAACTCCTCGAACGGACAGGTGCGTCTGGGACGCCCGGTTTTCCCTGATAGGTCGGCAGACACCATCGTGGCAACGTCACCTGCCTGGAGCAAGGACGTCCACGATCGAGCGCTGATTGATGAAAGGTTTGCCTGACAGACCGGCCGCTTGAGCGGCCGGTCCCTCCTTAGAACTTGTGAGTGATGCCGAAGATACCGGCGAGCTGGTGGTTGTTAGCCGAGTAGGCGCTGCTATACAGGTCGGCAACCGCCTGTTTGCCCGTGGAGTCGATACCCGATGCCGTTTCGTAGAAACCGGTCGCGTAGAGCGAAGTGCGCTTCGACAGCGAGTAGATCGCGCCCAGGGTGAACTGGTTGTACTTCGCGCTGCCCAGGTTGTCCGCGCCGCCGTTGTGTGTGTAGATGTACGCGCCTGCCAGCAGCAAAGCCGGGTTCACCTGGTACTTCAGATTGATTTCACCCGAGTTGAAGGTTGCCGTACCGCCGTCGTACTTCGGAGCGGCAATCGCGCCGACGGCGTTGACCGCACCCAGGTTCTGGAATTGCGTGTTCGAATACACCAGGCCGATGGTTGCCGGGCCGAGCGCATACGATCCGCCCGCCACGATGATCTGCTGCGAACCGGCCGACGCGTAGCCGCCGTAGATCTTGTTGTTCATGTTGTCATTCGCACCCGTGGCCGCAGTCGTCGGCGAGGATGAGTTGCCTTGATCGCCGTAGGTTGCGTAATACGGATCCTTCACGAACGTGTAGCCCGCGCCGACGCTGACCGACCCGTTCGTATAAGAAACTGCAGCGTCCGTCACCGAGTTCTGCGAGAAGCTGCCCGCCACACCGCCCAGGCTGTACAGCACGCCCGCTTGCAGGCCGTTGTAGTTCGCGCTTTCGTACTTGAGCGAGTTCTGGATGCGGTTCGACGTATCGATGTTGTCGACGTCGCTCGCGCGCGTGCCATAACCGAGGCCCGAATCCGCCCAGTCAGCGCCCGACGCAAACGGCGAGACCAGGTCGTTGCTGACCGAGTATTGACGGCCAGCCGTCAACGTACCAAACGTCGTGCTGCTCAAACCGACGAAGGCTTTACGGCCGAATTCCAGGCCGCCCTGCGACAGCGCGCCAGTGGCCGTGGCGTAGCCGTTTTCGAGGGTGAAGATAGCCGACAGGCCGCCGCCGAGGTCTTCCGTACCCTTCAGGCCCCAGCGCGACGAGGTGCCTTGCGAAAGCGAGTACTGGTGCAGACCTTTGACATTGTTGTTGACGAGAATGCCTGTGTCGACAACGCCGTACAGCGTCACACTGCTTTGCGCATGTGCGACACCTGCGAACGCGCCGAGTGCGGCGAGCGAGAGAAGCGACTTTTTCATTCAAACATCTCCTGGAAGTTCACTGCGTAGTGGGTACAGCGGTGTTTTTTGTATTCATCGTGGTGATGGAGGACACTTTTCAATCATTAGGTTTCCAGACCATTGAAAATCAGGAGACATGGTAGAGAGGATCGTTTCTGGCGGCCAATACCTAAATAAATCGTCATCTATGCCTGAATGGTATAGCTCGCACTTCTAAAGTTCGGGCGGTGAGGGCCGTAAAGTTCGAATAGCGGGCGCAATGGAAGCCGATAGCCGGTGGCTCGAATCCGCACATCAGCGCCTACGCAACTGTGCTCATCTGTTCAATGGGGTTAGTCATGATTTCTTCTTTGCGCACCAGGATCCTTGTTATCTGCTCGGCGACCGTCGTCGGTGCGCTCGCGTTATCAGGTGGGGTGACCTACAGCATCGTTCGAAGCAACATGATGGATTCGATTGCCGAAAACCTGGCGGCAATCGCCAGCAGCAACACGCTGACGATCGTGCAATGGGTGAAGTCGAAACAACGCGCAGTCAGCGAAACCGCTGAGATCGCCGAGCCGGGCGATCCGCAGCGCTACGTCGCACAGATGGCGCGCATCGGAGGCTTCGGTGTCGCGACCGCGGGCTGGCCGGACAAGACGTTTTTTTCGACTAACAAGACGCCGCCTGGCTACGATCCGACTGTGCGCCCGTGGTACACGACTGCAATGGCGAAAGGCCAGTTCGTCGTGACCCAGCCTTATCCCGATGCATCGACGCACATTCCCTATGTTTCGTTTGCCGCACCGACGCTCCGCGATGGTCACGCGATCGGCGTTGTCAGTGGAGCGGTAACGCTCGACGGCATTCGCGATGTCGTGAACGCAGTGCATCCCACGCCGTCGAGCCTGGCTTTCGTGGTGTCGAAGGATGGCCAGATCGTTGCCCATCCGGACGCTGCACTGACGCTCAAACCATCGACGGCAGTCGCGTCCGATCTGACGGCCGATGCGCTCGCGCAACTCGTGGACCAGCACGAATTGCGTGCGATCGATATCGGCGGCGCATCGAAGCTGTTGAAAGTGCAGGCGGTGAACGGCACGGACTGGTATCTCGTCGTCGCACTCGATGAACACGAAGCGACCGCCGGTTTGCGGGACATGCTGCGCGCGATGACCGCTGCGTTGATCGCGCTGACGTTAGCCGCAGTGGGCATCGCCGCCTGGCTCACGTCGAAATCATTCAGACGTCTTGGCGAAGTACGTGACGCAATGGCGGTGATCGGGTCCGGAACGGGCGATCTGACCCACCGTTTGCAGGTCGTCGGCAACGACGAAGTCATGCAGATCGCGACGGCGTTCAACGGTTTCGTCGACAAGATCGGTGCACTGTTGATGGAGGTCCGCATCAACGTCGAGGCGATGAAGGCCGCTACTACCGAGATTGAAGCGGGCAATCGCGATCTGTCGCATCGCACAGAACTGTCGGCGAGCAGCTTGCAGGAAACCTCGGCAGCGCTGACTCAATTGACCACGAGCATCCGGACTTCAGTGGACGCATCGACGCAGGCGAGTCGTCTCACGTCGTTGACCAGCGAAGTCGCGCGACGCGGTGGCGTGGCGATGTCCCAGGTCGTCGCGACGATGGATGAAATATCGCGCTCATCGGCGTCGATTACTGAGATCATTGGCGTGATCGATGGCATCGCATTCCAGACCAATATCCTTGCGCTGAATGCGGCGGTCGAAGCGGCGCGCGCGGGTAACAATGGACGTGGCTTTGCGGTGGTCGCAGCCGAAGTGCGAAGCCTCGCGCAGCGTAGCGCGAAGGCAGCGGCGGAGATCAAGAACCTTATCGGCGTATCGGCTACGAACGTGCAGGCGGGTGCACAGACTGTGAACGCAGCGGGCGCGACCATCAGCGAAGCCGTGAAAGAGATCGAGTCCGTGAACCGCATCATCCTCGAGATCGAAGGCTCCATGAACGAGCAAAGCGTCGGGATCAGTCAGATAGACCGCAGTGTCGCCGAGATGGACCGCGCGACGCAGCAGAACGCTGCGCTTGTCGAGCAGTCGTCGGCGGCGTCTTCATTGCTCAACGAGCGCGCGCAGAGTCTTGTCGATGTCGTCGGACTCTTCAAGTTGCGTGAAACGGCAGAGCAGGATGTTTGATCCGCTGCGATCCGCTGGATCGCTATCAAGCATGCAAAGGAAGCCACGCGCGCGCAAGCGACACCCACCATGCGATGCCGGGCTTGAGCACCGCGTCGTTGAAATCGTAGTTGGCGCTATGCAACGGAATCGTGCATCCGCAGCTACCTTGCTCTGTGCCGTCGCCATTGCCGATGAAGACATAGCAGCCGGGACGATGCTGCATATAGAACGCAAAATCTTCCGAGGGCATTTGTGGATCGATCGCTTCATCGACATTCTCCGCACCGACGAGCGTCCTCAGCACGTCCGCCGCAAATGCCGTTTCCTTGCGATGATTGACGAGTGGAGGGTACATACGCTCGAACGCGAACTCGGCGCGAATGCCAAATGCAGCGGCGATGCCGTCGGCAATTTCCTTCATGCGCTTTTCGATCAGATCGAGTACGTCGACGCTGAATGTGCGCACGGTTCCTTTCAGACGCGCGTGTCCGGGAATCACGTTGACGGTGTTTCCCGCGTGAATTTCCGTGACGGACAAGACTGCGGCAGCGTTAGGATTTACATTGCGCGACACAATTGTTTGCCACGCCTGCGTTAGCAAGGTCGCTGCAATCACAGGATCGACGCTGCGGTGCGGTTGTGCAGCGTGCGACCCGAAGCCGATTAGCTCGACGCTAAAGGTGTTGCTCGATGCCATGATCGCGTCCGGCCGCAACGCAAATTGACCGATTCCGATGCCAGGCCAGTTGTGCGCGCCAAACACGGCGTCCATCGGACAGCGTTCGAAGAGGCCATCTTCGATCATCATTCGTGCGCCAGCGCCGCCTTCTTCAGCAGGCTGGAAAATGAAATTGACGGTGCCCTCGAAATCACGATGTTCGGCGAGGTAGCGCGCTGCACCAAGCAGCATCGCTGTATGCCCGTCATGACCGCATGCATGCATGCGTCCAGGGAAACGCGACGCATAGGCAAAGCGATTGTTCTCCTGTATAGGTAGTGCGTCCATATCGGCGCGCAGTCCGATCAAACGCGTACTGCGCCCGTTGTGCAGTACGCCGACAAGACCGTGGCCGCCGATGTCGCGTTCAACGTGAATGCCCCATCTCGTGAGCAGGTCCGCGACATACGCGGAAGTTTGCTGCTCCTCGTGACGAAGTTCTGGATGGGCGTGAAGATGGCGTCGAATCCGGATCAGATCGTCTTCGATGGCGGTGAGGCGTGGATCGTTAAGCATGCGTTAGTCCGTGAGTGCAACTTGCTGTCGTTGATTGCTCGCCAACTTAACTCCGACGCGAACCTTTGTTGGCATACTGTTTAGAAATACTGGTTATACCTTCGAGGCATAGGGCAACGCCAACTCAGTGCCAGCAAGGATTACACGGCACTGCTGACAATCTCGTCAGCGGGTAACTCCGGCTTTCACGGCGAGTTTTGATCTGTCATGCTCGACGTCACGCATTCCGTCATGAAGAACATGGACATCCGGCACCTTCGATATTTTCTTGCTGTTGCAGACTCGGGCAGCGTCGCTGCGGCGGCGCGTCGATTACATATCGTGCAGCCCGCATTGAGCCGGCAAATCCGCGATCTTGAAGATGAACTCGGCGCGCCGCTTTTCTCGCGCAGTGCGAAGGGCGTCGAACTCACGGCTGCCGGTGAGCAGTTCGCACTGGATGCGCGACGACTGCTGATCGACATGGAATCGGCAAGGCAACGCGCGCTGCGTGTCGCTCAGGGTGGTGCGGGCTCATTGCGGATTGGCGTCTCGCCGACATATGGTTGGCATCCAGACATCCTGTCGCGGATCAACAACTTCAGACAAAGTCATCCGGATGTGTCATTGCGCGTCGAACCATCGCTCGCCGCGAAACAACTGGAGGCGCTGGCCGATGGCAGACTCGACGGTGGCTTTCTTGGCTGGCGCGATCTGAGTGACCCGCGTTTCGAGGCGGTCACGGTATTTCGTTGTGGGCTTAGGCTTGCGGTGCCGCGCCGTGAGTCCAGCCCGTTTGTCGTGCCACAACGCCTGGCCGATCTTGCCGATCAACCGTGCGTGTGGTTCGATCGCGATGTCGCGCCGCCGTACTACGATTTCCTGATTCGACAGTGCCAGCTAGCGGGCTTCTTGCCGAACATCGTCCAGCTCGGCGGCGACACGATGACGATTCTCGGTCTTGTTGCGGCTGGCATCGGTTACTCGATCGTGCCGGATACGTCGGTGCATAGCTGTCCTGCGGCGACGCGTCTCATCACGCATCCCGAACTGACGCTGACCTATCCCGTCGAATTTGTCTGGAAACGGGATCACGAGAATGGCCCGCTCGCGCGGTTCATTCGCGAAGTCGAAGCCTATACGGCTCG
>NZ_JAMFSB010000397.1 GCF_026225065.1 Paraburkholderia sp. | reverse complement strand
TTGGGTGCGCTGTGCGGCGTACTGCTGGTCGGGATCATTCCAGTGCCCGCGCTGTTTCTATTGTTCGCGCTGGTGCTGCTCGTATCGGCACGCCAGATGCTGGTACGTCGCAGCGATCCGGTCGTCGGCGCTTCGGCCACCTCTTCAGTCGCGGCTGCCACCAGCGCGGCTGCAGCGGCAGGCTGGAGCGCGTCGCTTGCGCTCGATTCAAGCTATCCGGACCGGGCACTCGGCCGTGAGGTCCCCTATCGGGTGCAACGTGTGCCAATGGGCATGCTGCTGATGTACGGCGCGGGTTTGATTTCGGCGCTGCTCGGGATCGGTAGCGGTGTGCTGAAAATCCCCGCCATGGACACGACGTTGCGCCTGCCGATCAAGGTCTCGTCGGCAACTTCCAACTTCATGATCGGCGTGACGGCGGCTGCGAGCGCCGGCGCCTGGTTCCTGCGCGGAGATATCGTTAGCGCAATCGCCGGACCGGTTGCGCTCGGCTCGGTGGCGGGTGCGGTGCTCGGCGCACGAGTGCTGATGCGTCTGTCGAACGACAAACTGCGGTTGATGTTCGTCGCGATCCTGCTTGTGCTTGCAGCACAGATGCTGTTCGAAGCATTCCACGTCAAAGCCGTGAGCGGGCCGGTATGAGCCAGCGTTCGCCGGGTTCGGCCGCGACCTCCCCTGCGACCGTCGCCTCGACCATGACGCCGCTCGAACGCTGGCTCGCCGCACTGCTAAAAGGCGGCACCTGGATAGCGTCTCTCATGATCACCGCGGGTTTGATTCTGCTGCTGCCGGATCTCCACACCGTGTTGCATCAGTCAGCGCTACCCCCCGGCATGCCGGTCGTCACTGCCGGCATAGCGCTGTTTATCCTCCTGCCGGTGCTGCGCCTGATCCTGATGCTCTGCGTGTTTCTGCAGCAACGAGACTATCGCTACAGCGCAATTACGGTGCTGGTTCTGCTGATCCTGGCAGCGGGCTGCGCACTCGGCGCGCATTGGGCGTAGCGCCCGCCCCGGATCAGTTCATCAGTGGGTCTGGGCGCTGCCTGCCGAAACCGGCAGGCGGGTCTTCGACGGATGGCCAATTCCGCCTTCCTGCAGCCAGTAGCCGAGCCCCATGAAAATCGAGCCGCCGGCAAGGTTGCCGAGCGTCACGAAAATTTCGTTGTGCACAGCACCGGCCAACGTGATGTTGTCCGGATGCTCACCGATCAATGCGAGTGCGAACACGAACATATTGGCGACGCTGTGCTCGAAGCCGCTTGCCACGAAAGCGAACACCGGCCAGAAGATCAAACCGAGTTTTGCGCCATCGTTATTGGTGCGCGCCGCCATCCAGATGGCGAGGCACACGAGCCAGTTACACAGCAGCCCCTTGGCGAAAAGCGCGAGACCCGGCGCGCTCATCTTCGCGGTCACCGCCTTGAAGAAGACTTCCGAGCCATCGGTCAGCAGTACACCGCCGCCCGCCGCATGCAGAATGACCGCAAGCACCACCGAACCGATCAGGTTGCCGATCCAGCACACCACCCACACCAGCACCATCCCGCCCACACCCGTCTCGCCGCGCAACACCGCAAACGGCATGTACATGGCCGTGCCGGTGAACAGATCCGAGCCGGCGAACACGACGATGGTCAGCGCGCAAGCGAACACCGCGCCCATGATCAAATGCACATAAGCCGGATCGACATGCGAGCCGACCGAAAACATCAGGATATCGCCGAAGCCGATATAGGCCCCGGCCATAGCCGCACCGATCAGAAAAGCGAGCGGCGAGCGTACGATCGACGACGCCTTGTGCGCGCCGACCTTTGCGAATTTATCGATACTCTCTGCGTACATCACATGTCTCCGCGAATGGGGGGTACCCTCCTCAACCGCAGAGGGTGCGTCAAACTGGCGCACATAATAGGACGAGCGAATTCGAGCTCCGTTACGGTTGTAACCAGAACGGGCGGGTACAGCGGGTCGCTCAACTGTGCTCCTGCAGCAACCCGAATTCTGTATCCCTTTTTAGCGCGGCTGCACTAGGACGGGGCAATCGCGGTAGCCGACAGACCTTGCATGCCCATCGCCAGCAACAAGCGCTCTGCACCGATACCGAAGCCCGCACCCTCCCGATACGCGCCCCCACCGGCCACCTGCTGCTGCGCGCCGAGTTCGGGACAGCGAATCTCAAAGCCCTCGCCATTCAGGTAGTAGCTGAGGCCGCGCTTCGCAGCGATGTCGAATGCGTAACCGAGTCCCAGCGAATCGAGAAAGCCCGCACCGATTTCACGGCTGCGCAAGAGCGCGCGCTGCGGGTTCGGACACAGGTACTCGAAGCCCAGTTGCACGAATTCGCGGTACCGTCCGGCCTGGGGCCGCTCATAGCGGTAACAGCGCGCCACGTAAAACAGCATGCGTTCCTTGCGGCGTTCGAGCAGTTCCTGACATCGCTCCTGAAAGAGCGCGGTTACCTCGGGAATCAGGCAACAGGGCCGGCCTTTCTTGTCCGGGAATGCCCACATCTGCCCAATGATTTCGCTGCCGCCTGCTTTCTGCACGAACGTATCTTGCGACCACAGCGCGGGAACAATGGCTTCTTCCGCACCGGCATCAATGAAGGTAGCTCCGGAAGCGGTTTTCCAAAGCACGGGCTTGCGCTGCTTCTTCACCTACGATAAAACGCGTTCCACGGATCATGGTCATAACTGAACTCCAAAGGGTGATGAAATAAAAAAAGGCGCCATAGGCGCCTTGGTCGTTTTCGCATGAGCGAGGAACTCAGTGGGTTCCTGGCTTCGCTGCTATGAGACATAACGAACCACGGCGCAACGGACTGCTGCCGTGATGATGGTACGACCGGAATGGGACGTTACGTAGACTCATGTCCGAGATAGTGACACAGGTGTTGCGGTTTGGGAAAGCCCATGTCTCGACGTCCATCGGCAAGAGACTCGGCCGGTCCTCGTTCAGCACGCGCTCGATGCGCGGTCTATACAGATCGCTTTCGCAATCTTTCAGATGCCACAGATGCTCGATCAGCGGTGAATTATCGTCGGCAGCCATGCGAACTAGCAGTTCACGCGACATACCGGCAAACGCCTTCTCCAGAAATACCGGCATCTCGGCAAGCTGATTGAGCAGATGGAGGTGTTGCGTACTGGACATGGGGGGCCCCGTGAATCGTTATGTTGTGTGTAGCGTCGTGTGCAGCGCGCAGGCGCAGGCGCATCACTTCGTCACGCGTGCCCTTACTGTGTATTCGCTGTCGAGCACCGAATCGAACTCGCCATCCTCGTCGTGCGGTGCATGAAAATCCGCCGACAGCGGCTCGACCGGATAGCCGCGGCGCTCCCACGCGTCGAGACCACCCTTGAGCGCCTGGACATGGTGAATGTTCTTTCGACGCAGTTGAGCGGCGATCCGCTTGGCCGTCGCTTCATTCGGGCAGACACAATACACCACGATCGGATGCCCAAGCAGTTTCTCATCGAGCTGCTCTGGCGAGTCGAGATCGAGGGCCCGCGCGCCGGGAATCCGATACGCTTCCTTCGTCCGTACTTCCGGCGGCCGCGCATCGAAGATAAGCGGCGGCGCGCTGGACTTCATCAGTTCGTCCAGTTGCTCCGGGCTAATGCGGATATCTGCCAGCCAACGACGAAACTGAAATCGTCGCACCCAGCGATAGCCAACAAACAGCACGGCCACCACAGCAAATACGTCGAATACGGTGGCGCCGTTATGGCGCACGAGCAGCACGCCCTGGGCGATCCAGTCGTGCAGCGCCGCGCCGCCGAGCAGCCAGACACCTGCCCACAACGCGGCGCCCACGATGTCCCAGAACAGGAAAACACGCGCATCGATGCTGGTGGTGCCGAGCAACGGTGCGGCGATCAGACCAATACCAGGGATGAATTTAGCCAACGCGAGAATCGGCGCACCATGGCGTTCCAGGACGTTGCGCGCAAGACGCACCGCGGCGTCGAACGATAGCGAAAAGCGCACCAGCGAGTTCAGCATCCGTCTGCCGCGCAAGCGACCGGTGGTGAACCACAGGACGTCCGCCAGCACGGTGGCGCACACGGCCGCGAAAAACACGCTTGAGTAGGACACCTCGCCGACGGCGGCCATGGTTCCCGCGAGAACCAGCATCGGCGCGGCCGGCACCGGCACACCGAGTTGTGTGATCAGCACACTCATGAAAACCACCCACGCGCACAGCGCCGGGGGAATAGCGGTCGGAAGATGCCACACGATACGGCTCCTGCGGAAAGCGAGCGCCCTGACCAACCGTGCCGGGCA
Organism: Paraburkholderia sp.; assembly: GCF_026225065.1. GTDB lineage: Bacteria > Pseudomonadota > Gammaproteobacteria > Burkholderiales > Burkholderiaceae > Paraburkholderia. Next base: position 4,042 of record NZ_JAMFSB010000397.1, on the reverse strand, counting down.
CAGGCGTTTGATATCCGATTCTAATCAAAATCGGCTATTCGCATCGTACAAGTGGGCAAGCCTGGAGACGCCAGTGGCACTTAGCGAGCCGGCCGCGCCAGCAGATCGTCCAGCAGCGCGCCGTACGTCGCCACCAGTTGCCGGTCGTCCGGCAGATAGCGCGCAATCAGGCCGTGCTGCTGTTCACGGTACCAGGATGCGTGAGCGTCGTGCGTCCCGATCGCCTCCACCACGCGGCGCGCGCCTTCGTCAGCGTCGTTGCCTTCGTAGTAGTACCCAAGGTCGCGGCATAGCGAGGCGTTGTGGATCAGCGGGTAACCCTGCCAGCAGACCTCCAGGTAGAAGTAGTTCAACGGATTTTCGAGCTGATGGGAAATGACGATATCGGTGTTTTCAGCCAGAAACGCCGGGGTGTCGTGCCGGCCGAGGAATACCGCCTTGTGATCGCGGACGATATCGAGCTGGTTCATCAAGGCGATGAAATCGAGGCTTTCTCGCGCGATCTGTTCGGCATTCGTCACCTGCAGCAGGGCGATCCGCTCGGGACACCTGCGATAGGCGAGCTCGGCAATCAGCGCCGGGTACAGGCAGAACTTCACTACATTGATGTTTGGCTCCATCACGCTGAGGCGCCGCGCACCTTCGTGCGGCCGGTACTGACCCGCGTGCGGCAAAGCTTTGACGCGCTCATCCAGAAACATCGGACTCCAGACAAACGGCACGACCCGGCCGGACTGCCGGCGCAATACCTCAAAATATGACTGACTGATATTCGCGACCTGCGGAATGATCCAGATGTCATCGTAACGCTGATTCACGAACAGCGTTTCGCCCCACGCCGGCTTGCGGAACAGCACCGACTCCATCGCGTGAACATACTCGAAGCCGCAGCAGTAAGACACCAGCCGCACATTGCGTTGCTTCAGGTATTCGGTTTGTGCGGCGTCGATCTGCCCGCCGAGTTCGATCAGCACATCGAGATCGTCTTTCGCCGTCTCGAAGGACAGCGTGGGATAGCGGACCTGATCCCACGGCAGCGCGGCGGTGATGGCGACCGCAGTGGTGTTCACGAGCACCACTCGCGCGACTTGCGGACAATGCCGCAGCGCCTCGGCGAGGAAGGCGGCATTCTGCTTGATGCCGTTATTCCACAGCGTTTCCGCTTCGTGGTGCAAGCCGATCGTGATGCCGACGCGCAGTCCGTTCATGGTTCGATGCCCAGGTCCCTAAGCAGGCGCATAAAGCGCCGCAAGCGCATTCGTGTACGTGCGCACATTGTCGTCGTTCTCGGGGTCCAGTCCTTGCAGGAACGCGTTCGCCGTGCGGCGGTAAGCGTCGAGATGGGTATCGTGCTCGGCGAACGCCCGCTGCAAGGCCCGCCCGCCCTCTTCGCAGTCGAAGTCGTGATAGCGGTATCCGCACTCGCCGATCAGATGCGAGTTGTGAATCAGCGGATAGCCGCCATGCAACGCCTCATAGTAGACATAGTTCTGCCCGTTTTCCCAGTGATGGCTGACCACTGCGTCGACATCGCCCGCGACCACCCGGCAAAACGGGAAGCGTCCCTCGAACGAGGTCAAACCGTGCTTCACGATGTCGAGGCTGCGTGCGAAGCCATTGAAGCTCACGTGCTCCTTCAGATGGAACGTGTTGTAGGCCCACACGTGTTCGAGCATGTCGGGATTGGCGCGATGCGCCGCCTCGCATGACAGCAGCGGCACGAAGCTCGTTTTCACCATGCAGATATTGGGTTCGAAAATGCCCGCGCGCCAACGCCGCCGTCCTGGGCGATAGCCGAAACTGAGACCCTCGGGCAGGCGCGCCGCTTCGCGCTCGAGTACCAGCGGACTCCACAGATGCGGCATCACGCGCACCGGGCAGCGAAACGTACTGGTGTAGTACGGCACACAGGTATTTTCATACTCGGGCAGCGTCCAGACCTCGTGATACGGCGCAGCGGAAATCAGCAGACCATGCGGCTGATCGAAGATCATGCGCTCGATGTCGATCACATAATCGTTGCCCACCCGCATCGAGACGATCTTGCCGCCGCGTTCGCGAAACGCCACCACCCATTCCCGCGCCAGTTGGGCGCTCATTTCGATCATCACGTCGAGCGTGGTGGCGGCCTCGTTCATGTCGATGAGCGGCACCGGCGAATCGGCCAGAAAGTTCTTCGCATCCTCGGGCCGGCCATCGCCGCCACCCGCCACGAGATACGTCGCTTCCACCAACGGCGAGCGCATCAGCAACATCACGAGAAAAATGCAGTTCTGGTAAATGCCGTTTTCCCAGACCGACTGCTCGCCCTTGCGTACGAAGATCGACACGCCGACTCGCAGCTTGCGTGGCAACCCCACTTGAACGGGTTCGAGATTCATGAGCGGCTCGCGTGAGGGGCAAATGCCGCATCACGGCACAGATGCAGCAACCGGGCCGCGTAGGCGTCGAGATTGTGCTGGCTGAACGGATCGACGGCCGCGAATACGCGATGCGAGCGGACCCGGTAATCGTCGAGACTGTCCGCGTGGCCGGTTGCTGCGCGCTGCAACTGCACGGCGCCCTCACGGGCGTCGAAGCCGTGGTAGTAGTACCCCGCATCCTTGAGCCACGGCGAGTTGTGAACCAGCGGATAGTCGCCGTAAAGCGCGTCGAGGTAACTGTAATTCTGTTCGTTCTGCCATTGATGCGACACGATGGCATCGGCATGCTGAACCATGAAGCCGACAATATCGTTGCGGCCGTGAAAGGTCGCCTTGTGCTCGCGCACGAGATCCAGCGAGTTGGCGAAATACAGCATGGTCGGATGATCTTTCAGGTGCAAGGTGTTGAGCACATGCATCGCCTCGACCGTACTGGCTTCGGCCCGATAGGCTTCGTCGCAAACCAGCATCGGAATGCTCGACGTCTTCACAACCGAAATGTTCGGTTCAAAAATCGCCACGCGCAGGCCGCGGCGTGTGGCGCCCTCCGCTTCGCTGGCCGCCGGCTCGTTGGCCGCCGCCTCGCGAGCCGCGAAGCCGTAATGCATGCCGAGCACCTCAACTTCGCGCATGCGCTGCTGAACAAACTGAGGATGCCAGATGAACGGCGCCTCATGCACATCGCAACGATGCAGGAGGCGCATCATCGGTGCAAACGCGCTGTCTTTCGGCAGGTGCCAGACCTCGTCGCAACGGTCGGGGCGTGGTGCGTGGGCGGGCTTCGTAAAGATGGCGGGCTCGGCAAGACCGACATAAGGCTGGCCGCAGCAGTAGAAGACAACCTTCTTGCCGCGCGCACGCATCAGGTCGAGCCATTCGATATCGAGCGCGCCGCCCATCTCGACGATAACGTCCACCTCGTCGCTGGCTTCGTGCGCCCTCATCAGACGCAGATTGCGTGCGGACAGATCCACCTGGGACGGCATCACCCCCTGGTCGCCGACATCGATCAGCAGTACCGATTGCACGAACGGCAAGCGTTGCAACAGCTCCGCCAGAAAGATGACGTTCTGCCCCAGGCCGTTCTGCCAGATGTTCTGCCCGGTATGGGTAATGACGGAGATGCCGATGCGCATAGTCACATTTAACACATGTTGAAACGGACCCTCGCCGTGGGCGAGGATCCGTTGGTTCGCCCCTGGTGCTGGCGGCGCCTGGAGAGGCCGGCGCGTCAACGCCGGCCACGCGTTACCAGGAATATCCGACACCGGCGTTGACCAGTACGTGAGCACCATCCGTTGCGCTGGCTCCCACCTTGATGATGGTGTTTTGCGTAACCCGCGCACTGGCGCCGATGGCGATGGCACTGTACCCCGCATAGTTGCCCACCCCTGCGGCGACCTGGAAGCTCTTGCCCTGTTCCACCTGGGGCAAACCGGCCAGCGCGCCCGCCATGGCGACGCCCGAATACGCTGCACGCGCCACGTCGTTGATATTCTGCTGAACACCCTGCAGTTGTGCAACGTTTACCGCGTCGGTCGGATTAACGCCGGGCGCCACGTTGGTGATGGTCCGGTCGTTACCCGGCGAGCCCACCGATACCGAGTTCGCCTCGCTTG
>NZ_JAMFSB010000396.1 GCF_026225065.1 Paraburkholderia sp. | reverse complement strand
GCGTGGTCGCAAATAATCCGCTGGGCAGGCTGCCGCGTGCTCTCGCACTGGATGTCGGTGGCCCACGAGCTTGCGCTAAACAGCATGCAGGGAATCAGAACAGCGAGTTTGATGTTGCTTGCGGGTATCGGCAATTCAGCCCCTCCGAATGCGTGATGGGTTGATGATACTCTGGACTTCGCCGCTTATTGATTGGCGCCTCTGCGCTTGCATCAAAGTTGACCTGCGCTAACCGGAAGACAAAGCGTCCGCATTTCAGACGTCGTTTGGCGTTACGGAAGGTGGCTCGTCCTGTATCTTGTCCTCGCCGGCCAGCTGCCTCTGCGCCTTTAACCAGTACTCGTCGGACTTGCCTTCTGGACTGCCGTCTTTCTCCCACAGGTAAAAGGCGAGCGTTCTGATTTGCTCTTCGGTAACGGGGAAATCCATTTGAGCCTCCGGGCACTCGATGCGGTTGGATTGATTTCCGCGCTGTTGCTGCACGGCGTCGGTGTCAGTGCGTAGCAAACGCTGTGCCGCGGTGCGGAAATCTCGTCCATCTGTACCTCACCGCTGCGTCCTGCTGTGACGGTCACCTGTCCGGCATTAACTTTACCGGGCAAATCGGATTCCGCTACTATGCATGTCAAAAGGGGCAGGCTCGCGACGCGACCACCCTGGGATTCCCGATGGTCTCTCCTCTAGGTTCACTGTCGACAGGAATGAAACGGACTTGAAAACAGCCTGCCTGGACAGCCTGAAGGGCACCTCAATTCCTTACTTCACATCGCCCATTGCAGGGCCGCCGATGGCGCATTGGTAAAGTGACTCGTCATGCCGCAACCCTCGATACGGCTCGCACGCCCGACCTCCACCACTGACTCACTGTTCGCACAGCTCAGGGCGCGCATTGTCCTTCTGGCCGCCTTTGTCGGCTCTATGTGGATAGTGTTTTTTCTATCCGCCGCCTTGCCGTTCCTGCAATTGAATCGACACGGAGTGGTGCCGCGTACGCTCAGCGGGTTGCAGGGCATCCTGTTCGCCCCGTGGTTGCATGCAAGCGTGATGCATATCGTGTCGAACACGGGTGGACTGATCATCCTGGGCTGGTTATGCATGTGGCCGCGCATCGCGAACTTCTGGCAGGCGACAATCGGCGCGATGCTTGGCGCAGGCCTGTGCGCCTGGCTGCTCGGTGCGCCCTACACGGTGCACATCGGCGCCAGTGGTCTGGTGTTTGGTTACGCTGGTTACCTGGTTGCACGGGCTTACTACACGCGACAGATTCTCGCGATGTTGGTGGCGCTGTTTGTGGCGGGCAGCTATGGGTTGACCATGCTCTTCGGTCTCATGCCGATTTATCCCGGCGTGTCGTGGCAAAGCCATCTTGGTGGCGCGCTGGGCGGAATTCTTGCTGCGCGCGCAGCGGCTCGCGGTGCGCGACGTTGATGATGCGGAGGTCTTACCTGAACGAGCCTTGGCGACGTGCTGAATTCGATCGACTGGCGCCGCGTAAGTTACGGCTTCCCTTTCAGGGTAAAGGGCGCTAGCAGTGACTGCACATCGACCTGTTGGCCCTGGAGCATCAGCAGTCTCGCGTGGAGCACCGTGTTTTCCAGGACCAGCTTGGCCGTGCTCAGCAGATACAGCGCGTGAACGTCGGAGACCGACATGCCTGCTTCGACCAGATGATGACGCTCGACCAGCGAACTCATCACGAGACGTCTGAGCTCTTGCTCACCAAACGGGAGGTCCGCGTAATCGATGGGGTCGTCAGCCTCCACCTCCCGCAGCATGTCAACAAGCGTTTCTGTGCTCACTTCCATGTCGGCTCCACGTAGTCGTGTCGATTGAGACCAGCATAACCAAACTATAAGCCACGCGAAACAGATTTTTGCGGGCATATTCGGCTTGAAGGTTTTTTCGAATGCGTGTAGCGCGTAGCCGAACGAAACCGACACTCCTCACGTGTCGAGATCCCCAAGACTAGCCGCACGCAACCGGTCGAAATCCAGAATGGTGATCTCCCCGGACTTCAAACTCACTATCCGTTGACTCTCAAGGTTCTTGAGCAACTGATTCGTGGTCTGTCGCGACAGCGACACCATCGAAGCGAGACTGTCCTGCGAGAGCCTTATCCTGCTCTGAGCCGCGTTGAGACCGCCATACCCGCCCGCGATCGACAGCAAGCGGTTCGCCACGCGCTGCGCCGCGGGTAACAAGGTCATCGCTTCAGCGTTGTCGAACGAAAGCCGGAGTCTTTGCGCCATCAACAACGCAAAATCGCGCCAATAGCGGGGCGTAGTGTCGAGCAGATCTTTCAGCGCGGCCTCGGGCACGTGCAGCAGGAGCGTCCTGCTGACGGCGGTGGCATTGTTGGGCCGCGGCAGCCCGTCGAACAGCGAGATTTCCCCCACCCAAGCAGTCGGCCCAAGCACTGCGAGCAACGCCTCCTTCCCATCCACCCCGACTGTGCCGATGGCAAGCGCGCCACCCAGCACGGCATACAGACCGGAAGACTGCTCGCCACGCCGGTACAGGACTTCGCCCCTTTCCAGCGTGACCAGGCTGGCATGGCTGACCAGATAGTCCCGCAACTCGACGGACAGGCCGCGGAACCACGGCGTCGTTTCGAGTTGCATCCGATAGCGGTTCTGGCTGGATTCCATTGGCGCGTCGACCTGTCGTGTACCCGACAGATTTTAGGCCGGTTCGCGAACATCATGGGGACTCGCCGTTGTCCCGGGTTATCCCTTGCTTGCATCATCGAATAAGGAGTGTCGACGTGGCCTCATCTGATCTCAGTCTGAAGAACGACGTTTCACCTGCCGAATGGGAAGCGCGAGTTAATCTCGCAGCGGCATACCGCCTCGTTGCGCTGTTCGGTTGGGACGACCTGGTGTTTACGCACATCTCGGCGCGCGTGCCCGGCCCCGAACACCATTTCCTGATTAACCCGTACGGCCTGATGTTCGACGAAATCACCGCGTCGTCGCTGGTCAAGGTGGACCTCAACGGCCGCAAGGTTGTCGAATCGCCTTACGACGTCAACCCGGCTGGCTTTACGATTCATAGCGCTGTGCACGCGGCCCGCGAAGACGCGCTTTGCGTGATGCACACACACTCGGTCAACGGCGTTGCGGTGTCGGCGCAGGAAGCGGGTTTGCTGCCGCTCTCCCAGCAATCGCTCGGGGTGCTGGCATCGCTCGGCTACCACGACTACGAGGGCATCGCACTTAACGAAGCCGAGAAACCGCGTCTCGTTCGGGACCTCGGAAGCAATACGTATCTGATGCTGCGCAACCACGGCCTGCTGACGGTCGGCGCTTCGCCTGCGGACGCCTTCGTCGCCATGTATTTCTTTGAGGCATCCTGCATGATTCAGGTACGTGCCCAGTCGGGTGGCGCAAAGCTGACTCAGATTCCGCAGCCGATCCTCGACGGCATCAAGGAACAGATCCGTGCGGTAACCAGCGGCACACCAGGAGCGTTGGCGTGGCCAGGCCTGCTGCGCCGGCTTGACCGCCGTAGCCCCGGATACGCTGACTAACAGTGAGAACCAGCATGGCAAAGATCTTTATCTACGGCGCCGGCTCGATTGGCTGCTATGTCGGCGGACGGCTTCTTGCCGCGGGCAGCGACGTCACCTTCATCGGACGTGCGCGCGTGGCCGACCAGTTGCGCGATCGAGGCATCACGCTGTCGCGGCACGACGATAGCCGCTGGCATGCGCCACCGGAGCGGATCGACGTATCAACGGACGCGGCGAGCGCCGCCGCCGCTGACCTCGTGCTCGTAACCGTCAAGTCTGCCGCGACACCTACGGCCGCGGCAGAGCTGGCCAATGTGCTTCGCCCCGGCACGGTCGTCGTGAGCTTCCAGAACGGCGTTGGCAACGCGGACGTATTGCGTGCCGCGCTGCCACAGCAAACGGTGCTGGAAGGAATGGTGCCATTCAATGTCGCCGAACGTGGCCCTGGCGCGTTTCATCAGGGCTCGGGCGGTTAACTGGAGATCCGGCATACGCCAGCCATGCAGCCGTTCGTCGACGCGTTCAGGAAGGCAGGGCTGCCGCTGATCCAGCACGCCGATATGCTGCCCGTGCAGTGGGCCAAGCTGTTGCTCAACCTCAACAATGCAATCAACGCGCTCGCGAACCGGCCGCTCAAGGAAGAGCTTTCGCAACGCGCGTACCGGGTCTGCCTTGCTATGGCGCAGGAAGAGGCGCTCGCGCTTCTGAAGCGGGCCGACATACGGCCAGTCAAAGTAACGCCGCTCCCGGCCACATGGATACCGAGTGTTCTTCGCTTACCTGATGCGTTATTTGAACGCGTGGGTCGCGCGATGCTGACGATCGATCCACTTGCGCGTTCGTCCATGTCCGATGACCTGGCGGCAGGGCGCGCTACGGAAATCGACTGGATCAACGGCGAAGTCGTACGCCTCGCGCAACGTCTGGGGCAAACGGCGCCGGTGAACGAACGACTCTGCCAACTCGTGCACGAAGCCGAGCGAGCCGACGCACGCCCTGCATGGTCAGGAAAAGCGCTGTTAGGCGAGCTGCGGACTGCGGCGAAAGCCGCTTAGCTGTCACGATTTGCCGACGGTCTGCCGATGCCCACTGACATGTTCGCCAGCATCGGGGGCCAGCGTAAACACATCGAATATCGCAATCACGCTCAACGCTGCCACCATCAGAAAGGCGATGCTGAAATCAGCCGGCACTAATGTTTGAGCGTCGTGCCCGTGCCACCATGAGGCGATCCGCAGCGCGATTGCGCCGGCCGCGACGCCCATCCCCATCGTCATCTGACTCATCGTGCTCGATAAGGTCGAGGCGCCGCTCATCTGCGGTTTTGGAACGTCAGCGAAACCGAGCGTATTGATGGCGGTGAATTGCAACGAACGTGCGACGCCGCTGATGAACAGTGCGCCCAGAATCCATCCATACCCTGTGGTCGGCCTTAACAGGCTCATGCTCGCAAGCGTGACTGCGGCAAACGCGCCGTTGTAGACGAGCACGGTCCGGAAGCCGAAACGCTGCAGGATTTGCGTCGTAACGAGTTTCGTCGACAGATTGCCTGCAAACACAGCGAGCGTCAGCAAGCCTGACTGAAACGGGTTCATGCCAAAGCCGACCTGAAACATCAAGGGCAGCAGAAACGGCACTGCGCCGATCGAGATCCGGAATAGCGAACCGCCAGAGATCGCAACCACGAACGTCTTGATCCGGAACGCGGACAAATCGATCATGGGATGCGCGGTGCGGCGAAGATGGAACCACGCTATCGCGCAGGCCGCGAAGCCGACCACCAGAAACACTAGCGACGAGTGCCATGACGTGTCGGCGCGGCCGATTGCCTCCATCGCGTACATGACCGAGGTGCCCGCGAGGCCGGTCAGCACAAAGCCCAGTACGTCGAAAGGACGGGAATGCGTGTCGCGTTCCGCGCTGAGGAAGCGCCAGGCTAGTACTATTCCTATCAAGCCCAGCGGCAGGTTAAGGTAGAAAATCCAGCGCCACGTGAAGTATGTCGTGATGAACCCACCGAGTGGCGGCCCGAGAACCGGCGCGACTAGCCCCGGCCATGTGATCACCGAGATCGCGCGCACCAGCTGTTCCTTGGGCGTAACGCGCAGCACAGCGAGGCGTCCGACGGGCACCATCATTGCGCCGCCTATGCCCTGCAAGATGCGCGCGCCAGTGAATTCGACGAGATTGCCGGTCAGGGCGCAGAGTATCGATGCGCCAGTGAAGATCGCGAGGGCCGCCGTGAAAACGTTGCGAACGCCGACGCGATCGGCAATCCATCCGCTGATCGGGATAAAAACGGCAAGGGTCAGCAGGTAAGACGTGATGCCGATACTGAGTTCTACTGGCCTGATATGAAACGACTGTGCCATCTGCGGCAATGCCGTGGCGATAATCGAGCCGTCGAGGTTTTCCATGAAGAACGCGGCGGCGACCAGCGACGTGACCAACGTAGAACTGCCGTGGCGCACGGAACCGGATGGCGAAGTCGACATCGGCCAATACTCCTGAATTGCGAACTGAAGCGATGAATAAGGATTGAAACAGGGCGGTGCCGATCTGGCGCCCGCGACGTCAGGTGCTTTCCCGCTCGATCAGACTAAACCCGACGTCGACCATCTGCTCGGTGTCCGGCCCGTTTTCAATCCTATTGACGAGCATGGTCGCCGCAAGCGAACCGATTCTCGTGCCGTCGATTCTCATGGTCGACAACGGCGGCGTGGTGTCCCTGGCAAAATTCTGGTCACCGTAGCCAATCACGCGCAACCGTCCAGGCACCGCAATACCCTGGCTCTCGGCTTCCATCAATACGCCCAGCGCAAGACTATCCGCGCCGCAGAAAACAGCGTCGATATCGGCATCCTTCTCAAGCAAGTCCTTCAACGCTCGCCGCCCGTCCCCCAGATTTGCTGGCGACTCGATCGTCACCACGGGAATAGCAGCGCTCGCCTTGGTACTACCGAATGCTTCGAGGAACGCTTTGGTGCGAGCCTGCGCGCGCCGGTCGCTGGGTGTGAAAACGGCGGGGCGCCGCGCGCCGCGCTTCTTCAGGAATTTCGCCGCGGCTTTGCCAACCTGCTCATGCGAGAAGCCGACCAGCATGTCGATCGGCTCGCTCGTCAGATCCCAGGTCTCTACAACCGGGATGCCGCTCGCATGCAGTTTTTGCCGCGCACTCTGCGAGTGAACCACGCCGGTCAATACGATGCCGGCCGGCCGGCGGCCAATCACCGCATCGAGCAGGGCGTCCTCGCGCGATTCGTCATAGCCGCTTTGCCCGATCAGCAGCTGATAGCCCGACGCGGCAAGCTCGCTTGTGAGGGCCTCGACGGTTTCCTGAAACACGCTGCCGCCCATCGCGGGGATCAGGGCGACGATGAGATCGCTGCGTGTCGATGCCAGCGATCCTGCGATTAGATCAGGGGTGTAGCCGGTTTGCCGGACCGCCTCGCGGATGCGTTCCAGCGTATCGACAGAGACCAGTTCCGGCGTATTCAGTGCGCGTGAGACGGTCACCTTGGTCACGCCGACGAGCGCCGCGAGATCGCTGAGCGTCACGCGACCAGAGTTCTTGCGGGCTCGCCGCGAGGCGCTTCGTTCGACAGGGGCAAGCAGGGAAGTAGGCGTTTTGCTCACGTCGTTGATCACTCAGGCCCGAAAAAAGTTGCTGGTAATTGTCTCAAAAGCATACTACCATGCGCTCTATGTTACCGGTTACATAAACCGGTAACATTTGTACGAGGATAAGCGGTTGGCGTGGGCAGAGCCGGCGCCACAAGACTTGCAGAGATAGGAGACACGTATGTCGCAGGCTGGCGAGACGATGGTAAACGAGCCGCTAATCCGGCTTAACGCCGCGGACAATGTATTGATCGCGCGCGAGGCGTTGTCCATCGGGCAACAGCTTTCCATTGGCGATGCGGCCATCCGCATGCGCGCCCAGGTTGCCGCGGGCCACAAAGTGGCGGCGCAACGTATCCCGCAGGGCGCGGCCATCCGCAAATACGACACCATCATTGGGCGGGCCGCCCGCGACATCGAGGCGGGTGATCACGTCCACACGCACAACGTTGAACTGATCGATTTCGAACGCGATCCGGGTTTCTGCCTCGATGTGCGTCCGGTCGAGTACGTTGCAGAAGCCGACCGGGCAATCTTTAAGGGCATCGTTCGACCCGATGGACGCGTCGCGACGCGCAACTTCATCGGCATTCTGGCCTCGGTCAACTGCTCTTCTACGGTCATCAAAAATATCGCCGCGTGGTTTACGCCCGAGCGGCTCGCACGTTATCCGAATGTCGACGGCGTGGTCGCGTTCGCGCAGACCAGCGGCTGCGGGATGTCTTCGCCTAGCGAACACTTCGACGTCCTGCGCCGCACGCTCGCCGGCTATGCGCGTCATCCGAATCTTGGTGGTGTGCTGATCGTTGGGCTCGGCTGCGAGCGCAACCAGGTCGGCGCCTTGCTCGAATCGCAGGGTCTGCACGCCGGTGCCGCGGTCCACACGCTGGTAATGCAGGACGAGGGCGGCACCCGCGCGACGATCACGGCAGGGATCGCTGCCATAGAGCACATGCTGCCGGCTGCTAACGATATTCACCGCCGTCCGGTGCCGGCGAGCCATATAAAGATCGGTCTGGAATGCGGCGGCTCGGACGGCTTTTCCGGCATCACGGCGAACCCAGCCCTGGGCGCGGCCATGGATATTCTGGTGCGCCACGGCGGCACGGCGATTCTTTCCGAAACCCCCGAAATTCACGGCGTCGAATACATGCTGACACGCCGCGCGGTGACGCCGGAGGTCGGCCAGAAACTGCTCGACCGCCTTACGTGGTGGGAGCAGTACACGCGCGGCCACAACGGCCAGTTCAACGGCGTCGTAGGACCGGGCAATCAGCAAGGTGGACTCGTCAATATCTTCGAGAAGTCGCTCGGTTCGGCGATGAAAGGCGGGACGACACCGCTGCAAGCCGTCTACGAATACGCCGAGCCGATCGACCGCGCCGGCTTCGTCTTCATGGACTCGCCCGGCTACGATCCTGTCGCGGTGACCGGACAGATCGCCAGCGGCGCAAACCTTATCTGCTTTACGACGGGTCGCGGTTCCATGTTCGGCTCGAAGCCCGCACCCACGATCAAGCTCGCGAGCAACACGCCGATGTTCGAGCGGCTGCGCGACGACATGGATATCAACTGCGGACTGATCCTCGATGGCGAACGCTCAATCGAAGAAATGGGCGAGGACATCTTCCAGCACATCCTGCGGGCCGCATCGGGCGAACGCACCCGCAGCGAACTGCTCGGCCTGGGCGATCACG
>NZ_JAMFSB010000395.1 GCF_026225065.1 Paraburkholderia sp. | reverse complement strand
GCGCTGTTGATGATCGCGCGGCCTTGATACTGGGTCGTAAAAAAGCCGTTGCCATCCACTTGCAAGATGTTCGCGTTGGTTGGCAACGCATTGTTCGACTGCGTGCCGACGCCGAATATCAGTTGTCCCGTCACGCTGACCTGTCCTCCCGCGGGCAATGCGGGCAGACGGATGACGGTGCCGTTGTTATTGGTAGCAAAACCCGCGACCGGGTTCATGACCTGCTTGGCGAGGGGCACGCGCGTGCCGGTACACGAGTTCGTAGTCGGGCAATAGTAGTAACCCGCCGGGATCACCGATTTTGCCGCAAGCGAGCTGTCGCGCACGGAATGGCCGATGCCCACGATGCCGTTGAAGGCACGGGTGCCGTTGGCGCCGAGGAGCGAACCGAGGTCTGGGCCGCCACGGGAGACGCAGTGGTCGGGCGTGGTATATCCGCCGTCGCCGATTATCTGGATCGGGATGTTGCTCGCCTTCTTGCTGCCCAAGGTGACGTCGGCGCGCTTGATGGGCCCCCATGTGAAACCGGAAGCGAATAGCGCACATTGAACGATCGGCGCCGATCCGACTTTATCGTCGGTCGCACGCGACTTGCGTCAGCAACTGCGCTGCCAGCGCGGGGCTCAGTGCGCTGCTGGCAACCCGCACGCCGACCGAGCCGGTGTCGACCAGCATATTCTTCACCGTCACGCACTGGCTGTTGTTGGAGGCGCCGGCCGGGCACAGTGTGACCGTTACGGACGGTTGGTTGACGCTGCCCATCGAGGGATCGACGACGATCGGCACCGAGTTGCTCGCGTCGACGGGCGGGGACGGGGATGGGGGCGTGGGCGTAACCGGCCAGCTTGCTGAGGATGGCCAGTTGATGCCGCTATTCGTGGTGCCGGTTCCGGAGCCCCCACCGCCGCATGCGGAGAGGACTACGCTGACGCCCAGTAGCGCGATGCCGAGGGTATGGCTGAAGGTCTTCATTTTGATGGTGTTCCGGGAAGGCGGCGCATTACTGCAGGTTGTTTGCGCGGAGATCGGCAGGCATGAGGCGAGGAAGGTAGGCTGTGCCGAAGAAATGTCCTGGTCGGCCCGCCGACTCGATCTGAAGCTCGCCGTTGTGTTGGATCAGCGCGCCTGTACCGCGCAGGCGTTCTTCGCCTGCGGAGACGAAGTTAGGGAAGTAGCTGCCAAGCAGGGCATTCATGTCGGGTCGCACCGGGCCTTGCCAGGTGACTGCGAAGACGACGTTGTTGGGCAGCACATACTCGCGCACGGCGATGCCGTCGGCGTCGTGCGATTCGTACACCGAATACGCAGCGGTGGAGTAGATCGGCGTAGATGTCGAAGCGGATGAAGCGGACGCAGTGGACGATGCCGCTTGCTGGGTGGCGCGCAGCGACATGGGAGCGGATGACCCTGCAGCGGGGGCGCCCCCGAGCACGGCGTGGGAGGTGAGCGGCAACAGCGTCGCTGCCGCCAGCGCGATCTTTGCGAATCTCATTAGACTGCTCCGGAAATTAGGTCGGAGCATGTTGCCTTCAACGAGCACGCCGGGCCGGCGGAAACATTCCTAATGTGGAACGTGAAATATCGCTACGGGCCAGCGACTCGTGAAATGGACGAAAAAAAGCCACCGCATGGGTGGCTCACAGATACGATGGCTTCGTACCTTCCTGCTGCGTGGGCTCATGACAATGTCAGCGAACCCACCTTCGAATCAATACGTCGGCACCGCCGGATCAACCTGGCGGGACCACGCGTCAATCCCGCCTTGCAGATTGAACACGTTTTTATGCCCGCGCGATTCGAGGAACATCGCGACCTGCGCGCTACGTGCGCCGTGGTGGCACACACAGACGATCTGCGCGTCGTCGTCGAGTTCTTCGCTGCGCGCCGGAATCTCGCGCATGGGGATCGACACGGCACCGGCGATCGACGCCGTCTGGATTTCCCACGGCTCGCGCACGTCGAGCAGCACGGGCGCGGGGCGTGATTGATCGGCAAGCCATTCGGCCAGAGCGGGAGCGGTCAGGTTTTGCATCAGCAGACGGTCCTTAGAACTTGAAGCGCGGCGGCTGCACGGCGTTGATCAGCGGCTCGATATACGTCTCGAACACATCGGCGATGCGATATTGCTTTTCGTCGATGCGCGTGATGATCTGTGCCTTCATGACCGGTGCGGTGCCGACGAACACAGCCAGACGGCCGTTAATCTTCAGATGCTCGAGGATCTCCTGCGGCAGGACCGGCAGGCCGCCCGATACGCAGATCACATCGTACGGCGCCGCTGCTGGCCAGCCGCGCGACGCGTCGCCGGTCGCGACTTCCGCATTCAGGACACCGTTGGCAGCCAGATTGGCCTTGGCCAGTTCAGCGATTTCCGGTTCGATATCCACCGTCAGCACATGCTGCGCGCGGTGCGCGAGCAGCGCTGCCATATAACCCGACCCAGCGCCGATTTCCAGCACGCTTTCGTGCTTCTTCACAGCCAGTTCCTGCCGCACGCTCGCTTCGACGCGCGGGGCCAGCATGTGCTGGCCGGCT
>NZ_JAMFSB010000394.1 GCF_026225065.1 Paraburkholderia sp. | reverse complement strand
TGCACGGCGTAACCGAGCGCCACACCCAGCGCGATCGTCATGACGGCGACAATTGCGCGCCCGCGCTGACTGCGCCACTCGGCCTCCAGCAGCCAACGGGCAAGCCGCCGGCTGCCGCTCACGGGCGTAGACCCGGGCCGCAGGGCGTCACTCATGGGACGAACGAACCCGCTGCACGTCGGCATGCCCGGCGGGATGCAAGCCGCCGTCGCTCAGGATCAGCACGCGGTCCGCAACCGCCGCCGCGGCGACGGAGTGCGTCACTATCATGGTCGCCGCGCCGTTCGCCTTGGCCTCGGCGCGAAACAGGGCGAGCACTTCGTGAGCCGTGTCAGGGTCGAGATTGCCCGTAGGCTCGTCCGCCAGAATCAGCCGCGGACGATGCACCAACGCGCGAGCGATCGCCACCCTCTGCAGCTCGCCGCCGGACAATTGCCGCGGGAAGTCGTCGCCGCGCCCAGCGAGGCCGACTGCTGCCAGCATTTCCACGGCATGGGCTGGCGGCAAATTGTTGAGCAGCAGCGGCAGGGCGACGTTCTGCGCAAGCGTCAGATGCGGCAGCACATGAAACGCCTGGAAAACGAAGCCGAGCTTTTGCCGCCGCAAACGGGTCGCCGCATCGTCGTCGAGCCCCGAGACCATCGTGCCATCAATCAGAACCTCGCCGCTATCGGGCGCGTCGAGTCCTGCGATCAGATTGAGCAGCGTCGATTTGCCGACACCCGAGTCGCCCATGATCGCCACGAACTCACCAGAGTCGAGCATGAAGTCAAGCTGTGCGAGGACCACGCGGGCGGTCCCGTAGGCTTTGCTCAATCGTCGGCATTCGAGCGCCGGAGCAGGGCATTCATCGCGAACGCGCATCGGTATCAGTGGTGTTCAGTTCAGAGGAAGGGAAGCGGGAGGCGCCATCGGCGTTGTCATTGCGGTTGACGTCGCGGTTGCCATCTTAACCGGCGCGGCCGATTGGCGTGCGCGGCGCCGGCAAAGCCGGCCGCGCGGGGCGTGGGCATGGCGTGTGCTACCCGGTAATTCGCCTGTTGGCGAAACGCCTTTGACCCAGATTAAGGATATGAAGATGAAAGCAAAGACACTCGTGTGCGCTGGCGCGCTCGTATTCACCTGCTGCGCAGTCCCGCTTGCGCAGGCGCAGATTGCCGGCGTTCAGCCGCTCGGTGGCACGGTGGAAGAAACCAACGGCCTGCTGCACGGCTGGAGCGTGCGCAAGGCGCTGGTCGATGAGCCGGTCTACAACGATGCCAACGACAACATCGGCAAAATCTATGACCTGATCATTGCGCCCGACCGCAAGGCGACGTACGCGGTGCTGTCGGTGGGCGGCTTCCTCGGCATGGGCATCCATTACGTGGCCATTCCGATTGACCGCTTCGACATCCGCAACGGCAATCTCTATCTGGCGGGCGCCACCAAAGAAGCGTTGAAAAACCTGCCGGAATTCCAGTACAACAAGCTCGAGAAGGCGACCAAGCCGCATAAGGTCAGTCAGCAATAATCCCTGCCGCAATACCGTCGAAAGGTGCCGCGCTCACTCGCGCGGCACCAGCGCCTGACGCCGCGTTTCGAGCTGCGTGATGACGCGCTGAAGCATCCGTTCGGCGGGCCCGGGCAGTGCGGCAAACCTGCAGCCCATCACGAAGCGCCGCTCGCCACCCGCACTCGTAAAGTGCCGGGGCGCGACAATTTCCAGATCGAGCTTGAGCGTACCGAAGTCGCCAAGCTGCAATGTGACATCCCTCAAGACGTAGCCCGCATCGAGCGTGCCGAAACGTGCATTCGCGGTTCGCAGTGCAACACCGCCCAACGACAGGTCCTGCATCTCCACCTTGAACGAATCGCCATCCGCGTAACGTCCGCTGACGACGTACGGATCGAGTGCGGGCGTCTGCACTCGGAAATACTCACGACGCTGGACATAGTAGAGAAGCGCGGGGAACGGCGCTTCGAAAGCAAGCCGCCCTTCGAAGACGACGGCCTTGGCCGCGTCCGTAGCGAACTCGACCCGAATGCCGCCGGGCAAGCTGCGGAACGTCAGTTGCTTCGCGCCCGGCAAGGCGCGGTTGTCGACGGCGACGCTACCGGCATCGAAAATAAAACGGGCATTGCGCGAGTCGACCTCGAGCACTTGCGTGACGATCTGCCGTCCTTCGAATTCCGCCGTGACGAAGTCCCCGCCTGATACGAGCTTGCGAAGGCACACCGCAATCTGCAATGGATGGCGCTGCGCGAAGTCCGGATGAATATCGCTCGCCGGTTCGGCTATGTCGGAATCGAGCAAAAGGTCGTCAATCATCGTGGTCCCCATGGACGTTGCGGCCCTGATACGGCCCGGTTTTTTAGTCGATGAACGCGGGAGAAATCACCCCCGGCGTCCGTCTCTACAGGCTGTACCGCAGGGATCGTGCCATGTGAATGACAGATAACTTGTGATCGCGGGAAGCAGGGCGCAGAGCCTTGTGGGACGGGACTTTCGAGGCAATGCAGCGGCCGCTTCGCAGCAAGCATCGGAGGGTGCCGCTACGTAACGGCCACAGGATTGTTACGGGCCACGCGGACGATGGACGGACGAAGCCGAACGCCTCCTGCCGATACGCGCCAGAGCGCGTGTTCTGCACCGTGCTAAATCGCAAGCAGCCCGTGCGATTTGAACAGCGCCGGCAGGCGCGGCGCGGCACTATCACCTGA
Source organism: Paraburkholderia sp. (assembly GCF_026225065.1). Lineage (GTDB taxonomy): Bacteria > Pseudomonadota > Gammaproteobacteria > Burkholderiales > Burkholderiaceae > Paraburkholderia. The sequence continues at coordinate 4,012 of NZ_JAMFSB010000394.1, read as the reverse complement.
CACACACGGCTCGCCGGGCTAAGTCCCCGGCCGACCGCGCATTCGCATTTACCTGTCCGCACGGAGGTACCGCATGACTACCGCAGCTGACTACCTGGTCGCCACGCTTGAGCATGTCGGCGTCAAGCGCATTTTTGGCGTCGTCGGCGATTCGCTGAACGGCATCTCCGACTCGCTGCGGCGCCGTGGCAAGATCGACTGGATTCACGTCCGGCACGAGGAAGGCGCAGCGTTTGCCGCCGGTGCCGAGGCGCATCTGACCGGGCAGCTCGCGGTATGCGCGGGCAGTTGCGGGCCAGGCAATCTGCACCTGATCAACGGGCTATTCGACTGCCAACGCAGCGGCGTGCCCGTGCTGGCGATCGCCGCGCATATCCCGAGCAGCGAGATCGGTATCGACTACTTCCAGGCTACGCATCCCGAGAGCCTCTTCAAGGAGTGCAGCCACTACGTCGAACTGGTGTCGAACGCCGAGCAACTGCCGCAGATCCTGACCCGAGCGATGCGGGTCGCGGTGGCGCGCCGCGGTGTGGCAGTCGTCGTGATTCCGGGCAACGTGGCGCTGTCGCTTACGATTGCCGAGGTGCCGGCCTGGGTCGTGCCCACGTGCGCGCCGGTGCTGCGCCCGAACGACGACGACATCGCCTGCCTCGCGGGCATGTTGCACTCGGCATCGAAGATCACGCTGATGTGCGGCGCCGGCTGTGCCGGTGCGCATGACGAAGTCGTGGAACTGGCGAAGCGCCTCAAGGCGCCAATCGTGCATTCGCTGCGCGGCAAGGAGTACATCGAGCACGACAATCCGTACGACGTCGGCATGACCGGCATGGTCGGCTTCGCTTCGGGCTATGCGGCGATGAAGGCGTGCGACATGCTCCTGCTGCTCGGCACAGATTTTCCGTACCGCCAGTTCTATCCCGACAACGCCAAAATCGCCCAGATCGACGTGCGCCCCGAAGCGCTCGGCAACCGCTGCTCGCTTGATCTCGGCCTGCTCGGCAGGGTGAAGGACACGCTCGCCGCGTTGCTGCCGGTGCTCAACGAAAAGACCGATACATCGCATCTCGAGAGCGCGCTCGAACACTACGCCAGCGCGCGCAGGGACCTGGACTCGCTGGCCGAAAGCAATCCGTCGAGCACGATGATTCATCCGCAATACGTCACGCGTCTGGTCAGCCAGCTCGCGGCGGATGATGCGATTTTCACCTGTGACGTCGGCACACCGATCGCATGGACCGCGCGCTATCTGAAGCTGAACGGCAAGCGCAGGCTGATCGGCTCGTTCAACCACGGCTCGATGGCCAACGCGCTGCTGCATGCGATCGGCGCCCAGGCAGCGTTTCCGGGCCGCCAGGTTGTGTCGATGTCCGGTGACGGCGGCTTTGCGATGATGATGGGCGAATTCCTCACGCTGGTTCAGGCCGGCTTGCCCGTGAAGGTCGTGGTCCTGAACAACGGCACGCTCGGCTTCGTCGAAATCGAAATGCGCGCGTCGGGCTTCATCGACACCGGCACCGAGCTGATCAACCCTAACTTCGCAAAGATGGCCGAGGCGATCGGTGTGAAGGGCATTCGCGTCGAGAAGCCGCAGGACCTTGAAGCGGCACTCGCCGCAGCGTTCGCGCACGATGGCCCGGCGCTCGTCGACGTGGTCAGCGCACGCGAGGAACTCATCATGCCGCCGAAGACGACGATCGACGAAGCGTGGCATTTCGGGCTCTTCATGATGAAGTCAGTGCTGGACGGCCGCGGCAAGTCGCTGATCGACCTGGCGAAAGTGAATCTGACGCGCTGATGCTGGCTACCCGTTCTGGTTCACGCATGCGCTGCGCCACGCCTGGGCCGCACACGCCGAAGCCGCCCTCCAACGCCGTTACAGCGGAAAGCGCACGCCTGCAGAAGGCGCCGGCGCGCGGGTGTGAAGCGGCTTTGAGCCTCTTGATGTGCGCGCTGCTAACGGCGTGCTCGGGCTCGCCGTCGGTGGGGATCCTCGGCGCGTATTTTCCGGACTGGCTGTTCTGCGTGATCGGAGGCACGGTGCTGACGGCCGTCGTGCATGTGTTGTCGTACCGCCATGGTTACGGTAGCTGGCTTACGCCCCCGGCGATCGTCTATCCCGCGCTGACGGTGCTCTTTTCGATTGTGCTCTGGGCCGTTGGCTTCAATCTGTGACAGACGGTGCAAAATATGAGTACTAACACGACCGCGCCAATCGGCTCCGGTACAACAAAGCCTCGACCCCGCACCTGGCCAGCGATCCTGCTGATCGTGCTGGTGGTGGCTGCTGCAATCGCGGCGATCTGGCGCGTCGACACGGTACCGCGCACCGACGATGCCTATGCCTATGCGGACACCATCGGCGTATCGCCGGAAGTGAGCGGCAAGATCGTCAACCTGGCCGTGCGCGACAACCAGCCGGTCAAACAAGGCGATCTGCTGTTCCAGATCGACCCGCGTCCATATCAATACGCGCTGGCGCGGGCACAGGCTTCACTCGCGCAACTCGACGCGCAGATTCCGTTGACCCAGCGCAGTGTGAACGCGCAGACCTTCGCTGCTGCCGCAGCGAAGTCGGCGGTCGTGCGTGCCCAAGCCGCGGCGAACCAGGCAAGCGATACGCTCGCCAGAATGGCGCCGCTGATCGGCAAGGGCTATATCTCCGCCGACGACCTCGATCGCGCGCGCACCGCACAGCGCTCCGCGCTAGCGGAACTGGCGGCGGCCGAGTCGCAGGAACGCGAAGCGCAGGCGGCCGTCAGTAGCGTCGATGCGCTGGTGGCGCAACGCTCGGTGTTGCAGGCTGAAATCGCGTCGGCGCAGCTCAATCTCGAGTACGCGACGGTACGGGCGCCATTCGACGGTCGCGTCGTGCAACTGACCACGTCGGTCGGACAGTTCGTCTCCGCACAAAAGCCGGTCTTCACACTGATCGATACACGGCACTGGTATGTGATTGCGAATTTCCGCGAGAACGAGCTGCGCAATATCCGTCCCGGCACACCGGCGACGGTCTACCTGATGAGCGACACCGGGATTCGCTTTAGCGGCTCGGTGGATTCGATCGGCTATGGCGTCGATCCGCAGGATGGCGGCGCCACGGCGAACGGCCTGCCGAATATCCAGCGCAGCATCAACTGGGTCCATGTCGCGCAGCGTTTTCCGGTGAAGATCGTGATCGATCATCCTGATCCGCGGCTATTCCGTATCGGCACGTCGGCGGTAGCGGTGTTGCATCTTCATGCGCAAGATGCGGCAGACGATTCCGCGCACGACACGGCCGCCGCAAGCGGAGCACGGTCATGAGCACGGTGACCGGCTCGCGGCGCGAGCTCGCGTGGCCGCGCCCGCTGGCGCGTTTCGCGGCGTTTCTGCAGCGTGAACTTGCGGCGTTTCCCGGTCGCGGCAATGTCACGATGCGTTGCGTGCTGGGTAGCGCGATTGTGATCGTCACGTCGATGACACTGCAGGTGCCTGAACTGGCGCTCTCGATCCTGGTCGTGTTCTTCGTCACGCAATCGAACGTGGTGTTGTCGCGCGTGATCGCGCTGAACCTCGTGATTGGCTCGACCTGTGCGATCGCCAGCGCGATCGTGCTGTTCATGTTGACTTTCGACTACCCGCTGCTGCGCATCGCCGTCGCGAGCGCGGTATTTTTTTGCTGCACGTACCTGCTGCGGGCCGTCACGAAGTTCGGCCTGGTTTTCTTTATCACCGCGTTGATCGTCATCTATGCGCAGAGCTTCGCCGACCGGACCGATAACGCAGAAGCACTGGTGCGTGCCTGTCTGTGGGTATGGTCGGCGGTCAACTATCCGGTTGCCGTGGCGCTGATCCTCAATACGATCTTGCTGCCCGCCGAGCCTGAGCGGCAATTGCGGGCTGCCATGCACCGGCAACTCGCCGCGGCGCAGGCGCGTCTCGCCGCGCTGGTCGATCCAGATCAGGCGCCGGTCGCGATCAATACAACCGATCTGCAGCAGGGCGCATTGTCGTTGCAGAAGCTCATGCGCTT
>NZ_JAMFSB010000059.1 GCF_026225065.1 Paraburkholderia sp. | reverse complement strand
GAGGACACCCGGCCGTCCACCGCATAACGACCGCTCACCGCGTAGACGAAGAAACCCGCTGCGACAACCGCGAAGCCAATCGCATACTTCACCGCCACCGACACATCGTTGCCGCTCTTCGCCGCCCGCGTGTACATCACCGCGAGAATCGGGCTCAGCAGCATGATCCAGATCGGATTGAGCGCCTGGAACTGAGCCGCGCTCCACGTGAAGAGCGAGGTGCCGAGCACGTAGAAATGCGGATCGACGTTGCGAACCGCAAACAGCGTGAGCGATGTGGACATCTGCTGATAGAACACGAAAAACAGGATCGCCTGCAGCGTGAGCACCAGCGCAGCAATCAGGCCGGCGCGTTCCGACTGTTCGCATTTCGCGAGCATGTAGCCGAAGATCGCCAGGATTGCGACACCTGCCGCATACACGCAGGCCACGGCGATCGCCTTGTGCTGCAGCACGAACATGGTTGCAAGGCCGAGCGCGGCGCCGCCGATCAGCACCATGCCCACGCGATCCCAGCGGATCGGTTCGGAGTCCGGTGCAGAACCCACATGCGCCAGCGTGCGGAACATGATGAAGTAGTTCACCACGGCGAGCAGCATGCCGCCGCAGCACACGGCGAAGGCCGCATGCCAGCCCCAGTGATCCTTGATCCACGGCGTGGCGAGCATCGACACCGTCGAGCCGATGTTGACGGCCATGTAGTAGATCGTGAACGCGCTATCGATACGCGCGTCGTCGCCTTCATAGATGCGGCGCACCAGATTCGCCGCATTCGCCTTGAACAGGCCATTGCCCACGACGATCACGCCAAGCGAGCCATACATGTAGCCGAGCTGATCGTTCGGCATCGCCAGCATCAGATACCCGCAACACAGCACCAGCGCGCCGAACACCATCGTGCGGCGGGCGCCGAGAATCTTGTCGCCGATCCAGCCGCCGACAGACGGCGCGGCATACACGAGCGCCGTAAACGCGCCCCAGGTGAGCGTGGCGTGACTATCGGTGAAGCCGAGCTTGTCGATCATGAACAGGACCAACAGCGCGGCCATCCCGTAGTAGCCGAAACGCTCCCACAGCTCGATCAGGAAGACGGTCGAAAACGATCGAGTCTGGGATACGGTTGAATTCATCATTTATCTCGTGTTCTTGGCAGCAGCGCACTTCGGTGAGCACGCCGCTCGTATTTCCGCGTCCAGGATCGCTGTGTGCGGGATTTCAAGGAGCAAGCGAACCGAAAGCTTATGCCGCTTCGCGAGCGCTCGCGATTCTCCTGAGTGCCAACCCTCGCGTCACTCAGGGAATTCACTGATGCAGGTAACACCACGTAAGGGCAATCGCACATTTTTCCCGCGCCTGCCGCGCGATATCATCCATTACTCCAAACTCGTCGCGTAATTTAAGCGCCAGATGCACGAATGGTGCGAATTCCAAATAGACGCTGCTATCCTCTGCTGCGCTTGCGGACGGCACCCGTCAGTGAGCAAACTGCCGACCAGATTGGGCTTCTGGCAATATAGAGAGTTTATTTCGAAAAAAAACGCCCCCGGGCATACTCGCGCTATTGCGATGGCCTACAAGGCTATCAAACTTTGTTTACTTAAATCAAACATATTTTGACGGGCTGATTCATCTCGCTATGGTCACGAAAACTGAAAACAAAAATCCGGCCCTCGAGCTGGGTAGCAAGATACGCGCGCTGCGGCAGCGTCTGAAGCGCACGCTCGATGACACAGCGACAGCAGCACGCATCTCCAAGCCTTTTCTGTCGCAGGTGGAACGCGGCCTCGCCACCCCGTCGCTCACGTCGCTGGCGGGGATTGCCAGCGCGCTCGGCGTCACCGTGCAGTACTTTGTCGACACGCCCAGCGAAGAACGCTCGGTCAGCCGCGGAGACCAGTTGCGGTTCTTTGGTTTCGCCGATTCCGCGAACCTGTTCGCGCGCCTGACCAACCTGACCGGCGGCCGGCAACTCGAAGCGATTCTTGTGAAGATGCCCCGCGGTCAGAAACGCTCGGAGGTGAACACCCATGCGGGCGAAGAGTTTTTATATGTGATCAGCGGCAAGGTCTCGCTGACACTGGAAGGCAAGACATTCGCGCTGGAAGCAGGCGACAGCGCGCACTACGAGTCGACCGTCCCGCATAGCTGGGCCAATACGGCGCGTGGCGAATCACTGGTGGTTTGGGTCGGGACGCCCAGATTGTTCTGATAACGTCAACCCGGCGCCGTCGCTCAGGCAACCCGCTCGTTCGTCATGACGCGTGAGAGGCCATGCATTGGCCGACGCAGTGCCACATCGAACGGATTGGTCTGCGGTCCGAGTGCCTGAGCCTGCCGCCGCAGCAGTTCGACCACCATTGGCAGGCGGTCGTCGCCCAGGCGCGCGGCCAGCGTGCCGACGCTAAGCGCCGCCACCGCCACGCCGGTGCGGTCGAGAATCGGCACCGCCACGCCGGCCATGCCGTCCAGCACGCCGCTATTGCGGCCCGCGTACCCGAGTTGCCGCACCCGTTCGATTTCGGTGCGCAAATAGACTTCGTCGAGCACGCCGTAGCCCCGAATGCGCGGCACATTGAAGCGGATGATTTCCTCACGCTCGGCTTCCGGGAGAAACGCCAGAATCGCAAGACTCCCCTGCCCGACGCCAAGTGCCACGCGCCCGCCAATATCGCCAGTGAACGAGCGAATCGGGAACGGCCCTTCGCAGATGTCCAGACGCACCGCGTCGAAGCTGCTTTTGACCAGCAGGAAAATCGTGTCGCCAAGACTCGCGCACAGTCGCAACAACGCCGGCCTGCACAGCGTGCGCATGCCGCTCGGATTGCCCGCCTGAGCCGCGAGCGCAAAGAACTCGACGCTCAGACGATACAGCTTCGAATTCTCATCCTGCTCGACCATACCCTCCGCGATCAGCGCGTGCAGGATGCGGTGCACCGTGCCCTGGGTCAGCCCCACAGCCTTCGCTAGCCGGGTGACGCGGCCGCCATCAGGTTGCGCATCGGCCAAGGCGCGTATGACGGCAAACGAGCGCTGCAGCATGCCCGTGCCGGGTCCGTCGGGAGCATCGGCCGTGTCGGCATGGGGACCCTCTCGCTTTGCGGCAGCATTCATGATTTTCCCTCAAACTTATTTCACTGTTCGGAACACTATAAAGATTTTTATTCATCAATGGAATAGCGGCCCGGCGCTAACAGATACGTATCTTCCTCCACATATTAGGGATTCCTCGCGCATCACGGAGTGGAACAAAGCACTACCCTCAAGACAAAATAATTTCATTGAACGGAATTTTTTCTATTCTTATACCGCCAAACGGAATTTGCATTTGACGACGCACAATTTGGCTAGCTAGAGTCGGCTCCATCAGAAGCGTTGTCGATTCAGCCGGTGCCGAGCCACCGAAAGGCCAGATCATGTCGTTCCTCACACTCACGGACGTGACGAAAACGTTCGGCGACCTGCATGCCGTCGCCGACGTCAATTTGTCGGTGGAAAAGGGCGAATTCGTTTCGCTGCTCGGTCCGTCCGGTTGCGGCAAGACCACCACGCTGCAGATGATCGCGGGCTTCGTCGAGACCACACGCGGGCGCATCGTGCTCGATGGCCGCGACATCACACACACCAGGCCTAACCAGCGCGGACTCGGCATCGTGTTCCAGAGCTACGCGTTGTTTCCGCACATGAGCGTCGCCCAGAACGTCGCCTTCGGCCTGGAAATGCGCAGCATCGGCAAAACGGAACGCGCCGAACGGGTACGCGAAGCACTGGCGCTGGTGCGGCTCGACACGCTCGCGCACCGCTTTCCACGCGAACTCTCCGGCGGCCAGCGCCAACGTGTGGCGCTGGCGCGCGCCATCGTCATTGCGCCGCCCGTGCTGCTGCTTGACGAACCCATGTCGAATCTCGACGCCAAGCTGCGCGAGGACATGCAGTTCGAACTGCGCGCGATCCAGCGCAAGATCGGCACGACCACCATCATGGTCACGCACGACCAGTCGGAGGCGCTCTCGATCAGCGACCGCGTCGTCGTGATGGAGGCGGGTCGCATCACGCAGGTCGATACGCCGTATCGCGCGTATGAACGCCCCGAAAACCACTTCGTTTCGCAGTTCATCGGCAAGGCCAACATGCTGCCGGGCAAGATCGTCGCGCGCGATGGCGACGATATCCGCATCGACCTCGGCCATGATCTCGCCGAAACCGGCAATACCGCGCAACTGCCGATGCGCGAGCGCGTCGTCAACATCGGCGATGCCGTCACTCTGTGCATTCGCCCTGAAAAACTGCGGCTCTGCGCAGCGGGTGCGGGACGGCTGTCCGCCACCGTCACCAGCCGCTTTTTCCTGGGCAGCCAATGGCTATACCGGGTGGATTCAAAGCTTGGCGAGGTGCTGGTGTGCTGCCAGAACGAAGGTACGGAACCGCTGCCGGAAGGCGCCACGGTCGGCGTGGACTGGAATAGCGACGCGATCCGCTTCGTGCAACGGGAGGCGCGCCATGGCTAGCGCGCCGCCTCTTTCCTCTGATAACGCGGACAACGCCGATAGCGCACGCAACGCCAACGAGAGCGGCAACGGCAGCAACGGCGATAGCGGCCAACGTGCGGGAAGCACACGCCGCGCGCCGTGGCACGCCTTTGTCCCGCTATGGCTGATGTGCGCGCCCGCCTTTCTGCTCTTCGCGGCGCTGGTGCTGATTCCGCTCGCGATGACGCTTGTGCTGACCTTCTACCGCTTCGATGCCGCGAGCGGTCCGATTGCCGCGTTCCAGTTCGGCAACTACGCGGAAGTGTTGACGTCGAGCTACTTCCACACGATCTTCCTGCGCACCTTCGGCATTGCGTTCGTGACCACCTTGTTGTGCGTGGTAATCGGCACGCCCGAAGCCTACGTGCTGTCGCGCATGCGCGATCCGTGGCGCTCGCTGTTCCTGCTCGTGATCCTCGCGCCGTTGCTGGTGTCGGTGGTAGTGCGGGCCTTTGGCTGGAGCATGCTGCTCAATCCGAACGGCCTCGTGAATCAGGCGTTCGCCCTGGTGGGTCTCGGGCCATACAAGCTCGAATACACGACCTTCGCGATTGTCATCGCTCTCGTGCACGTGATGCTGCCGTTCATGGTGATCCCCGTCTGGACCGCCCTGCAGAAGCTCGACCCGCAAACCGAAAACGCCGCGCTTTCGCTGATGGCCTCGCCTGCCACGACGCTGCGGCGCATCGTGTTGCCACAACTGACGCCGGGCATCCTGTCCGGCAGCCTGATGGTGTTTGGCCTGTCCGCGAGCGCCTTTGCGATTCCGGGCCTGCTCGGTGGAAGGCGCCTCAAGGTGGCCGCCACTGCCGTCTACGACGAATTCCTCAGCTCGCTGAACTGGCCGCTCGGCGCCACCATCGCCGTGCTGTTGCTGATCGCGAACCTGATCGTGATGTTGACCTACTACCGGCTGCTGGAACGCAGGTACGCCCGGAGCATGGGCTAATCCACCAGACGACGAGACTACGATGAGAAAAAACGGCCCTCTCGCGCTGATCTTTCATGCGCTCGTGATCCTGTTCGTGCTGGCTCCGCTCGCGATTGTGGTGCTAGTCGCCTTCACGCCCGACGAGACACTGACGCTGCCCACGCACGGCTTCTCGCTGCGCTGGTTCCGCGCGATCCTTGACTACCCCGACTTCATCTCGGCGTTCTTCAACAGCCTCAGGCTAGCCTTCGCATCGGCCACGCTTTCGCTGATCGTCGCGCTGCCAGCCGCACTCGCCATTGGCCGGGCGCGCTTTCCTGGACGCGGCTTTCTGAACGGTTTGCTGCTGTCGCCGCTGGTGATTCCCGGGCTCGTTCTGGGCATCGCGTTGCTGCGCTTTTTCGCGCTGATCGGCGCAACCGGCTCGTTCGCATGGCTCGTGCTGGCCCACATGATCATCATCACGCCGTTTGTGATGCGGCTCGTGCTCGCCTCGGTCAGCGGGCTCGACCGCAGCGTCGAGCATGCGGCCGCGTCGCTCGGTGCGGACGCATGGACCACTTTCCGCCGCATCACGTTTCCGATGATCCTGCCTGGCATCACAGGTGGATGGTTACTCGCTTTCATCAATAGCTTCGATGAACTGACGATGTCGATCTTCGTCACCTCGCCGCAAACCGTCACGCTGCCGGTGCGCATGTACATGTATGCGACCGAATCGATCGATCCGATGATGGCCTCCGTCTCCGCGCTGGTGATTTTCATCACGGCCAGCGCGATGCTGCTGCTCGACCGCGTGTATGGGCTCAATCGTGTTTTGATCGGCCAGCACTGATGACCTCTTCTGCCTTACCTACTATGTCCGGCACGTTGCACGCACCTGAATCTTCCGCTGAACACCACCCGCAATTCGTACGTGTCGCAGAACTGCGGCGCGCGCCGCTTGCTTTCGTGCTTGATGGCAAAGCGGTTAGTGCCTTGAGCGGCGACACTGTGCTGACCGCGATCCTGACGCAGCAGCGCGAAGTCCGTCGCAGCGAATTCAGCGGTGAGCCGCGGGCCGGCTTTTGCCTGATCGGCGCGTGCCAGGACTGCTGGGTGCGCAGCGAAGATGGCTCGCGTCTGCGGGCCTGTTCCACTCTGCTCGCTGAGGGCATGCGCATTGTTACGCGCAGTGCTGTGCCGGCTGGCTATGCTGCGAATGCTGGTGCTGATGGTGGTGCTGGTGACGTGCGTGATGCTAACAACGTAGCCGCCGACGGAGCCGCGTCATGACGCACGAACAACGCGTGGTGATAGTGGGCGCTGGACCAGCCGGCGTGCGCGCCGCCGAAACGCTCGTCGCAGCCGGCGTGCGCCCCGTGGTGCTCGACGAAAATGCCCGCTGGGGCGGCCAGATTTATCGCCAGCCGCCCGCCAATGCCACATTCGAACGCACGAAACAAACCCTCTACGGTTTCGAAGCCCGCAAGGCCGACGCCGTGCATACGACAATGGCCGCCCTGCTGCCGCATCTGGACTACCGCCCCGACACGCTTGCGTGGTCCTGTGGGCGAGGCCGCCTCGACACGTTGCACGCCGGACGCGAAACCGGCGTGCCGTTCACGCATCTGATCATCGCCAGCGGCGCCACCGACCGCGTGCTGCCCGTGCCCGGCT
>NZ_JAMFSB010000058.1 GCF_026225065.1 Paraburkholderia sp. | reverse complement strand
GTGATTGACCGTATTCAGGCGATGCGCACTTTTATCCGTATCGTCGATACCAATAGTTTCACGCGTGCTGCGGAATCGCTCGATATGCCACGCGCCACGGCAACAACGCTGGTTCAGAATCTCGAAGCGCTGCTCGGCACCGCACTGCTGGTGCGGACTACGCGGCGGCTCAGCCTGACCCCCGAAGGCGCTGCGTACTACGAACGTTGCATGCAGATACTCGCCGACATCGACGAAATGGAAGCGAGCCTGCGTCATTCGACCGATCAACTAAGTGGCCGTCTGCGTGTCGAAATGCCAGGCGCGTTGGCCACTGCGCTGGTGTTGCCCGCGCTCGACGATTTTCACGAGCGCTATCCGAACATCGATCTCGCGATTGGCGTGAGCAATCGCCCAGTCGATCTGGTCGGCGAAGCGGTGGATTGCAGCATCCAGCTCGGCGAGTTGCCCGATTCCGGGTTGGCGGCGCGGCGCCTGGGGACGCTCGAACACGTGACCTGCGCGAGCCCCGACTACCTCGAGCGTTACGGCGTGCCCACCGATCTTGACGATCTCGCGCATCACGTCGCCGTCAACTGCATGGGCCATAACGGCCGCTCAGCGAACTTCGACTTCGAGGTTGGCGACAGCGCGCTGAACGTGAAGGTGGATGGGTTCGTTAAGGTCAACGACGAACAGGCCTACCTGGCCTGTGGCCTGCAAGGGCTCGGGCTGATCCAGCCGGCCCGCATCGCGGCGCAGCCGTACCTCGATTCAGGGCGGTTGCGCGAGGTCCTGCCGCAATGGAAGCCGGTGCCGATGTCGGTTTCAGTGGCTTATGTGAAGAGCCGGCGCGTCTCACCGCGTGTGCGGGCCTTCGTCGACTGGCTGGCTGTGCTGTTCGAGCAGGCTGAGCACGTTGATCAGGATCTGTCGCGGGTACGACAGCTGTTGCGCGGATTGCATCCGGCTTGAGGACCTGGGTGCATCACTGAAAAATGCACATGGCCCCAAGGCTCGCGTCGAGCCTTGGGGCCATGTCCTATCCATCAGGTTTTACAGCGAAGTTTCGCTGCGAGATCTTACTGCTGCGGCTTCGCCGGCGCCGTTCCAGGGCAGGCTGGATCCTTGCCCCAATGGCCGTCGCAGACGCGCCAGCGGCACAGTTGGTCTTCGAAGAAGCCGCGCGTGCCGCACTCTTTCACACGCTCCGCAAGCTGCGGGTCGCCGGTCGACGCGCTGACCTTGGTCGTCGCGCCATTCACGCCGGGTTTCGTGGCCGCCGGCTTGGTACGCGCAACAAGCGCCGCCAGCAGATCGGCATCCGGATCGTCCTTTGCTACCGCGGTGTTGTGGGCAGGATGCGGCTTGTCCTGCTTGTCTTTTTTCTCCTGCGCCACCGCAACCGCACTCGCGTGACGATTACTCGCCGCGTCGTGCTCGTGCTTCGTGTGCGCCGCTACCGTTTCGCGTTCGCGATGCGCGTGATTTGCCGCTGTCGCAACCGGCTTCGCACCCTTGGCGGCTTCAACAGGCGGGGCCGATGGTTCGCTCGCCTCCGCGCCATTCGCAAGCGCCCGTGACAGGCGGTTACTGTCGTCCACGCCGCTGACGGCTGAAGCTGCCGCATCTGCAGAAGGTTTGGAATCCTTGCTATCGCTGTCATCGGCGACGATGGTCGCCGCTTGCGAGGCCGAGGCCGACGCCGACTCCGCGGGCGCGGCCTTCGCGCTCACCTGAGCGCCACTGGCCGTGCTGGCGATGCTGGCGCCGGCAGGCGCTGCGGCCGTCTGGGTAGCCGCAGGCGCTGACGATGCAGCCACCTGGGGATGGTCGCCATGGCCACCCTGCTGCAGGTGCCACGCGCCCCAACCGCCTGCTGCGACGACGAGCAACGCCACCAGCACGGCAGGCGCTTTGGAGCGGCGCGGCTTGTCCGTGGGTGGTTCAACGCGGCCTTCGAGGTTCGCGAGAATCCGCGAACCATTGGCTTGCGAGCCTTTTGCCGTGTCGGCAAGCAGGCTAGGCGGGGCTTTGGAATTCGAGCTGTCCGGCGCACTCATTCACTGTCTCATTGAATCCTGGTTTATTTCGCCGTGATAATACCGTTTCGGCTCGACTTCGAGCAGGCCTGATTCTAAGAGCAAGCATTACAAAATACAATTGTTTCCAAATTTCCGGGGATTCCATTGATTGCCGTCGTTCTCGTCGCTTATTTCACCATCGCGGTGCTGATCGCAGCCATGCTGCTATTGCCGACAGTGCGATCTTCAATATTTAACATTGTGCGCAATTTACAAGGCCGATTTATGCGCAATGCATCTTATAGCGCAGCACGGGCGCGCGGCCAATTAACTCGCTCGGCAAAATTTTCGCAATCGACTGCGGTCGATATGCAAAACTTACTGGTGAAGCGACGCTTGCTGATTTTAACGACCGCAGGTATTCTTGCGACGCCGCCATTGGTCGCGATCGCACTGCGTGGTCGTCAATTATTTCAGTATGACGACACCGTACGCGTCCCCGACGAGAAAATTGCCGCGCTCCTTAACGGCGAGCAGCTCGTCCCGCCACCAGCATTGCCGCCAGAGGTTTTTGCAACACAGGAAGTGCAGCAGATTCGCCCAGCACTACAGGATGCCAGCCGCGACTGGAATTTGCTCGATGCCGACTTTAGAACCCGTTTATTGCTCGTCTACAAAATTATGCATGAGCAATACGGTTATGAAATGGCTTTACTGGAAGGCTATCGCAGCCCGGAGCGGCAAAACCGCCTGGCACAAATTGGGGGAAACGTTACCAATGCCGCCGCGTATCAGAGCTATCACCAATACGGGCTAGCCGCGGACAATGCATTTTTACGTGACGGCAAGCTTGTCATTTCAGAAAAAGATCCCTGGGCCATGCGAGGCTATCAGTTATACGGACAGACCGCCGAACAATGCGGTCTGGTATGGGGAGGCCGGTGGAAAATGATGGATCTGGGGCACGTCGAATATCACAAACCCGGCTTCGTACTCGGGCGGCATTAAGTGGCATCAGGCGGCAAATAATGGGGTTGGGCATGGGGCGTTCATTTATTCTTCTCGGCGAAAAGACCGATCCACGTGACACGGTGATTACCGTGTCCGGCAGGTCGCAAACCGGCGCCGCACCTCCCCTCATGCAGCACGCATCGCCACCACACTAGCCGACGCCCGCCAATGCGCGCCGCTGATCGTCCTACCGCACGCTACCCATAACATCCAGACCTGACCGGCCTATGCAACGCATCTTCAAAGTGCTGACCCACTCTCGCACGCTCTCGATCATCGGGTTGCTCGCACTCGCCGCCGTGCTGTTCATCGCCGCCGACACCTTCCAGATCGATCCGCTCTGGCCCGCCGTCGCGTTCGGCGCGGTGCTGGCCCTGTTGTTCGTGGTGTGGCTGTGGCGCCGGCTCGCGGCGCGGCGCGCCAACCGCAAGCTCGGCGACATGCTGGAGCAGCAGGCCGAGAAGCAGACCGAAGGCGGCCCGGCGACGACGCCAGCGCGCCAGGCCGAACTCGACGCGCTGCGCACGCGCCTCGTGGATGCAGTGAAAACCATCAAGACCTCGAAGATCGGCCAGGTTTCGGGCGGCGCCGCGCTCTATGAGTTGCCGTGGTACATCGTGATCGGCAATCCGGCGGCCGGCAAAAGCAGCGCCGTGCTGAACTCGGGCTTGCAGTTCCCGTTCGCCGACAAAAACAGCGCCGTCATCCACGGCATTGGCGGCACGCGGAACTGCGACTGGTTCTTCACGACCGAAGGCATTCTGCTCGATACGGCGGGCCGCTATTCGGTGCATGAGGAAGACCGCACGGAATGGCTGGGTTTCCTGGGCCTGCTGAAGCGCCATCGTCCGAAGGCGCCAATCAACGGCATCATCGTGACGGCAAGCATTGCCGAGCTGACCAGCAGCCGCCCGGAATTCGCCATCAATCTGGCAAAAAACCTGCGCCAGCGCGTGCAGGAACTGACCGAGAAACTCGAGGTGTTCGCACCGGTGTACGTGATGTTCACGAAGACCGACCTGATCACGGGCTTCACCGAATTCTTTAGCGGCAGCGAGCGCCACGAGTACGACCGCGTGTGGGGCGCAACGCTGCCCTACGAGCCCGACGAGAAGCGCGATGTCGTGGCCCAGTTCGACGAGCGCTTCGAAGAGCTGTACGACGGTCTCAAAGAGATCAGCGTCGCACAGATGTCGATTAGTCGCGGCAACAAACTCTCGCCGGGGCAACTGAGCTTCCCGCTCGAATTCTCCACGATCAAGCCCGCGTTGCGCTCGTTCCTCGCCACGCTGTTCGAAACCAACCCGTTCCAGTACAAGCCGATTTTTCGCGGCTTCTACTTCACGAGCGCGCTGCAGGAAGGCGAAACCAACAGCGCCGCGGCACAGCGTATCGCGACCCGCTTCGGGCTCGATTCAGGCAGCATCCCCAAGCCGACCAGCGCGTTTTCGAAGAACGGCTTCTTCCTGCGCGACCTGTTCTCCAAGGTCATTTTTGCCGACCGCCAAACGGTCAAGCAGTTTGCCAGCCCCGCCAAGACGCGTATGCGTTATGGGACGTTCTTTGCCTTCGTCGCCGTGCTCGCGCTGGCGCTGGGCGGGTGGACGTGGTCGACCGTCAACAACCAGCAACTCGCCTCAAATGTGCAGGCTGACCTCGACAACGTGGTGCGTCTGCAGCAGAACCGCAACGACCTGCAATCGCGCCTCGAGGCCATGGATATTCTCGAGGACCGCATCGATCAGCTCGAACAGTTCCGCCGCGACCGGCCGCTCGAAGTTTCGCTCGGCCTCTATCAGGGCGACCGTCTCGAGCAGCATCTGTTGACCGAGTACTACAACGGCGTGCGGCAGATCATGCTGAACCCGGTGGCGCAGAATCTCGAAGGCTTCCTGAAAGACGTCAACACGCATCCGGAGCAGCTCTCGCCGATGACGCGCACGCCGGACTCCGGTGCGGTGCCCGTGTCGTCGCACGCCTCCGCGATGGTGACGACGAGCCAGGGCGGTCTGTATAGCGACGCCTCCCCCACCAATGTGGAAGACGCCTACAACGCGCTCAAGACCTACCTGATGCTCGGCGACAAACGCCACGTCGAAACGGCCCACCTGACCGATCAGGTGGCGCGTTTCTGGCGCGGCTGGCTCGAAACCAACCGGGGCAACATGCCGCGCGACGAGATGATTCGCAGCGCCGAACGCATGATCACCTTCTACCTGTCACGCGTCTCGGACGACGACTGGCCGATGATCGACCAGAATCTTTCGCTCGTCGACCAGACCCGTGAGAACCTGCGCCGTGTGGTGCGCGGCATGCCGGCCCGCCAGCGCGTGTACGAAGAAATCAAGGCACGCGCCTCAACCCGCTTCGCGCCGATGACGATCGCCCGCATTGTCGGCGACAACAACACCGGCCTGATTGCCGGCAGCTATGCAATCCCCGGCACGTTCACGCGTGATGCATGGTTCCAGTACGTGCAGCCGGCGATTCGCGATGCCGCGACCAAGGAACTGCAGGCGAAGGACTGGGTGCTCAACACGTCGGCGCATGACGACCTGACGCTCGAAGGCAGCCCGGAGCAGATCCAGAAAGCGCTGGTGACGATGTACAAGACCGAGTACGCAATGCACTGGGAGAAGTTCATGCAGGGCATCGCGGTGCAGAACTTCGGCACCTTCAACCAGGCCGTGGATGCGATGAACCGACTGGGCGACCCGCAGGACTCGCCGATCCGCAAGGTGCTCGAAACCGCTTACGACCAGACTTCGTGGGACAACCCGTCGCTCTTTAGCACCGGCGTGAAAGGCGCGCAGACTGGCGTCACGAGCTGGTTCAAGCAGCTGTTTAACCGCGGGACGTCGTCGTCGGTGGGTCAGATCAACGCGAACATCGACATCAACGGTAACCCGGTCGAACTGCCGATGGGCCCGATTGGCCAGGAGTTCTCGGCACTCGGCCGGATCGTGGTCAAGCAGGACAACGGCTCGATGCTGCAGGGCTATATGGACACGCTGTCCAAGGTCCGCACACGCTTTAACGTGATCAAGAACCAGGGCGATCCGGGACCCGGCGCGCGTCAGCTGATGCAGCAGACGCTCGACGGCAACGGCTCGGAGTTGGCTGACTCGCTGAAGTATGTCGACGAGCAGATGCTGACGGGCCTGACCGATTCGCAACGCAGGTCGCTGCGTCCGCTGCTGGTGCGTCCGCTGATGCAGGCGTTCGCGGTGGTGATCCAGCCGGCTAGCGTCGAAGTGAACAAGGTGTGGAATGCGCAGGTGTATCAGCCGTTCCAGAGTTCGCTCGCGAACAAGTATCCGTTTGCAGGCGACGCCAAGGTGGAAGCCGGCGCCGATGAAATCGCCCAGATGTTCGGCCCGGACGGTTCGATCGCGAAGTTTGTCGGCACGACGCTTGGCCCGCTCGCCGTACGCCGCGGCGACACCCTCACCGCCCGCACATGGGGAGACATGGGTCTCGCGCTGACACCCGACTTCACGAGCGGCTTCGCGCGCTGGGTCGCCCCACTCTCCGGCGGCGCTGCGAGCGGCGCGGCTCAAGGCAGTGGCGCGTCCGGCCCGCAGACCGTGTTCCAGATCCTGCCGCAACCGAGCACCGGCACGACGGAATACACCTTGGCGATCGACGGCCAGCAACTGCGCTATCGCAACACGCCGCCGCAATGGACCAACTTCGTCTGGCCGAATCCGTCCGGCTCGCCGGGGGCGACGCTGTCCGCGACCACCTTCGACGGCCGCACGATCCAGTTCGTCAACGAGCCGGGACGCTACGGTCTCGAGAAGCTGATCAACTCGGCGCAGCGCAAGCGCCAGCCGGACGGCACCTTCGATCTGTCGTGGACGCAGGGCAACGTGACCGTGGCGGTGAGCATGCGCATCATCAGCACCTCGCAGCCGTCGACCGGCAGTGGCGACGCGCCCCAACAGCAAAGCCTGCGCGGCCTGCATCTGCCGTCGTCGGTGGCGGATGTGAGTGCGGCGGCGAATTCGGTCAACGCCACGCAGACCGGCGCCTCCGGAGCGGCCGGTCCGTCTGGCCTGCCAGCGGGCGGCAGTTCGCCCGCGCCGGCCTCGGCGAACGGCTCCGCCGCTCTGCAAGCGAATCCGAATGCCGCTGTGACTGCGAACTCGAATACAGGGGGTGCGCAATGACGCAAACCGTACAGGCGCAAATCGCCTACTTCGGCAAGATTCCGTCGCGCGGCGACTTCGTCAAGAGCGCGCATAACCCGCAGTTGCTGCAAACGCTGGACCGCTGGATTGCCGAAGCGATGGAGCTGCTCACCGACGATCCGCGCTGGAAGATCGTCTACGAAGGCGCCAAGCCGTTGCATTTCGCCTTCCTCGGCTCGCGCAGCAAGCTGGCGATCGCCGGACATATGATGGCGAGCCACGACCAGTCGTCGCGACGCTTTCCGTTTCTTGCCGCGACCGCGCTCGAAGTCGAAAAGCCGCTGACATTTCTCGCCCGCAGCCCGCTCGCGTTTGCGCGGCTGTGGTCGCGGGTGGCGGCGCAGATGCGGCCGCTGTTGAGCCCAAACGAGCCCGCGGGCGCGTTGCAGGCGCTGGGCGAAACGCAGGTGCCGATCGAAGTGGGCGGTGGCCCGGACAATCCGCACGATGGCACGTTCAACGATTTCGTCGAACACCAGACCCTCGCCGGCCTTGAACAGATGCTGCTGGCAAGCGGCCATCCGGTGCGGCTGCGCGGCGCGATGCTGGCGCTCGGCTCGCTGCTGCGGCCGGTGATGAACAGCGGCTCGTCGCATCTCGAACGCGGGCTGACGCTGCC
>NZ_JAMFSB010000393.1 GCF_026225065.1 Paraburkholderia sp. | reverse complement strand
GCCGAAGGCATCCGC
This sequence comes from Paraburkholderia sp., assembly GCF_026225065.1. GTDB lineage: Bacteria > Pseudomonadota > Gammaproteobacteria > Burkholderiales > Burkholderiaceae > Paraburkholderia. Next base: position 9,825 of record NZ_JAMFSB010000393.1, on the reverse strand, counting down.
GCGTTCGCCGCTGACGCAGTCAAGCTGGAAAAGCTGATCGAAGAACTTCGCTAACTGCATTAAGTACGTTTGAGCTATGCGGGCCTTCTCCAGGGCCGGTCAACACGGCTTTGGCGGATTTCACCTGGTTTCACAAACAACGCCACGACAGACGACTACAATCGTTTGTCGTGGCGTTGTTCTGTCTGTTTAGACAGCGGCCGCGTCGCGCACGTGACCACTTTCGCAATCAGTTGCATGGGACAGGGAGACGACCATGGAAATCCAGCCTTATGTATTTTTCGACGGCCGCTGCGAAGAAGCGCTGAGCTTCTATACCGACAAGCTAGGCGCCGAGGTGCAGTTCAAGATGCACTACAGGGACGCGCCGCCCAATCCCGACCAGACGCCCAATCCTAAGTTCGCCGACATGGTCATGCATGCCTCGGTCAAGCTCGGTCCGACCATCCTCATGATGTCCGATGATTGCATGAGCGAAAGCGTCACTCACACCGGGTTCAGGTTGACGCTGACGGGCAACGACCTCGCCCACGCCGAGAAGCTGTACAACGCCCTGGCCGACGGCGGCAAGGTCGACATGCCGTGGCAGGCCACTTTCTGGACCAAAGGCTTCGGCATGCTGACCGACAAGTTTGGGATCGGCTGGATGGTGATGGCCCCCGAACAACCGAGCTGAGCTCCCACTGAGCGTACTCGCCTGCCGCCGCCCGCTCAGGTGACGAGGCAGCGACGGCGAGGCCACGCCTCGACCGGGTCAGCCCGGTTTTGCCGCGGCGGCGTGGACGCCCTGCCCATGCCGCTCGATATTCCAGTTCGGCTCCGTTTCGAGCAGCAAGGCCCGCAGGCGGTCGACCTGCTCGATCATCCGCTCGCCGAGCCAGTATGGCCCCTGCAGTTCGGGAGTGAGGTGCTGCGCAAGCGCACCGCCGGGCACACAAGACAGCACGACCTGGGGCGCCAGGAAGCGCGCCGCGCCGCCGAAGCGCAGGCCCCGCGCCATCGCCAGCAGCATGGCCCGCACTGCGTGCGCCTCGGCGCCGCATTGCTTCGAGAACGCTGCACGGGCGGCGGCGTCCGCGTGTGCCAGCGCACCGGTCGCCATCATTTCCAGCGCGCTCAAGACCGAGCGGTGAACGCGCTGAATCTCCTCCAGTTTCCCCGGCGACGCTTCGATCTCCTTCGCCACCGAGGGCATCAACGAACGCGATTGCACGAGCCGCTTGTTCAACTCCAGAAACGTCTTGATCTCTTCGTCCGCATCGAAAGGCGCGCCGTTCACAAGGCGCGCGTAAATCCGCGCACAGCCTCGCAGATTCTCAGCCAGCAGGTAGCGCCATGAGTAAGTCGCATGCAGCGGCAGCGCGAACGAGAACGCCAGCGCAATCACAATGCCGATCAGCACGTTGAGCGTGCGCCATAAGCCCGTGTCGATCAGGTTGTCGCCATGTCCCGCTACGATGCACATGGTAATTGCCGTCAGCAGTCCGATATAGCCGCCCTTGCCGATGGCGTACCACGCGCAGATGGCCGCGACAATGGACATCAGCACATAGGTCAGCCACAACGAACCGAATAACAGGTTCTGCTGCAGGATCAGCGCGAGCCCAATGGTCGCCCCGAGCAGCGTGCCTGCCGCCCGCTCGGCAGCCTTCTTGCGGATATTGCCGTGATGCTGCAAGCCCCCAATCACCACCAGCAGCGTCACCGACGACCAGATGCCATGCGGAATATTGATGCCCGTCGTGGCGAGGATCGACACCATCATCGCGAGGCCGACCCGCACGCTATGCAGCAGTTTGGCGTGCCGGTAACGGTAATACGGCGAGGTGATAGACCTGAGGACGCGACTGGTGCTCGTGCGGCGCGGCATCACGGGGTCGCGATCGGAATCAGAATCAGAATCGGCAGAGGACATGGTCGCGCGGAAGCTGGGTTGCGATGTAGCTATCCTGCACCAAAATGCAAAACGCCCGCAATTTTTCGTTGCGGGCGTTTTTTGGACAGTAGCTTCGGAGGATTAGCTTTCGACCACGTCCAGATAGTCTTCCGGGTTGGTGCGATCTTCTGCGTGCTTCATGCCAACCGCGCGCACCAGCAGGCTCACCACCACCGACACCACCAGGTTCACGATCAGCGACCACACCGCCGCGTAGCCGGGAATCGCAAGGCCGAACAGGTGGATCGTGAAGATCGAGCCGGCGAGCTTCAGCGAGACTGCCATCCACGTCCCGGTCGCAATGCCGACGGCCCAGCCGAGCAGCAGGCCGCGATAGTCGAGCATACGCGTGTAGAGACCCAGCACGATCGCCGGCAGCGTCTGGATGATCCAGATGCCGCCCAGCAACTGCAACTGGATCGCATACGTGAGCGGCAAGCCGAGAATGAACGCTACGGCGCCCACCTTGACGAGCAGAGAGACCAGCTTGGCAATATTGGTTTCCTGCTCACCCGTCATGTGCCGGTTGATGAACTCCTTGTGGATATTGCGCGTGTACAGGTTAGCCGCTGCAATCGACATGATCGCCGCCGGCACCAGCGCGCCGATCCCGATCGCCGCAAACGCCACCCCGACGAACCACGGCGGGAAGAAATGCAGGAACAGCGCCGGCACCGCGAAGTTCGGGCCGAAGGCCTTGAAGTACGGTGCGAATTCCGGCATGTCCTTCACGCCCGCCGCCAGCGCCATGTAGCCAAGCAGCGCGAGCAGACCGAGCACCAGCGAATAGGCCGGCAGCATCGCCATATTGCGGCGGATCGTGTTGCCCGATTTCGACGACAGCACCGCCGTAATCGAGTGCGGGTAGAGGAACAGCGCCAGTGCCGAGCCGACTGCCAGCGTGGCATAAGCGCTGTAGCCGTTCAGATTCGACACGTCAGGCGCTTTCAACAGCAGCTTGGCCGGCGGCACCGCGGCAAAGATGTGCCCGAAGCCACCCAGTTGCGGCGGAATCACGATCACTGCAGCCCCGATCGTGATGTAGATCAGCACGTCTTTGACCACCGCGATCATGGCCGGCGCACGCAGGCCCGAGGTGTACGTGTAAGCCGCCAGAATCGCGAACGCGATGATGAGCGGCAGATCGCCGACAAAACCGCTGGTGTCGAACCCGAGCGCGCCGATCACCACCTCGATACCGACCAGCTGCAACGCGATATACGGCATGGTGGCGACGATACCGGTCACGGCGACTGCCAGTGCAAGCATCCGGCTGCCATAGCGCGCGTTGACGAAGTCGGCTGATGTCACGTAGCCGTGACGTTTCGCAATGCTCCACAGCTTCGGAAACACGACGAAAGCAAACGGATAGATGAGGATCGTATAAGGCAGTGCGAAGAAGCCCGTCGCGCCCGCGCCGAACACGAGCGCCGGCACCGCGACGAAGGTGTAGGCGGTGTACAGGTCGCCGCCCAGCAGGAACCACGTGACGATGGTGCCGAAGCGCCGGCCGCCGAGGCCCCACTCTTCGAGATGCGCGAGATCGCCGCGCCTCCAGTGTGCCGCGATAAAGCCGAGAATCGTGACGCCGATGAAAAACAGGACAAAGACAAAGGTGGCGACGGGATTCATTGAACGCCCCCTTGCGTGCTATCCGGCGAGCGCCGCTTGGTCTTGAAGTAGACGAGCGCCGTGATGACCGCGCTGATCAGCACCCACAGCAACTGATACCAGTAGAAGAACGGGAAATCGAACAGCTGCGGTTCGACCTTGTTATATGACGGCACCCAGATCATCGCGATCCAGGGAAGCAACAGCAACCAGAGCCAGCGCTTGCTGGCCCTGTTGGCGTCGGCGTCGTGAGCCATGACGTCTCCTTTTTCCTTTTATTGACTTGCGTCCCGTGGTTGACGGGCGGTGAACCCCATACCGGAGAAGCCACAGGCGACCCGAAAGCAATGAAAGAGTATAGGAGTCGCAAAGGTACGGTCAAGCCGGGGCGACCCCGAAGCAACGCCTTCTTGCCTCGTACGCCTAGATCGAAAACGAATCGCCGTGCTGCCCGGTTGATTCCCGCAGACCCTTGATCCACTGACGCGCCGGCAAGCCGAGCTCGGCTTCGATCAGCCTGGCACGCGCTTCGAGCGTCGCGAACGGCACCTCGAGCGCCGGGCCCGAAAACGCAATCGCCACGCGGTTGCCATCATGCACTTCAGGTAGCGCGACCACACGGCCGTCGAAGGCTTCGTTCATACGCTTCATGTTGCGCACGAAGCTCGGATGATCGCCGAACAGGTTCACCGTCACGAGGCCCGCATCGGTCAGACATGCGCGCACCGCGCGGTAGAACGCCACGCTGTCGAGCACCGGACCGCGCGCTGTCGCATCGTAGACGTCGATCTGCAGCGCGCCGATGGTGCCGTGGTTCATGCGATCGTTGACGAAGTCCCATGCATCGGTTTCGTGCACGGTGAGACGGGCATCGTCGGAAGGCAACTGAAACATCGTGCGTGCGGAGATCACCACCGCCGGATTCAGCTCGACGGCTTCGACGTTCGAGTTCTTCAGGAAACGATACGCAAACTTGGTCAGCGCCGCCGCGCCCAGGCCGAGCTGGACAATACGCTTCGGCGCTTCGAGGAACAGCAGCCAGGCCATCATCTGCTGCGCGTATTCGAGCTCGATGTGATCGGGCTTGCGCAGACGCATCGCGCCTTGCACCCATTCCGTGCCGAAGTGCAGATAGCGCACGCCGCTTTCCTCCGAGAACGTCACGGGGGCGAAGCGCGGCTTGCGTGGCGCCTCGATTCGCGGCGCGTCATCAAGGTCTTCGTCGCGTTGCGCGCGCTTGCCTGTCCGCAGTGTTTTCTGCCGGGTGGCGACAGATTCGGCTTCCCGGTTGCGGAATGCGCGGGCCTCGGCCGAAGCGCGCTTGATCAGTTTCGTCATGTCAGGATGTCGCGCCAGAGACGCAATATTTTGGTCGAATGAGAGCATAGCATTCGCCGCCCCCGAATTTCTTTTCCATGTACCCTGTTTGCAGATCGTGTGCGGCTAGTTCGCAATCTGCTTTTATCCAGCGTATCCAGCCTTTACATTGCTTGAAACTTTATTTCGCCGCACCGTCATCGAAGCCTGATACGGTCGTCAGATAAGACTCACACCACCACAAAGGATCCTCGAGTATGAGCAACATCCACTTCATTGGCGGAGAAAAAGGCGGCGTGGGCAAATCGCTCGTCGCGCGCGTGCTGGCGCAGTACTTCATCGACGCGAAAGTGCCGTTTCTGGGCTTCGACACTGACCGCTCGCACGGGGCGCTGCTGCGCTTCTATGGCGACTATGCCGCGCCCGCCGTGCTGGACCGGCACGACAGCCTCGATCCCGTGATGGAAGCTGCGCTCGAAGATCCGCAGCGGCGCATTCTGGTGGACCTCGCCGCCCAAACGCAGCAACCGCTCGCCAAATGGCTCGACGATTCCGATGTGCTGGCAGTGGCCGAAGAGAATGGCCTCACGCTGACGTGGTGGCACGTGATGGACAGCGGCCGCGATTCGGTCGATCTGCTGCGGCAATGGCTCGATCAGTTCGGTGGGCGTCTCAAGCTGGTGATCGTTTTGAACGAAGTTCGAGGCGATCGTTTCGAGATTCTGGAGGCGTCGGGCGAACGTGCGCGGGCCGAAGCACTGGGCGCCAGCGTAATCACCCTGCGCCATCTGCCCGATACGACCATGCAGAAGATCGATCAGCAAAGCACGAGCTTCTGGGCCGCGGTCAATCATCCGGACCGCGCCGCTACAGGGCTTGGTCTGCTGGAGCGGCAACGCGTGAAGGTTTGGCTGCAGCGCGTGTATGGCGAGTTGGCGAAACTTGGGGTGTAGGCGAGGTGCGGCCGGCTAGGTGCGGCCGGCTAGGTGCGGCCGGCTACGTGCGACCGTTCTGCGTGCTCTGCGCGGCTTTGGCTGAGGACGGCTCGACCAGCCAGCCACGCAATGCTTCCCATGCCTTGAGCTTCTCCGCGTAAGGCATGGTGTAAGCAGGGCTGCTCGACGGAAGGCTGATGAATTCCACGTTCCCGGCCGCGCCCAGTAGCGCTCGCATGCCGAGCCGCGCAGCCGTGCCGCCGTTGAACGCGACTGCCACGAGATGAGGTAGCGATTCAACGAGTGCCATCAAATCATTGCTGGCATGGTTGCGGATCCGGCTATCGAGGCTTCCTTCTCGCTGCGCCTCGGCCACGACGTCCCACAGGCCGACGCGATGACGCAGCAGCGTCTGCAGGCGCGTGAGGTAGTCGAGGCTGTGCACCTCCTCGCCAATCACGTCGCCGATCAAATGCCAGAAGCGATTCTGCTTGTGCGCGTAGTACTGCGCTTGCGCGAGCGAGACTTCGCCCGGCAGGCTGCCCAGCACCAGGACTCTCGTGTTGGCATCCACGACGGGAGGAAAACAGCGCTTTTGCGTCGTCATGCGAGCTACCCCTTGCGGGTATCGCGCTGCACCGGATGAGCACGCGACGCAGTGTGCTCGAGGGGCCGGCCGTGTTCGCGCACGTGGATGCGCTGCGGTTCGTGCCCGGACGATTCAGGCGTGGACGACGCAAGATGCGCCCACAAGGCTGGCAACATACATTCGGTGACCATCAGCGGCGCGCCATGGCGCTCGAACACCGAGCGGCGTGCGACCAACGCTTGTGGACGTGCATACGTCTCGCCGATCTCACGCGCAGCCAGCCGGTACAGCGGATGACGCGCCGTGAGCCGACGGCTCACCAGCGCCGAGCGGGCGACGCTGCTATCGCTATAGAGCAGTTCGGCCAGCGGCCGCGTGCGCAGTTTGCGCATGGCCTGCCAGACACCGGCGCTCGCGGCCAGTGGCGCAATGCTATGCGCCGCGACGAACGGCGTGCCGTCGACTGACAACACCACCTCCCGAACCCACACCGGAGCACGGCACTCGACGCCGAGCGCATTGGACTCATCGGCCCACGGCAGCGCCACCGCTTCACGTGTGACCCGCACCGCAACGGCGCCGAGCGTGCGCAGATGCGCGGTGAGCGAGCCACCGCGGGTGAGCCAGTCTTTCTGGTCCCGGCTGAAACCGGGTAAGGGCGCGACGCGCCAATGGGCGTCAGCGGCATTGAAACGGGTAGCCATGGTGTCGGATTATAACGGCGCCGCGTAGGGACAAACCTTTCAGCGCGCAGCTTACAAGGTTCCCCGCCACGTCGCTTCCAGTCTGACGTGCATCAACCAATCTCCGGCTTTCGGACTGCTCTGATTCTCCGTTCACTGCCCCGCACGATAAAAGATCGCTGCGTTACGAAATCGGCGGTCCGCTTTTCCATGTGTCGCGGGCACGCCATGTGATCAGATACCAATGGAGAAGAATAGTGATGAGAAGATTCCTCAGTGCAAGCGCGTGCGCCATGGCTGTGATGGTTTTGGCAGGCTGCGCATCCACGCTGGATCGCGCCAAAGAAACATCGTTGAATCAGGCAGTGGGCATCGAGGTGAAACCGGTCGCCGGCGGCGTCTCCGTCAAACTGCCCGAAACCGCGCTGTTCGATTTCGGCAAGTCGGAGATACGTTCCGACGCGGCAGCCGTGGTCAACCGTTCGGCGGTCTTGCTCAATCGCAGCAAGAAGCCGATCCTCGTCGAGGGATACACCGACAACGTCGGCACGCTCGAGTACAACCAGCAACTCTCAGAAGCACGCGCCACGGCGGTAGGCTACGCGCTGGTGGCGCGTGGTGTGGCCACCGAGCGCATCCGCACCAAGGGCAACGCCTACAACAATCCCGTGGCCAGCAACGATACGCCTGAGGGACGCGCGCTGAACCGGCGCACCGAGATCCTCGTGCACGGCGAGACCATGGATACGTTGATGGGACGCTAGCGCGTGTTGCCCGCCGCACGAAATGGAGATTGCCAGACGGGCAGGCATGCGAGGAGCGCCTCGGGCGCGCTTCGCATTTCTCTTCCAACGCCTAAACCGGGTTCGCTAGTCCGGTTCAGGCGCGGGTATCTTCCACATAGCCTTGCAGTGCAGTCTGCACCTCCTCCAACACCTGCTCCCACCGGCCAAACTCCCGCTGACGAAAGAGCCGTGCCGACGGATACCAGGGAGAATCGGTCTGCTCGATCATCCAGCGCCAATCGGTAAAGGTAGGCAACAGGATCCACACGGGTCGACCGGCCGCGCCGGCAAGATGCGCGACAGCGGTGTCGACGGTGATCACCAGATCGAGCGCATCGATGATGGCCAGCGTATCGGAGAAGCCGTTGATTTCCGGACCCAGCAGATGCATGCCGATCTCCGCCGGCAACGCAGCCGCTTCTTCTTGCGCGCGACCCATCTGCAGAGAAAACCACTTCACGCCAGCTTGCCCGAGGACGGCCCTGAAACGCTCCAAAGGAATCGACCGAAAGCGGTCGAGCCCGTACCCCGGATTGCCCGCCCACACCAGCCCGACACGCTTTCTGCGCGTGCCATGCCGATCGGCGCGATCGATCTCAGCGAGTCGATCCTGCCAGCCGCGGACCTTGGCCGGCGTAGGCGTTACATACGGCATCGCGAGCGGCAGCATCGACGGCTCCAGTTTCATATGCTCCGGCGCCCGGAGCATGCGGCACCAGTAGTCATATGATCCGGGCGGGGATGTGGTCCACGCAGCGTGAACCCCGGCTGCGCTACGCGCCAGCTCGCCCAGCGGCGCCTCGACCCACACGTCGACGCTCGCGCCTTGCCGATGCAGCCAGTCCGCCATGCGCAGAAACTGAAGCTGATCGCCGAGGCCCTGTTCGCCGATCAGCAGAAACCTGCACCCTGCAACCGGCTCGCCCTTCCATTCAGGACAACCAGGACGAACCAGATCATGGTTCTCCGGCAGAGCTTCGTGCCAGCGGTATTGTTTCCACCCCTGTTCGAAGTCGCCGAAACGCAGTTGAGCCGCCGCCAGATTGAATTGCATGCGAGCGTCATCGGGCAGCAACTTCGCTGCCTTGATGGTATGCAAGTGCATTGGCGCGAATTCACCCAGCATGTTGAATGCATACGACGCGTTGTGATGCAGCCATGCGTTACGCGGATTGATGGCGAGTCCCTGGACCGCTACGCCGATGGCGTCCCTGAAGCGATGGATGCCGTTCAATGCGAACGCCAATCGCTCGAGCGCGTCGGCATCGGCGTTGGCTGCAAAACGCGCACGAAGCTGGTCAAGCAGCGCGTCGATCTGACTGTCGCGGCTCGCCTTTGACAGGGCTGCAAACAGTTCTACCACCTCCGACTTCCGGGTCGAATCGAGCGCCCAGGCTTGCAGCCAATAATCTGCCGCGTCGGCGAACTGACCGAGCTCCGTGCTGATTCTGGCCAAGGCGCGAACGGCATGATGCAGGCCGGGATCCAGCTCCAACGCCTTGATGTAATGCAGGCGAGCCTCGGCAAAACGGCTAGACAGACGCAGACAATCGGCGAGATTCCGGTGCAAGGTGGCCGTGCTGCCCGCCAGGCCAAGCGCGCGATGATAGAACGCTTCGGCGCCCACGCGATCGCCGCCCCCGGCCGCCAATATGCCGCGATGCTCCCAGATGTCCGCACGCTCTGGGGCAACGGTCAATGCCTCGTCCAGATACTCGCGTGAACGTTCCGCCTGGTCCAGATGAAAGCAGGCAAGCCCCATTCGGTGCAGTGCGTGAGCATGCCGGGGTTGCTGTTCAAGCACCTGCTGGTATTGCTGCATCGCTTCGTGGGTCTGATGTGCTGCCAGATAGGCGTCAGCGCGAGCAATCAGGGCGTCGAGTTCTTCCATGCTGTCGGGGAAAGAGCGGTTGAAGAGCGCGCGGTCGTGCATCCAAACGCTCTGCGATTATTGATGTTCGAAAGCGGG
>NZ_JAMFSB010000057.1 GCF_026225065.1 Paraburkholderia sp. | reverse complement strand
TTCGGACTAAGAATACGGATACCCTCAAGTAGATTCAGTGCCCCAATGCCCGTTACCTCAGCGGTAGTAATCGGTTGATCGAAGGACACCCCCACAAAGCTTTGCGCCGCAAGATTATAAAGCTCATCCGCCTGAGCTCTCTCAAGCAGCCTTAACGTAGAGCCAAGATCGGTAAGGTCGTGTTCAACGAGTTGCAAATTGGGATGCCCGGAAACAGCCAGTTCGTTCATCCGCCAGAAGTTAACGGAACTGGTTCGCCGGTACGTTCCGGTCACCTGATAGCCCTTGTCGAGCAGCAGTTGCGCGAGATAAGCGCCGTCCTGGCCGGACACACCGGTGATTATTGCTTTGCGTTGGTCGCGCATGGGTCGCCTTGGATAACGGTAAAAAAACAACTGGGAGATTCAAACAAAGCGTGCTCCGAGAAACCGACGAGCGAGCCGCACACAAGTGGGGCGCCCGCGCAGAAGTCCTGCACCGGATGCAACTGGTGGGGCACCGATATGAGCATGTTGGCCAAAGCGCAGTCCATATCCCCCAGCGGCGGAGTGTTCGGTCATCGCCACCACGGCCGCGCCGCTGACGTTGAACCGGCCATCGGATATCGAGATTCCCTTTTCGAGGCGGCGCGACATCCCGCATACCTTCAATATCGTCTCTAACGCGCTCTGACGCCCGTGCCGTTCGAACGCCCCAGTCGACGATGGAACGCCAACGAAACACGCTGGGCGCCATTACATTCCGGCTGCCTCGATAACGGGGCCCTGACGGCGCCGACCCGCCGGGGAGACTCAGCCGCTGCGACTGCTTGTGCCCACATGCCTACAGCCCCGAAACTGCAGAGTGAGCGGCGTCCCTTCGCTCCGACCTGTGGCCCACATGGCAGATCGAAGATTCGCGATGAACATAATAGACATCCATCGCATACGGACTGGAAAGAACGAACAGTACGATTCCCATGTGGTTCCGTGTAAGTTGATATTTCGCGTGTCAGCCGCGTGTGCCACAAGATCTAAAGTCGCCCAAAGCCCTGACGCGCTTATTCTAGCGAAACTTGTACCATGTATCGATTCGGCGAGATGCTCCGTCTGAATTCGCCGCGCTCTGGCGCTGGTATCTCTTTCATCCAGATTGACCCGGTATGTAACCCGTAACGCTGTCGGCATGTTACAACACGGGACGTAACGTCTCAGGTCGAGCCGATCGGGTTACTGATTTGACGCCGGGCACCCGCGTATCGTCGATAACGAACCGACTCTGGGCACACCTGAACTTGAACAATCCGGTTCCGGTGGATCCACCAGAGACGTTCGCTGTCGCAGCGGACGTCATTGGCATGTCCGGGAGTGGCGACTGAGTAACTGACGTATTTCCAGCGCCCCGAAGTCATATGCGCGAGAGTCAATTCAAAGACCGAAGGGCGGATACAAGCATGCCGAAATGCGCAAACGCCACACGCTATCCGCAGTTCCTGAACCGACAGCAATCCAGCAGCGCGCACCTGAGCAGAAACCACGACAGTAAGAAAGATGCGGAACGACCGGAGAGAGTACCAACGCCGTCGAAAAGCAGATGAACCGGGTGCCACAGTTCCGGTGCATGCCAAATTGATGAGCGAGCCGCGCGAGCCGGTTGACGTTCCTGCTCGTGATATCTCGTGATTACCGTCCGAATATGCATCCGGCAGTCATGGATTCAACTCACAACGCTGGTTTCAGATACGGCTTAGAGATGCAAGTCAATAAGGGAGCATCGGAGCGCTACGCCGTTATGGACGTGTAGTACGCTCACTGCCTACGCCGATGAAGCAGCCCTAGAGCAACCACCCGACCGGAGCAAGGTTATGTGTTTAAGAAACTTGCGAAAACCACGGGGCGTCGACGGAGAGCGGAATGCTCGCGGCTTCGCCTGAACGTCTCACCATATTGACTCGTAAATCAACCTATCCCTTCTTATCAATACCGTAGCCGGCCAACTACTGTCGCTTTGAATGCCAGGCACAGTAGGCCGCAAAGGTGCGGGCCCCGTTTCGCCCTCCCCTCAATCGCCCAAGGGCCCGACTCACGGTCAGTTGCCGTTCACGCGGATCTCTGATGTCGATAGCGCCCCCTCGTTGATCAAAAGTCCGATCCCCCCGTTTTCATAGGGTTGTGTGACGTCGCGAGCCGAGAACACGGATTGTCCCTCGATCGAGCACGCGATCTGGTTACCATTCAGCGTCACCGACATCAGATAAGGCCGCTCGAGCGCCCACGCGTACGCCTGTTCTGCGAGCACCGTCCGCTTGCCGTCCCTGACCTTGACGAGGCGCAGATAGCCATCGCGCGATAAAAGCATGGCGTAAAAGCGGCGCAGTCCCTGAACCCGAAACGCCAATCCACCCTCATGCCCCAGATGGACAGCTATGCTCGACGACACGGTGTAATCGCTCCACTGCCGCGTGCCGTGAATGATGATGCCTTCGCCCACGCTTTGCGAGATGCGGAACGCAGCCGGGAAATTCTTGCTGAAGATGCTCACGCTGTTGATCCAGGCGAAGCGCCAGAAATCGCCCCCCTCGTCAGGACGACGCAGACGAAGCTCAGGCGGTCCGTCAACCCGCAGGTAGTCGACCAGCACCGTCCCCTTCGCCTGAGGGGCGGCGGTCGTCAGACTGAAGCCGATCTGCTGGATCGGCTGGCCTCCGGTATCGGGCAGGCGCCAGCGCAATAGCGTGCTTTGTCCCGGTGACAGCGTCTGTGGCTCACCGTCGATCGTGTTCAGCGTATCGCCCTTGCCGTAGACCTTCACACGCAGATTGACGGACACCTGCGCCGAGTTGTCAGGCTCGGCGGCAAGCTTCGTCTCGATCCATTGCCCCGAGTAAACGAGCGGCGTGGCCATCAACTCATACACCGGCATTTGCGGCGCATTGGATGGCGAGAAAGTCGGCGTCATCGCCGCGAGCGTCTGACCCGGCGCGAGCGACTTGATGCGCAAGGCGAGCGCGCCATCGCTGTTTTCCACGCTCAATGCGCCCGGCGAGCCCTTCCCGGAATCGGCCTCGAAACCCTGCACGCTGCCCGGCAAGGAGAAGTGGAAAAGCGCGCCGTTCTTGGGTATATCCGGGGCGGGCATGCCCGCGAGCTGGTAGCCAAAACCCGCGATCTGATACGCGATTCGTACCGCATCGGTAACCGCGCTGCCGCCGTCGGCTGAAGAGATCAGCATCCGGTCCGCGATCGGGCCGCGCCAGTCAGGTCCCGCATCCACCCCCGCGAGACCGAGCTTGATACCCAGCAGACAGCCGAGATTGCCCGAATTGCAGTCGGTATCCCAGCCGGACGTGTTGACGATCATGAGCGCCTTTTGCAGATCGTCTGGCGCGTAAAGCAGACTCATGATGATGAGCGCGTGATTGGGCACCACATGGCAGTTGCCCGGGAATTTGTCGTAGCCGTAATGATCCTGGATGCGTTGCCGGCAATCGCGCCACTCAGGCAGTTCGGCGTGCCAACGGCGCACGTCGCTGATCAGGCGGGCGATCAGACTGTCCTTGGGAATCACTGAGAGTCCGACTTCAAGCAGATGCTCGACATCGTCTGAAACGAAAGCCTCGGCTTCCATGGCGGCGAGCAGCTTGGCCGCATGCACGGCCTCGCCGTCGTGACTCACCGTGGCGGCCTGTTCGGCGAGGCGCGCCGCGAGCTCGGGCTGGCCGGGCGAGACCATGGCCCAGCCGTCGATGAAGATCTGCGCACCTATCTGCTCCGCGACGGTTTGCCCGTTGACCTCAATGGAGCCACTCGCGGGCGCCGGAATACCGCGCTTGAGGTTCAGCCACGCGGTGTGCTCGCTGGAGTTCCCGCTGCCGCCCCACCAGAGAATCGCCCGGTTCTCGACGATATTGTTGAGCCAGGTCTTGCCGATTTCCTCGGACGAGAGTTCCGGCTTGACGCCATGCTCATCGAACGCACGCAGAAACGTGAAGGTGCCTGCGACGTCATCGTCGGTCACGACAAGCGGGACACCTAGCCGGTCGTGCACGTAGTACTCGATGGTCCCGAGTTCGGCCATGATGCGCTGATGAGTCCAGTTCTCGAAAGGCCGGCCAAGGAACACGCCGATCAGCTTGCCCAGGACGCCGGCATAGACACGTTCAAGATAATCTTGCTGAAGAGACATGAGTGGCACCTCTCAATACGATACGGTTGACGAAAGCGCGAAAGGCGAAGCCGCTCGCACAAAACGGTACGACGCAGCTGCGGCATTCAGCCTTTGACCGATCCGCTCGCCATGCCTTCGATAAAACGTCGTTGCATGACAAGAAAAAACACAACCATAGGCGCGACGATAAGGAGCGCGGTAGCCATGATCTCGCCCCAGTCGCTGCTGTACTGACCGCCCATCGAGTAAAAGCGGACCACGGCGGTCTGCACGGGATGTCCCTGCAGGAAGGTTGTCGCGATAAGGAATTCATTCCAGGTGTTCATGCCGGCGATCACCGCCACGGTGAGCAGCCCCGGCGACACGAGCGGCAGCGTGACGCGGCTGAACACCTGCCAACGCGTCGCGCCGTCCATGATCGCAGCCTCTTCGATTTCCACCGGAATCGCCAGAAAATAAGTACGCAGCAGAAAGATCGAAAACGGACTGTAGATCGCCGTATAAATCAGCGACGTCGCCACGATACTGTCCAGCAAGTTGAGCTTCGCGAAACCGAAATACAGCGGGAACAGATAAAGCTGGATGGGCAAGGTGGTGGTAGCGAGAAAGTACGTCGCAATCCAGCGCGAGCCGCGCACTTTCTGCCGGGCGAGTGCATACGCAGCCATCGAACCGGTCGCGCAGATAAGCACGATCGTCAGACCGGTCACTTTCACGCTGTTCAGGAGCGACCTCGCCATCTCCGCGTCGCGCCATGCCCGCACGAAATTGATCCACTGCGGCACGTGCGGCAACGCGAGCGGATTGGCCACGATCTCCGCGCTCGTCTTCAGCGCGCTCACGGCCATCAACGCCAGCGGGAACAGCGCGATGGCAGCACCTAGCGCGAGGATCACGTAGGTGATCGTCAGCGTGCCCCGGCTTATGGCATGGTTCACGATTCAAGCTCCCGTTGCTGAATGCGAACATAGAAAATTGTCGCCACCAGGCCGAACAGGCTGATCACGAGCGCCACGGCAGCAGCCGGCCCCATGGTGAAGTTATAGAAAGCGTAGCGATAGGAAAGCGTCGAGAGCACTTCACTCGAAAACGCGGGGCCCCCTTGCGTCAAAACATAAACGAAGTCGAACGCAAGGAACGACCAGATCACGGTCATGATCATCATCAGCACGATGGTGGGCCGGATGGCCGGCAGCAGGATGTAGCGCATCAGCTGGAAGTAACCGGCGCCGTCGAGCCGGGCCGCTTCAATCTGCGCGGGATCGACCTGCCGGAATGCCGCAAAAAAGATCACGGCGAGAAATCCCCACCAGTGCCAGAGATCCACCGATGCAACAGCCAGCAATGCCGTCGACGGATGCGCGAGCGGGTCGTCGAGGTGTACGCCGAAGACATGCAGCCAGCCTATAAGCCCGCCGTCCGGGTTGTAGACCATGCCCTGCCAGATCCGCGCAATAACCACGGTGGCGATGATGGCGGGAAGGAAATAGACAATCTGGAAAAAGGTCCGTCCGCGCCGCACCATCAGCAGCAGGGACGCAGCAACAAGACCCATGATGATCGGCACGGTGAGGAACAGCGCGGTCCACTTGACGTTGTTCAGAAGCGCCGAGAAAAACACGGGATCGTCGAACATCGCACGGAAATTGTCGAGCCCCGCGAACACCGGATCCGACGTGCCGTCCCAACTGACAAACGCCATGGCGATCGTGAGCAACGCCGGGATCAGGATGATCAGCACGTTAATCAGCAACGCCGGCAAGAGAAACCACATAAGGTCAGCTCACAATGGCATTTCAACGGTACAGCGCGACAGCCTCATGACCATCGCGCGCGGCGACAAATCCTCGGCAACCCATCAGCGGGGTGGCAATGGCGGCACCTTGCCGTCCTTGAGTTCCTTCGCGAAGGTATCCTGCATGGTCTGCAGATATTGCGCGACGGTGATCTTGCCGAGCCACACCTGCTCGATGCCGCGGATCAGATAATCCTCGGTCGCGGGCGGCCAGTAGGTCCACGTCGTATAGCCGTAGTTTCCATCACGCACGCCTTTCGAAAACGACGTCACCGTGTTCGCGAACAGCGGCGAAACGTTCTTCTCGAGCTTGGCGGCATCCACCGACGTCAGCGGCAGGTTCCAGTCGCCTGGCCAGTCCTTGCTGATCTTGTCGTAGAACGCATCGGAGTACATATAGTTCAGGAAAGCGGCGGCGGCGTCCGGATTGCCTGAACCCTTGTTGATCGACATCGTGCTGCCGATGCCGATCTCGTAGGTCGGGTAAGGCACGCCATCACGCAGACTCGGTAACGCGACGACGCCGAGTTGCTGGCCGGTCTGCGCGAAGGCTTTGGTCATGAAGTCGAACGAGAACGTGCCGTTAGGCGCCATCCCGGCCTCCCCCTTGGCAAGACGCAAAGCCTGCTGGTCGCTCGACAGCGAGAAGTAGTCCTTGCCGAACCAGCCCTTCTGGTACCAGTCGTTCAGCATGCCAATTGCCTGCTGGAACACGGGTGCCGTCCACGGCAGCTCGCCCTTCAGCGCCTTGTAGACATTGTCCGGTCCGGCGAAGTGATTGAGCACGACCGTCACATGCCATTCGTTCGCGTCGCGCCAGTCGCCGTTGCCGACCGAGAACGGCGTGATGCCCTTGGCCTGCATCGCTGCCGCGAGTTTGTTCAGATCGGCAAGCGTCTTCGGCGGTTGCCAGCCGTTTTTATCGAACAGCGTCTTGTTGTAGTAGAGCACCATCGTCTCGAAGGTGCGCGGCAGCACATAAATGTGTCCCTTGTAGATACCGGCCTTCAGTGCCGGCGCAAGGATGCGCTGGTCGAGGTGATACTTCTGGATGTAGCCATCGAGCGGAAGAAGATGACCTGACTCGATCAGTGGGAGCGCATAGGTGGGTCCGGGCGTCATCACGATGTCCGGCCCTCTGCCGGCGAGGACGGCCATGCGGATCTGCTTGTCGCCCGCCCCGCCGGATTTAACATCGAGCGTGAGCGGGCTGCCAGGATTCGCGGCGTTAAACGGGTCGACGAGGTCCTTCTGCAGGATGCGCTGCTGATCCGGCGTGGCGCCGCGTTGATACCAGAGCGTGATCGGATCGTCGGCGAAAGCAGACGGCGTAGTAGCCGGCACGAGCACGGAGAGCATCGCGCAGATCAAGGCGACGCGCCGCGACGCCGTGACACGAGATTTACCCACTATTGCTGTCATCTTCATCGACGTCTGCTCCTTGATAGGCTGGATCTGTATCGCCGCGCCGGGTGCTCAGGTGCTCACGTGGACTGGCGCGGTACGACTTCGAATGGCATTTCGCGGTGACGCCCTGGCGTGTTTTCGGGCAGTTCGGTGAGCCGCTGCAGCATCATGTGCGCGGCCACCTGCCCGAGGACGTTCTGAAACTGGTTGACGGTGCTGAGCGCCGGCGTGAGAACTCGCGCAGCAAAGATATCGTCGAAGCCCATCACGGCGATGTCCTCGGGAATGCGGTATCCGGCTTCCCGAATCACAGACATGGCGCCGATCGCCATCAGGTCGTTGGCCGCAAAAAGCGCGCTCGGACGGTCTGCACGCAGCAGCACTTCACGGGCCGCGCTACCCCCGGCCTCCTCATCGAATCCACCATGAACGACGATATCGGGCACAAGACCCGCTTCAAGCATGGTGTTGCGGTAGCCGCGCGCCCGATTGTCCTGCGGGCCACCGGTGCCCGTGATCATCGTGATACGTCTGTGCCCGCGTTCGAGCAGATAGCGTGTGGCCGCCGTCGCCGCCGCGACGTTGTCGACGAACAGATTGTCGATCGGCAGCGGCCCGCTCTTCTTGGCCGAGGTTTCGATGCGCAGGACCCCGACATTCACGCGCGTCAGCGGTTCGAACTCCGTCGCCCGCAACGCGAAGAACACGCCGATGATGCCGTCGACCCGGCCCTGCATGCCCCATTGAAGAACGCGGCGCTCACGGTCTGCGTCGGACTGGGTGTTGAGCGCGATGACGTCGTAACCAGCGTCCTCGGCTGCGACCTGCACGCCACGCACCAAGGCAGGGTAGAAGGGATTGGCGATGTCCGGTACCACGCAGGCCAATGTCATGGTCCGCTGTGTCCGCAGCGCCTGCGCCAGGATGTTCGGCATGTAACCGAGCTCCCGCGCGGCTCTGAATACGCGCTCGAGCGTCTCCCCAGGGAACGATTGGGTCGTCGAGTTGCCAAGAATGAGAGACACGGTGGTTTGCGACACGTTGGCGAGACGGGCTACCTCGCGCTGCGTCGCCCGCCTCGATAGCGTTGGCTTCATTTCCGCAATAATCCGAATTAGTAATTCGTATTAGTCGAAACATATCACTCGATTCTTTGGGATGCAACAAGGAAATACCCAGAGAAAACCCGAAAACTGGAAGAAAAATGGGGAACGCTCAAGGCGTAGAGAAGGGGACTGTTCGCGGCTTCCCAGACAATCCCCGCAGGATCAGCGATAGCGGGCGCCGCCATCGGCATCGATAACGACGCCACTCAGGTAAGAGGCTCGGGCGGATGCCAGAAACGCCACGAGGTCCGCCATCTCTTCCGGTTCCGAGGCACGCCCGAACGGCAACGTGCCGAGCAGTTCCTTCCAGCGCGAGGCGTCGCCGAAGGCGCTTTGTGCGCGGCCGCGGTACAGCTTTTCGAGCCGCTCGGTCGTGCACGGGCCGGGATTGACACCCACCACCCGCACGCCGCGCGTCGTCGCATGCACGCCGACCGCCTGGGTGAATGCGACCAGCGCGGCATTCGCCGTGGCGCCAAAGATGTAGTCCTGCCGCGGCATCACGCCGGCGATTCCGATGACGTTGACGATCACGCCGCTGCCACGCTCCATCATCGACGGCAGCGCGAGCTTCGCGAGATCGATGTAGCCGAACAGCTTGAGCTCCCAGCTCGAGCGCCACACGGCTTCGTCGACGGCCTGCAGGCCGCCGCCTGGAATGGCGCCGGCATTGTTCACGAGTATGTCGAGCGGGCCGGCCGATCCCAGTAACGCCGCACGGGCACCGGCATCGGCGAGATTCGCCGCCGTGGTCCGCACCGGCACACCGTACGTCGATTCGAGTTCGCCGCGTGCTGCTTCCAGCGCCTGGGCATTCGAGGAGACAAGATGCACCGCGCAGCCTTCCTTGATGAGGGCTCTGGCGCAGGCGAGGCCGATGCCACGCGAGCCGCCCGTCACCAGCGCCGACTTGCCACCGAGTTCCAGATCCATCGTTACTCCTTCGTTAGTTGTGCCTTCCATATCGGACATGACAGATCGCCCTCTTCTCTTCTTTTCCCTGCTCAGTCGCCGCGAAAGTTCGGCGCGCGTTTTTCGGCGAAGGCGGCACGGCCCTCGGCGTAGTCATGACTCTGCGCCGCCTGCTCCAGCAGCTGCGTGACGACCTCGTCACGCAGCGCGCCGTTGCCGGACGCGAGCGCGTCGAGCATCGTCTTCGAACCGGAGATGGTGAGTGGCGCACAGTCCTTGAGCTGAACGGCAAACGCCTGGGCCACCGCGAGTACGTCGTCGGCGATTTCGTCAATGAAGCCGATACGCAGCGCGCGTTCAGCATCGAACTTCTCAGCCGAATACAGGATGCGTTTGGCATTCGCAAGCCCGACCAGCGACAGCAACCGGCGCGTCCCGGCGATGCCGTACACAATCGACAGCCGCGCCGCCGGAATCGCGAAGCTCGCGCCCGGCACAGCAAAGCGGAAGTCGCACGACATCGCGACGTTGCAGCCGCCGCCCATGCAAAAGCCATTGATCGCGGCAATAGTGGGCTTCGGACACGCGGCGATCCGGTTGCAGCAGCCTTCGTAGGCACGTTCGTACTCGAGTGCCTGCGCCGCGTCGGCGCGCACGGTGCCGAACTCCGAGATGTCGGCGCCTGCGCAGAAGCTCGTGCCATTGCCAGTCAGGACGATCGCGCGAACATCGCGTCGCTCGCCAAGCGCGTCGAAGGTCTCGCCAAGGCGCTGCCACAGTGCGAAGGTGAGCGCATTGCGGCGCTCGGCGCGGTTCAAGGTCACGCGCGCGATGCCGTCCTCGACCGTCACCTGAATGGCATCGGCGGATGCCGTCGTCTGGTTTTGCATGGGAACGTCCCCGTTGATTTCGATCAGTTGACTACAGCGGCGGCAACTTGCGGGCTCTGATGCGCCGCGCCCGAGCTCAGCAACGACTCGATCTCGCCATCGGCGAAGCCGAACTCGCGTAGCACCTCAGCAGTATTCTCCCCGACCCGCGGCGCTGGCGCATCGGCGAGCGTCGAAGCGCCGTCGAACAGCACCGGCAGGCCAAGACCGCGCATGGTGCCGCCGTCCGGCGATTGCACGTCGACCACCATACGGACCGCGCGTGTCTGCTCGTGATCGAGCGCCTCACCGACCGTTTGCACCGGTCCGCATGGCACCTGCGCGGCTTCGAAGCGCTCGGTCCACGCAGCGCGCGTGTCGCGGCCAAGTTCGGCGTTGATCAGGGTCTCGAGTTCGCGCCGGTTCGCGAGCCGGATATCGGGCGTATTGAAACGGGGGTCTTCGAGCCACTCGGGATGACCGAGGACCTCGGCCACGCGGCCCCAGTTCGTTTCGTTGGCGCCGCCCAGGGCGAGACCACCGTCGCGGCATTTGTAGACCTGGTACGGTGCGATCAGCGGATGCGCGGTGCCAGCCGGCTTCGGCACGATGCCACGCGAAAAATACGCGGCCGCATACCAGTACATCTGCTGCATCGACGCCTGCAGAAGCGAGGTGTCCACACGTTGCCCGCGGCCCGTGCGCAGCCGCCGGATGTACGCGGCAAGCGAACCGAACGCGGCAAGGATGCCCGCATTGACATCGGCGATCGAAACACCGGGCTTGACCGGCTCGCCGCCCTCCTCGCCCGTCACGCTGATGAGGCCGCTGAAGGCCTGCAGGATCAGATCGAAGCCGCCACGCGACGCGAGCGGCCCCGTGCGGCCGTAACCGGTGATCGAACAGTAGACGAGCGCAGGATTGATCTCGCGCAGCGCCTCGTAGCCGAGGCCAAGACGCTCCATCACGCCCATGCGGAAATTCTCGGTGAGGATGTCAATGTCGGCGACCAGCCGCAGCAGCGCGGCGCGGCCATCGGGATGCTTGACGTCGAGTGCGATCGAACGCTTGCCGCGATTCAGGATCATGAACGACGGCGGCAATCCGCTGTCGCCCTCGCGCCGGTAGCGGCGCGCATCGTCGCCCTGCGGATAGCGCTCTACCTTGATTACGTCGGCACCGAGGTCGGCAAGCATTAGCCCGCAGGTCGGGCCGGCCATGATCTGCGAGAGTTCGAGGACCTTGACGCCGGCGAGCGGCTGGTCGAGATCGGTTGAGGTCGAAAGCATGTGAAGTGACTCCAGGAAAATGGGTGGGCCAGTGGTGATCCGCGCTCAGCGCTCAGCGCTCGGTCACGTTGGCGCGAGCGACGAGGGACGCCTTGCCGTCGCCACGCATCGGCGTGGACGCACGGCTGCGCGGCACAATGGCGAGCAACAACAGACCACCGAAGCAGAGCACCGCGGCGAGCAGATACAGCCCCGAAGTCAGGGACCCGGTGGCTTCCTTCATCAGCCCGATCGTGTAGGGCGCAACGATGCCCGAGGTCGCCCCGAGACTGTTGATGAAGGCAAGACCGCCGGCGACGAGTGAAGGCGCGATCGCCGCGCTCGGCATCGACCAGAACACCGGCAACGTCGCCGAGACGCCGATCGCGCCGACGCTCAGGAAGGCGAGCGACCACAAGGTCGGCATACCAGGAAGCGCCGAGAGGGCCAAGCCGCACGCGCCGGCGATGGCGGTCGCGGCAAAGTGCCAGCGGCGCTCGCCGGTGCGGTCCGAGTGACGTGCGATCAGCACGGTCGCGATCGCTGCACTGCCCCATGGAATCATCGAATAGAGGCCGATGTGCAGGGGATCTTTCTGGCCGAAGCCCTTGATGATGCTCGGCACCCAGAAGTTGAGCGCGTAGATCCCCGAGGTGGCGCAGAAGAACACCAGCGCGAACAGATAGACCCTGGGTTCGCGCAGCAGCGAACCCATCGTCTTGCCGCCGAGACGCATACCCACGAGTTCGCGCTCAGCGACCAGGCAGGCCTCGAGTGTGGCCGCTTCGTCGGCGGTGAGCCATGTGGCCGCGTCGGGCCGGTCCGCGAGGCGCACCGCGCAAATGACTGCCATGACGATGCTCGGCAGACCTTCGAGCAGGAACAGCCACTGCCATCCGGCGAGGCCGTGGGCACCGTCGAACGCAGTCATGATCCAGCCCGATAGCGGGCCGACCACGACACCCGCGATCACGATGCCCGAGGCAAAGATGGCGATGGCCTTGCTGCGATGCGCCTGCGGCAGCCAACTGCTCAGGTAGTAGATCACGCCTGGATAGAAACCGGCTTCGAGGACGCCGAGCAAGAGGCGCGCGGCATAGAACTCGTGGGGCGTGCGTACGAACAGCATGGCCGAAGAACACAGGCCCCAGCCGGCCATGATCGTGCAGAACACGCGCCGCGCGCCGAAGCGTCTGAGTAGAACGCTCGCCGGCACCTCGAACAGGACATACGTGACGAAGAAGAGGCTCGCGCCGAGACCGTAGGTGGCGTCGGAAAACTTGAGCGACTCATGGAGTTGCAACTGCGCAAAGGAAATGTTGAAGCGGTCCATCGAGCAGAACAGGTAGCTCAGGAACAGGACCGGCGTCAGGCGCCGAACCACCTTGCGACAGACGGCATCCTGCGTTTCGTCGAGCGTGAGGACGCCGGAACGGGAAGTCATGCTTGTCTCCTTGATTGTGCCGATACGGTGCCGA
This sequence comes from Paraburkholderia sp., assembly GCF_026225065.1. Classification (GTDB taxonomy): domain Bacteria; phylum Pseudomonadota; class Gammaproteobacteria; order Burkholderiales; family Burkholderiaceae; genus Paraburkholderia. The sequence continues at coordinate 13,612 of NZ_JAMFSB010000057.1, read as the reverse complement.
TCGGTTGCGCAGGCCGTAAAGGAACGGCCAGGCGGCTCTTTTATGTGTTCGGAGTATAGGAAGATCGCCCGATATGAAAAAATACCGAATCGAGATCGGCCGATAAGGCAAACTTATTAACGAGGGCAATCAGGGAGCGGGCATATGGAATTGCGTCAGTTGCGATATTTCGCGGCCATCGTCAAGCACGGCAACATGACACGCGCGGCCGAGTCGCTGCATGTCGCGCAGCCGGCACTGAGCCAGCAGCTCGCCAGCCTCGAAGCGGAAATGCGCGGCCGGCTGTTTGAGCGCGGACCGCAAGGCATGAGCGTGACCCCCGCAGGCGAGATCCTGTTTCGCCACGCGCGCAGCCTGTTGCTGCAGATCGACGATATGCGCGAGACCATCCATCACGAGATCGCGCGCCCTTCTGGCCGCGTGGTGATCGGCATCGCTGGCAGCACCGCGCGCATTCTGGCCGCGCCCCTGCTGACGGCTTTGAAGCCTTACCCGGATATCCTGGTGGAACTGGTGGAGCGTCCCAGCGCCGAACTCGTGGGACTCGCCGCGCAGGGCTCACTCGATCTGGCCATTGCAGTCGACGCCGAGCGTGTGCGCGGCGTCTCGCTCACACCGCTCTTCTACGAACAGTTGTATGTGGTTCAGCGGCGTAGCCGCGGCGGTCGCAAGCCTGCAGCCAATGATCCGGATACGGGCCTACCGTCAATCAGGCTGGCCGAGCTCGCCGCGCAACCGCTGTTGTTGCCGAGTCCGCCGAGTACGATTCGCAGCCGCATCGAGAGCGCGCTGATTGCGGCGCATCTGCCCTACCGGCTCGCGGCCGAAGTGAGCGCGACCGACCTGCTGATCCGTCTGGTGGCGGCGGGAGTCGGCTCCACGGTGCTGCCCTGGAGTGCGCTCGCCGAGGATGTGGCACATCGGCGCATTGCAGCTTGTGTGCTGGCCGACGCCCCGCTGCAGCGGGAACTCTCGTTATGCGAGCCGGCTGGGGTGCCGCTGTCCCCGGCCGCCGAAGTGGTCCGCACCGCATTGCTGGCAGAGTTGCAGCAGCTTGCGGCGTCGCCCGGCTGGCGAGGGGTTGAGTCTATCGGCACTAGCAAATAGTGCCCCCGCGGTTCGACCGCAGAGATCAATCCGGCCCACTGGGCGGTGCTAAAACATCGGATGCGCGTCCGGATACAGCGCCGTTCTCAAGGCCAGTCCACCGAGCACCACAAAGATGATGGCCGCGAGAACGTGAACGGCTTTTGTCGGCAAGCGGTCGGCAAACTTGTGTCCCAGATAGATGACCGGCACGTTCGCCAGCATCATGCCCAGGGTCGTGCCCGCGACGACACCGAAAAACTCGTGAAAGCGCGCAGCGAGCGCGATGGTCACGATCTGGGTTTTGTCGCCCATCTCCGCAAGAAAGAAGGTCACGGCCGTTGTGCCGAAGACACCCATCGTATTTTTCGAAACCGCTGAATCGGCGTCGTCCAGTTTGTCCGGGACGAGGATCCACACAGCCATCACCGCGAACGACGCGACGACCGCCCAGTTGAGGATGCCGGGTCGCAACACGCTTGCAAGCCATGCTCCTAGCGCGCCGGACGCCGCATGGTTGATGAGCGTCGCGGCCAGCACGCCAAGAACGATGGGAATGGGCTTGCGATAGCGGGCCGCCAGCACGAGGGAGAGCAGCTGCGTCTTATCGCCGATTTCGGCCAGGCCAACAACGCTGGTTGAAACGAGAAAGGATTGCATGGGATGTTGTACCCGGGCCGCGCCGAAAAAACGCGATGACGCGCATTCCGGCGACCCGGTTAGGTCGGAATGCGTGTCATCGGTCTTGCCAGGCATTTCGCTGCGTACGCCATGGCAGATCTTGCGACCTGCCAAGCATGTTGACGTGCGCCCCTGAACGTCGCGTTCAGGGCGGCTACTCCCCAATGAGCAGGCGCGATTCTATCGCGCCGTGCGTTACAGATGCAACCTTCCTGTCGGAAAGGTTACAAATGCAATGGCCCGGTTACCTACGCTACCAGGATCGCCTTGGTCCCGTCAGACGGCTGGTAAGCCATGGCCTGTTCGATCTGGTCAAAACTGAATTCCTTGCCGGTTCGGGTCGCGAACATGGGATCGTCAATCACGCCCCCAAGTGCTTTCAGCGCGGACACGAGCTTTGCCTGCTCCTTCACCGTCCTGCTCTCGAAGTTGCTGAAACGCCTCATGGTCAGGTTCTTCATCATGAACAGCACGGACTGAATCGGGATCGGCGTGCTCGCTCCGAGAACGCCGTAGATGTAGATCGTGGAGTTCATCGGCAGCCTTGGCGCAATCTTGCCGAGCAGGTCGCCGCCGACGCCGTCGAATACCGCTGTCGTCCCCAGTTCGGCGGACAACGCGCCAAGCGTGCCGGTAAAGCCCTCGTTCGTCACGATCACGTGCTCCACGCCCAGACCATGGAGCGCTTCCCGCGCCGCTTCGGTGCGCACAAGGAAAATCGCCGGCAGGTTTCTGCGGCGTGCGAGTGAAGCGAGCGCATGTCCCGTAGCCGAATTCCCGGCCGTGACGATGACGCCCTTGTGGCCCGCTTCGGCAATCTCTTCCAGAAACGCGAAGGCCGTCATGACATTGACCAGCGAACCGGAATAGTCCCTCGCACGCACATGCTCCGGCAGAATCACGCAACTCGTGTAGGGCACCTGCGCTCTCTCGCACCAGAGACCGATACCCTCGGCGCTTCTGCCGAGCGACCGGTAGATCGCCACTTGCTTGCCCGCATATTCCGCCGGCACGCCTGCCCCGACTGCGACCACCCTCCCTGCTCCCGACGCACCCCACACGTCATGCTGGCCCCCTGCCAACGGGTTGCCCGCCGCTGCCGGCATTTTGAGGAACGTCTTGTCGCCGTGGTTGATTGCCGACGCATCCATGTCGACAAGGACATGGCCCGCCGCAGGCTCGGTCGGGGCCGGGATGTCACGCACTTCCAGCTCGCGGCTGGGTGTCACACAAATCGCTTTCACGAATCAGCTCCTGATGTTTCGGCTCCGCTCCCGGTTCCAGTTGCGGTGTCAATGACTGCACAGCCCGTAACATAAGCAACTTCATCCATTGCCGAAACGTAGCTTCAGGACATACCATCAATTCCACTTTGGAATGGATGACGGTGAAGCACATGGACCGACTGGATGCGATCCGGCTGTTTGTACGTCTCGTCGAATGCGGCAGTTTTTCCGCCGTGGGACGTGAGGAGGGAATCGGACAACCTGCAGTCAGCAAGCAGATCGTTGCGCTGGAACGGCATCTCGGCGCGCAACTGGTTTTGCGTACCTCGCGCCAGATCGCGATCACCGACGCGGGACAAGCCTTCTATGAATCGGCAAAGCAACTGGTGGACGAGTTCGACGCGCTCGAGTCTTCGGTCGGCGCGCGTCAGCAGTCGCCACGAGGTCTGGTCAGGCTTAGCACCGCTCCAGCGCATGGCCGGCTTTGCATTACGCCGCTGCTCCCCGAATTCTTTCTGCGCTATCCCGATGTCGCAATCGAATTGTCCACCTCGGAGCGGCCCGTCGACCTGGTTGGAGAAGGGGTCGATCTGGCCATCCGTCATGGAAGACTGGTCGACTCCTCGCTCACCGCGAGGAAATTGTCCGAGACCGATTTCGTGCTGGTGGCAAGCCCAGGCTATCTGGCCGCGAAGGGTGTGCCGACCCGGCTTTCGGAACTGGACGCGCACACCTGCATCGCGTTTGCGAAAGGCCGTGAGCGCAGCCCCTGGTCACTCAAGGTCGGGCGCGAAACCATCTCTTACGTTCCGCATGGTTCGGTGATTACCGGCGATGCCGAGCATATTCGCGCAGCCGTGCTGTGCGGCCTCGGCATCGCGCAGGCGCCGTTCTGGTTGCTGGCGGAAGAGATCCGCTCTGGCGAAGTCAGGGTATTGCTGCCCGGTTTACAGCCGGAGAAGGTGCCGAGCCATGTCGTTTATCCGGCTGGCCGCCGGGTACCGATGCGAGTGCGCGTGTTCATCGAATACCTCGTGGTGGCCTTCGAGCGTCCTGGGGGTTGAGAAGACGCGATTGACGTCAATTAAACCTCCGCTTCCCGATACTTCGCGAACTTCGATGTCTGGCCGATCCCTGGGTTGAAGCAGTTGCACGGATCGAGTTCCTGATAGAACGTCGCAAGCTGCGGCTTCGCGCGGTACAGGTGCCCGACATTGTGTTCCGCCGGATATTCGGCGCCGCGGCGGTCCAGCAGTGTCCACATCTTGTGCTCGACTTCGAGGCAGTCGTTGCCCTTCTTGACGATGTAATCCTGGTGGAACACGTGGCAGAGGAAGTGGCCGTAATACATTTTGATCGAAATCGTCTCTTCGATGTCGGGTGGCAGCGTCTCGATCCAGTCGCGGTCATTACGCCGCAATGCGATGTCGAGCGCGACGATGTTCTCCACTTCCCGCGTATGCACGGCGCGATAGCGCACAGCCGCGCCGGCGGCAGCGAAGCGGTGCAGGAACGCTTTCGTGCCTTCTTCGTCCGTGCACTCGAAATAACCGCCAGTGGCATTGGCGAAGAAATCCGCGAGGAAAGCACGCGTCTCCTCGACGCTTTCGGCCGAGACCTTCAGCATCAGATGATGCTCGTATTTGTCACGATACTGTTTCATCCGCGGCGGTAGATGGCTTGGGAAAAGCCGGCTCGCAGCCTGCATGACGCGGTCGGTGAGATGCGAAGGAAGAAAGCCGAGGCGATCGAACAATGAATCGAAGCGGCTCTTGAGTCCGAAAAACGCGGGCAACCGGGACGTGCCGAGATAGTTGATCGCAAGGAAGGTGTCCTTCCCGTATTCTTCGGCGATGTCGAAAGCGTCGCGATGGAGATATTCTCCCGAGATCGGCAGGTGCTTGAAGTCGTGCAGCGCGTGACGGCGGATCTCCGTGAGTTCGTCGGGTTGGTTCGTGCCGATATAGAACACTTTTGCGTTCTGCTCAATCGGGAACGTATCGAGCCGCACGCCGAACACCATCACCTTGCCAGCCGAGCCTGACGCTTCATGGAGGCGCTGTGGATCGGCGTTGAAGCGTGAGGGCGTATCGGCATCGATTTCACGAACATGCGTCGCGTAGCCGTGATCGGACCCGGCGCCCGCGTCGTGGCGAATATCGGCATCGGTGAATTCGCCGCGCTCAAGGCGGCCCAGGATATCCTCAGGTGTATCGCCGAGCTCGATTCCCAGATGGTTGACGAGGTTGAGTTTTCCTGCCGAATCCACCTGGCCGAATACCGCCATTTCCGTATACGCCGGGCCGCGATGCACCAGCGCGCCGCCCGAGTTATTGCAGACCCCGCCGAACACGGACGCACCGATGCAACTCGAGCCGATCACCGAATGCGGCTCGCGGCCAAGAGGCTTCAATGTCTTTTCCAACTGGTCGAGCGTCGCACCGGGAAGGCAGACGACCTGCTTGCCAGCGTCGATCACGTACACCTTCTTCATGCGGCTCGTGCTGACGATCACAATGTCGCGATCGTAGTGGTCGCCGTCCGGTGTCGAACCGCCGGTGAGGCCCGTGTTCGACGCCTGCGTGATCACAATCACATTCGCTGCAATGCACGCCTGCAGCACTTTCCATTGTTCGACGATTGTGCCGGGACGCACCACCGCGAGCGCCTTGCCTGTGCCAAACCGAAAGCCGGTGCGATAGCGGCGGGTTGCGCCATCATCGGTCAGGGCGTGCTCCTTGCCGACGATGTTGCGCAGATCCGCAATCAAAGTGTCAGCGGCATTATTCGAGACCACTGCCGACGATGCACGGGTTGCTGACATTGAAATCTCCTGAAAAAACGTTGAGCAAGACGCGCACCAACTTGAAGCAGCCGGTCAGGTGTGACCTTTGAGCGCATCCGGTTGACACAAGGTTAAAATCAAGCCAGTCATTAGTCCAATATCTCGAAGCCACTTTTTGGAGACGAAAAAGATATGGAATTTCGTCAGCTACGTTACTTCCTCGCGGTGGCCGAGCATCTGCATTTCACCGATGCCGCGACGCATCTGGGTATCGCTCAGCCGCCGTTGAGCCAACAGATTCTCAAGCTCGAGCGGGAAATCGGCACTGCGCTTTTCATCCGGCATCCGCGTCGCGTCGAACTGACCGAAGCGGGACGGCTCTTTCGCGAGAGCGCACGGCGCATCGTCGAGGATGCGCAACAGGCTTTCGTCGAAGTACAGAACGCGGGACGCGGAGAGACGGGGCGGCTTTCGCTCGGTTTCGCCGGTTCGACGGTGTTTCATCCCGTAGTCGCGACGACGATGCAGCAGTATCGGCACGCGTATGAGCGCGTGTCGATCAGTTGCGAGGAGAGCAACAGCTCGGCGCTGCTCGACAAGGTCGCCGAGCGCCAGCTCGATGCCGCACTGGTGCGCATGCCGCTCGATTGCGGGGAGTTGATCGTCGAACCGCTGGTGGATGAAGACATGTTAGCGGTTCTACCGGCGAACCATCGCTTGAGCCGGCGACGGCGCATCGATCTGGCAGACCTTGCGGGTGACCCGTTCATCCTCTTTCCACGGCCGATCGGCCCGGATCTGCATGACTCGATCATCGCTGCCTGCCACGAAGCCGGCTTCGCGCCCTCGATCAGCATGGAGTCGCCACAGATCTCATCGGCGGCAAATCTCGTGGCGGCTGGATTCGGCGTCGCCGTTGTGCCCGCATCGATCCGCCAGGTCCAGGTGGAAGGGGTGTCGTATCACGAACTGAAGGGCAAACCGCTATCGACGGGTATCGCGTTGATCCATCGGCCGCGCGAAAAGTCGCCCACTGTGCTGAACTTTGTAAGGGTCTTGCGGCAGCAACGAACCGGCGACCGCAGGTAAACCCCGGTAGCCACATGTCTTGCGAAAAGGCACCGTTGTGCTATAAAAAAATGCTGGTCAGCGTATCTTCCGGTCGCCCTGCCGAAGAAACGGGCGGCTCCACTGGAGCGAGAACGATAATCCATGAGTCTGTTGGAGCTCAGAGACGTATCCAAACATTTCGGCGCCATTCGCGCCCTGAACGAAGTGACGTTCAGTCTGGAGGCCGGCGAGGTAGTCGGGCTCATGGGGGACAACGGCGCCGGCAAATCGACCCTGGTGAAGGTCATTGCCGGTAACTTTCCGCCATCGCACGGCGAGATTCTCATCGACGGCAAGGCGGTGCATTTCAACCGTCCGGTTGACGCCCGTGGTCAAGGGATCGAAGTCGTCTATCAGGACCTTGCGCTCTGCAATAACCTGACGGCGGCAGCCAATGTCTTCCTTGGACGCGAGCCGCGCATCGGCTTCGGACCCATCCGCATTCTCGATCACGCAGCCATGTACCGGCGCGCCGGCGAGCTCTTCAAAGAACTGAAATCGGAGACACGTCCGCTCGATCTGGTCCGGCAGATGTCGGGCGGCCAGCGACAGGCCGTGGCGATTGCCCGCACGCGCCTCTCCGAAGCGCGGCTCGTCATCATGGACGAACCGACGGCAGCCATTAGCGTGCGGCAGGTAGCGGAGGTGCTCGATCTCATCAAGCGCCTCTCCGAACATGGCATTGCTGTCATTCTCATCAGCCACCGCATGCCCGACGTTTTCGCCGTCGCCCAGCGCGTGGTCGTCATGCGGCGCGGGCACAAGGTCGCGGACAAGAACATCGAAGCGTCGTCTCCGGAAGAAGTCACCGGCCTTATCACCGGAGCGATTGCCACCGCCTGAATCTGACTCGAACAGGAGTCCCGAAATTGAACGATCCGCAGGAACAGCCCACCCCCCTCTCGGCATTGCTCGATAATCCGCAAGCCGCGCGGACACATACCCGCTGGTCGGGGCTGCTCGCAAGCCAGGTGTTCTGGGTGGTCGCGGCCACGATCGTCGCCTGCGTCGTGCTCTCGTTCGTCACCTCCACCTTTGCGACGCCGCAGAATCTTTTCAACGTCACGCGCAACTTCGCCTTCGTTGCCATCGTCGCGCTCGGCATGATGGCCGTGATCGTCACGGGTGGTATCGATATTTCGGTCGGCTCGACGATCGGTCTATCCGGCATCGTGCTCTCGGTGGTCATGAATGCCGGCTACCCGATCTGGGCGGGCATCGGCATGGGTCTTCTGACCGGCGGAGTCGTCGGCCTCGTCAACGGTTTCCTGATCGCCTATCTCGACATGCAGCCGTTTGTCGTGACGCTCGGCATGCTGAGCGTCGGCCGCAGCCTCGCGCTGGTGTTCTCCGGCAGCCGGACCATTTTCGAATTCGGTCCCGACGGCAGCAAGCTGCTCGCGCTCGGCGGTGGCAAGACCCTCGGCCTCGCCAATCCGGTGTGGTTTCTGCTAGTCCTCGCCGTGCTGTTCTGGTTCGCCTTTGCATTTACGCGTTGGGGCCGCTACGTGTTCGCGGTCGGCGGCAACCGCCACGCGGCGAATCTCACGGGCGTGCCGGTGCGTCGCATCATCTGCTCCGTCTATCTGCTCGCCGGGCTCATGGCGGGCGTCGCGGCAATCCTCGAAGTCGGCTGGCTCGGCGCGGTGACGACCGGCCTCGGCACCGGCGACGAGCTGCGCGTGATCGCCGCGACCGTGATTGGTGGCACCAATCTGATGGGCGGGATCGGCAGCGCGTTTGGGACCGTGGTCGGCGCCGCACTCATCGAAGTGATCCGCAACAGCCTGATCCTGCTTGGCGTGGACTCGTTCTGGCAGGGGACAGTCGTGGGTGCGTTCATCATCGTCGCCGTGCTGTTCAACCGGCTGGGTGGCGAGCGGCAAGGAGATTGACATGTCTTCGGACGCACTGGCCGCGATCGCGACCGGTGCCTGGAGTGCGACCGGGCGAGACGCGGAACTGCCGGACGCAGGGGCTCACAAGAAACGCCATGTTCCGCAAGAAGGTTAAGGCCCGGAGACGGGCCTGCCTTGCGATTATTACGACAATCGTGCGAGCAGACATAGGCACCGCAGAGCCGGCGCCTATTACTTTGTATGAGACCGGACGAGGCGCCAAAGCGCTCACTCCGGCCGACACAGGAGGCGACAATGAAGAAAATGTTGATGTGTCTTGCTGCGATCGGAGGGCTAGCTGTACTGGGCACCTCCGCGTCCGCAGCCGATAAGACCCTGGCGCTGGTCGTGAAGGGGCTCGACAACCCCTACTTCGACCTGATGCACCAGGGATGCGACCGGGCGAACAAGGAGCTCAGCAAACAGGGCTACACCTGCTACTACACCGGCCCTGCAACCGCTGCCGACGAAAGCGCTGAAGTGCAGATCATCGACGACCTGCTGACCAAGGGCGTTTCCGCCATCGCGGTTTCGCCCGCGAACGCGCCGGCCGTAGCCGAAGAATTGCGCCGCCGCAATGTGACGATCCCAGTCATCACCGCGGATGCCGATCTGTTGCCGAAGGATGCGTCGCTGCGCAAGACTTATGTCGGCACCGACAACTACGAACTGGGCGTCAAGCTCGGCGAGCAGTTGAAGTTGCTGATGCCGAAGGGCGGCAATATCTGCCTGGTGATGGGGAACCCCGCGGCCGAGAACATCAACCAGCGCGCAGCAGGTACGCGTGACGCACTCGCCGGCAAGAAGGGAGTCCAGAAGCTCGCGGGAGAAAACGGCTGGAAGGAGATCAGCGCCTGTCCGCTTTACGTGAACGACGATGCCGCCAAGGCGAACCAGATGATGCAGGACACGTTGACGGCCAACGCGACCGGTCTCGATGCCTTCGTGCTGGAAGGCGGTTGGCCGTTGTTTGCGCCGCAGGCCTATTCGCAGGTCGTTCAGCCGATCATGGACAAGATCAACAGCGGCAAGTTCGTGATCGTCTCGGCGGATACGCTTGGACCGGAGATCCAGGCACTCAAGGATCACAAGGTCAACGTGCTCGTCGGCCAGCGGCCGGAGGAAATGGGCTATCGGTCGGCGATGGTTATGCGTGATCTCGCGGAAGGCAAGACGGTGCCGCCGGTCATCCATACGGGTCTTGACACGTGCACCTGGAAAAACGCCGACACCTGTCTCAAGCATTGACGACAGGCAGCGTCCATTAGTTGCAGGGATGGATGAGGAGCCGAGGCAGCCATGCCTCGGCTTTTTTATCGCCTTGTCGTCGAAGCACTGCGCGCCGCCTCCCGATTGAGTCGCACGGCCGCGCCCTTGCGCTTACGACTCCCAAGTCTTGCGGGCTTTGCCGAAGTGGATCGCGCAAAAAACGCCCATCACGACGAAGCCGAGACATCCTGCAACGAGCGCGGGATCGGTCGCGGCCGGAATGCCGTGGCGGACAAGAAGAAAGCCTCCAACCAGAAGATTGGCAAAACCCCAGACGACATTAACAAGCGGTGACGAACGCCCTATTCCTCTGGGCGTTGCGAAAGGAGTAGGAAACGCCTCTCCCCTCAAGCCGCTAGCGAGATGCGGTAAGGCATTGCAGATGAATAGCCCGGAAAAGAACATTGCGATGTAGTACATGAAGGTAACCTAAGAGTTGGCCGGATTTGAGAGGGTATCCTCTCATAATTGAGATACTAGAGGCAAGCCTCGCATAAGTAATCTGAAGCTGCGGAAAGAAAGCCGGTCTTTCTTGCGCTATTGCTTCGTTACAACAGCCGGGGAAATATGAGAGGATTCGCTGTCGAAACCTCAACTATCTTCAGCGAGAACCTCGTTCCCATGTCATCCACCCGACCCACCGTCGCGCAAGAGCCAAAGAGACAGCGAGGCCGCGACCGGGTCGCGGCCATCATTGAGGCAGGCGTCAAGCTGTTTAAAGAAAAGGGCTTCGACGCGGCGACGATGACTGAGATCGCAGCGCAGTCGGGGACGGCGATCGGCTCGCTTTACCGGTTTTTCCCATCCAAAGAGGCGCTAGCAGACGCGCTGCTCCTGCAATATGCCCAGCTTGTAACGACGGAGTTAGCGGAGCTCGAAACGAAAGTGTCGGGCATGGCGCCTGACGAGGTAGCCGATGCACTGGTGGATTTCTCGCTGTCCGTGCGCCCACAGCACAGCTTTGCGATTTCACTGCTGGAGGAGCGCGGTGGCCGCGACGCGAAGCGCGTCGAGTTCAGGGATGCCATGCGTAGCCACATTGCAAAGATACTTCGCAGAGCGATTCCCGAGCTGGGAACCGCCAAGTCGAGGACCATGGCGATTGTCGTCTTGCATACGCTGAAAGCCGTGACACGGGCTGAAACAGAAGCGCCCGCCACACGGACGCAAATCCTCGCGGAAATTCGAAAGCTGCTGCGCGTGTACATCGCCTCGGCTCATGGCTGAGCACTGCGGGATGGGCTCACCCGCAACTTCGCAAAAACGATAAGAAGCGGCCACGGCGAAGGCGCTCATTTTTGGCTAATTGTCGCCAGGCAGAATGGCTCCTGTCAGCAAGAGCATCTCCCCCACACAAGCGACAGGAGCCAATCATGAACATGAAACATATTGCATCACTCGTTATCGCGACGACAGCGTTAGCGTTTTCCATCGGCAACGCACAAGCGGCACAAGGCTGCGGACCGGGAGGATGGAGGAATGCCTGGGGCCAATGCCGCTATGCGGCTCCGGTTATCGTCCAGACGGCCCCGGTCGTGTATGCCGCGCCTGCGGCCCCCGTTTCGAGCTACGCCTGCCCGCCGGGATACTGGCTCGGTCCGTGGGGACATTGCCGCGACACGCCCTACCATGGCCGCTTGCCGAACGGGATGTACCAGTGAGGCGGCCCGGAGCGCGGCGAGTCCATGAACCCGCCGCGCCTGGTGCATCGATCAGTGCCGCAATCTCATTGCCTGGACGGGTTGACTTTCTTTTAGATGACACATATCATCTAAATCGTGATGCCACCGGGAAGCCACAAATCATGAAAAAATCCAAGGTTGAAACCGCCGAGACGCGCCAGCGAATCGTCGAGGTAGCTGCCCGGGAATTCAGGGCCAACGGCATCCAGGCAACTGGCGTGGCCGACCTGATGTCCGAGGCGGGGCTGTCTCATGGAGGCTTCTATCGGCACTTCGACTCGAAAGATCAACTGGTCGCTGAAGCATGCGAAGCGGGACTGAACACCATGATCGGAGAACTCGAGGAAGCAGCTAACGGCAGCGAAGGAAAGGACGGTTTCAGGGCCATCGTTGAAGCCTATGTCTCGTCGACGCATCGGGACGAGCCGGAACATGGCTGCCCTCTTGCGGGTCTGGGTAGTGAATTGGCACGTGCCGACGAACAGGCCCGCACGGCGGCTTCACGCGGGTTTGATGAGCTCGTCGAACTGCTGGCGAAACGCATCGGACGTCGGCAGCGGGAAGCGGCAAGGTCCGAGGCTGTGTTCGCGCTCTCGGCCATGATCGGCGCTATCACGATGTCGCGAATCATTACGGACCCCGACGCTTCGCTGTCAATACTGCAGGACGTCAGGCGACACCTCGAAGCAATCTAGGCATTCCCGGAGATTTTGCATACGTCATTTTTTTTACTTTTAATGTGCATACGCACTCACATACACATTGGAGAATCCACCATGAAGCAACGTCAATACCTCATCACAGGCGCCACCGGAAAAACAGGCGTCCATACGGTTCGAAACATTCTCAAGGATGGACATGCGGTTCGCGCGTTCGTCCATCAGGAAGACGAGCGGAGTGCAGCGCTGCGCGAAGAAGGCGCCGAAGTCGTGGTTGGCGATCTTCTCGAGCATGACGATGTCATCCGTGCAATGGCCGGTGTAACGGGCGCATACCTGTGCTATCCAGTACGCCCCGGCTATATCCAGGCCACCGCATACTTCGCGGATGCTGCGCGGCGCGCAGGCATCGAAGTTGTCGTGGAGATGTCGCAGATCTCCGCGCGGGAAGACTCGAAGAGTCACGCCGCACGCGATCACTGGATTGCGGAACGTGTGCTCGACTGGTCCGGCGTGCCGACCGTCCACATTCGCCCGACCCTCTTCTCCGAATGGCTGACCTTTCCGTGGGTGCGCGATTCGATCGTGCAGGAAGGCAAGATCACGCTGCCATATGGCGCGGGACGCCATGCGCCAATTGCAGCAGAAGACCAGGCTCGCCTGATCGCCACCGTGCTCACACAACCCGCTAGCCATATCGGCAAGACTTATCCATTGCTCGGCCCCATTGAGTTGAACCAGCAAGAGATTGCCGATGAGATCGGCAAGGTCCTGGGCCGCAAGATCACTTACAGCCCGTCAACCATCGAGCAATATCGTGAGCACCTCGAGAAATACGGTCTGCCGGAGTTCTTGATCCAGCATTTCCTCGCGATCGCAGTTGACTATCAGAACGGAATTTTCTCCGGAGCGGACGGCGTCATCGGGGAGATCACTGGGCAAGCTCCGCAAACCGTTGGTGAATTCGTTCAAGCCAATCGTCACGCGTTCGAGCAGTAATTTTTCCAGGTATGCGGCCTTTTTTTTGGGTCTGCAAAAACACACTTCTCATGTAGTTATCCTAAAGGAGTACGAATCATGAAGCTGAGCGGAAATACCATTTTCATTACCGGCGCAACCTCAGGCATCGGCCGCGGCCTCGCCGAGGCATTTCACAGCAGGGGCAACAAGGTCATTATCGGCGGCCGTCGAAAAGCCCTGCTCGATGAAGTGACGC
>NZ_JAMFSB010000392.1 GCF_026225065.1 Paraburkholderia sp. | reverse complement strand
CGCGGTGTTGGGCGATCCTGAGCGGAGAAAGGCGTACGACCGCGAACTTTCGGCGCGCGAGCAGCAAGCGCCAAAAGTGCAGGGGCCGCCGCCCGGCGCGGCGCCGACATATCCTTCGCCGGGCGGGGGTAATGGCAGGGCGGAACCGTCTTTCACCGGGTCCGGCAGGGCCTCGGCGTTCAACCCGGGGCGGCACCCAGCACCTGAGGCGAAGCCGGCTGCTTTTCGGCAGGGCAAGACGAAGGAGTCGGCTCTGGCGCGTGCCTTCAGAATCGCTGTTTGCGTTGCCATCGTGTTGGCCGCGGCGTGGACGGGGTGGCACACGGAGCATCGCCTACCGGTTCATCGGACCGTGGCGAGCGCGGCGCCGCATGCCAATGCGGCCGTCAAATGGACTAACCCTGTCACCGGCGCAAGTGTGCAGATAGAGGGTGTCTGGACGCTCTCGGTAACGAAAACCGAAAACGGCGAGCCGATCTATACGTTCACCGACCCAACCGGGCGCGCTGCGGTGGTCTTCGCACGCGAAGTCCTTCCGGACGTGGGGTTCAGCCGATACATTCCGGCGTATCTGCGCAACAACGCGTCGACGATGCCGCTCGGCGTGCCGGGGACGCGCGACATGGTCGACGGTCATGAAAGCTGGATCGCCGATGGCCGCCTCAAGTCGGATCCCACTATGAAGACACATGTGGAGTTGCGCCATATCGACGCGTCGTTCTGGCGCATCGTGACCGTGCAGGCGCAGCCCTACGAGGATACGGACGAGGCGACCGGCAAGCTCAAAGAGCAGTTGTGGGGCACGCTGGCAGGGCTTTGATGGGGGGGCCGTGCAAAAACACGGAGACCTAGAAATGGTCTGCTGTGGTCACGACTTTTCGTTCACCACCGTGAAGGTGCCGAAGATTCAAACTTTGCGGGATCAAGTATTGGCTATTAAAAGCTCAGCGCAAACCACCCGAAGAATTCGATCGACGGCAGAAGAAGAACAAGGAACAGAACAGTTATCGTTCGGTTTTCTTTGTCAACTGCGGCAAACCAGATTGCCGTGGCAACGGTTACCACCCACCCTGCGAGGCAGTACAACGACAGGTGCGCGGTCCGTGGCGACGGTGCCCCAGCAAAATCAATCTCGTTCCACGACGCCCGTCTTAGCCAGCCAGCCAGAAAAATCGAAAGCAACTGAGCCAAGCCTATAACGAGATATCGCCGCTTCACTGGTTAGCCTGCTTCGGATAATGGTTCATTTTTGCGAGACGTTTGGATTTCTGTAGCACGGCATCCAGTTCGGCCGGAGTGACCGGCGTTGGGGGCTAGCGCGGGTCGTGGGCCAGAATACCAATAGATTCCAGAGCGTCGGCCACATTCGAGGAGCAACTATTGTCAAACAGACTGTACGTACTTTCATTCGGATGTGCCAGCTTGAATGCTCGATCCACACTGACGCGTCGCTCCAGTTCGCGTTTAACCTTCTCTTTTTCGGCCGGAGATACTCTGAGGACCAAGCCCAGGTTGTCGCGCCATAAATTTCCGCTGGTTCGTATTGATCCGTTGGTCAAATGCACGATGCCCCCATAAAAATAAGTGTGCTTATCGATTTTTACGTATTCTTCATGGGCGCGACTATAGACGGTTCCGTCAATTTCGATGGCGACATGCCCCCATTGTGATCCGACACTGCGGAGCCGCGAGTCGCTAACAATGACCTCAAGGCTGGCGGAATTTACGATAATTTCTTTCGCCGAAGTGTCGTTCGTCGGCGTCGTCGTTCTGGATGCTACCAAACGGTATTTCACCCCGGCCGGGGAGACGTGAATCTGCTCTGGCATCGTTATCCTGCAGGTAGACGTTAATGTCTTCGGCGAACGCGATAGAAGCGAGCAGATGCGTGTGTCCATCTAGATTAGTATCGCCGTGCTCGAAAATACCGTTCTTGCGCTGTACTGCATAAGCGGCGTAAAGCGGTTGTTTGCCCAAGGAGGCGATTACGAGCACCCCTTTTCTTGTGCGTTAGTAAAACTAACGGATTGCGAAGAAAATTTCCATGACAAGAATCGGCTTTCGATTAACTTTGACGATAAGTCACAATTCTGACGTTCTTTTGCGCGCCGAAGATGATGACCGACGCGAGCGGAGCAATACACAGTGAAATGAGGTCGCCTCGGAGACGCCTCAGAAAGAGCTCAAGGAAGTGATCGCGGCGGCCTGAATGATCTCGCCCGAGGCGATAGAAGAAGACCGACCGGGCAAGCGCGTTGTCCATCGGCGGAGGCTACCGATTGAACTACCGCGCCGCCTTCGTCGGATTCTGGAACCCGAACGGCGTCTGATACCCAGTCAGCTCCAGGTAGCCTCGACCGACATTTGCACCACCTCGCGTCACCGTCACCGCACCTTCCCAGTAGGCAGAGCCGGTCGAGTCGCGCGTATCCATTTCCTGATCGTCGAGCAAGGGCTCGAGCTGCCACGTGAGCGCGCCGGTCTTGACGGTTTCAGCCACCGGATAAAGCGTGTTCGTGCGCGGCGAGCGCCACGTTCGCTGTGGGACGAAATCGACCTGGGCCGGGTCAAACGTTGTGACCTTGCCGTTTGCGTCGCGCAGCAGCGCGTGCGCCCAGACCGACCCGCCATTGCGGCCACGCACCTTGAATGCCATCAGCGCAGAGCCGTCAGCGAGGTTCGCACCGAGCCAGTCCCAGCCGGCCGCATCGGGGCTCAGGATCGTACTGGACCATTCGTGATCGAGCCACGCCACGCCGCTTACCGGCGTGGGTGTGCCTGAGCGGCCCGTCGGGTGCGATGGCCGCGAGACGCTGCCGCTGACGCTCAGTTGCGGCTCGCTGTAGTAGTAACTGGCTTCGGTCTGAAGCGGGCCCTTTTGCGAGTAGCCGTGGTCGCCCTGTAGTAGCAGCGGTTGCGTCGGTATGAACGACAGGTTCAGCGCGAACTCGCGCGTCTCGGCGTGCACCAGGTAGTGGCCATCGGTCGCGCGCACCATGCTCCATGTGTCGAGCTTGACGTCGGTGTTGCCGGTTTTGGCGTAGGCGAGGCCAAAGCCCTGCCGGGAGATTTTCTGGTCATGCACGAGTTGGCCGTAAGCCGGATCGCTCAGCGCGACGTGCGCGATAATCAGTTGTGAAGGCGCAAACGCGCTCGGGTCCGCTGCGTCATAACCGGTGGCCGAGCGGAAGAAAGTAATCTGGAAACCTAACGGTTTGTGATCCGGTGTATCGAGCCAGCCGGTGGCGTACCACCATTCGGTCTGAAACGTGGGATGCGCGCCGGTATCCGCTGGAAACATCAACGCGTGACCTGGCGTGACCGTGGCAAACCCAGGTGGCGCTGCTATCGCGGGCAACGCAATCGCTATGCCGAGAAAGGTCGCAGCTATCGCTTGCACCATCGTTCGGAGTGCGACGTTTGTGGATCTGGGTACGCTGCGTGCCAGCGCCGCAGCGCGCAGCCCGGCCCTTGACACGATTCTGACCGATCGCCGCATCACCAATCCTCCTTCACTGCGCGGACCGCATCGACGGAGACCGCCCGGCGTCCCGCCACCACGGCGGTTGCGCACGAAGCCACCAGCATCACCGCAGCCACCATGCTCAAGACGAACCACGGAATATGCAGCGACATGCTCCAATGAAACGACTGCGGGTTGACCACGAACACGAGAATCAGGCTGATGGCAAAGCCGAGGACAAAACCCATCGCAATGCCAAGCGCCGTCAGCATGCCGCCTTCCTTGGCGAGGATGGCGATGATCTGCGCGCGCGTGACGCCGACGTGGCGCAGCATGCCGAACTCTCGCGCGCGGGCGAGCGTTTGCGCAGAGAATGTCGCTGCAACACCGAACAGCCCAATGACGATGGCGACCGCTTCCAGCAGATAAGTGACGGCAAAGCTGCGGTCGAAGATGGTCAGCGAGCGGGCGCGAATCTCGCCGGGTTGCGCGAACTGCAGCGCGTCGCCGAACGGTAGTGCGCGTAGCGCCGCGATGACCCGATCGATGTCGGCGCCCGGCGCGACGGTGATTGCGACATCGGTGGCGCCAGTGTCGTGCGTCAGGCGCCGATAGTCGGCCAGCCGCAACTCGATCGCGCCGGTTTGACGCACATAGTCGCGCCAGATGCCGGCTACGACGAGCGTCTCGTTGTGCTGTCCGACGGGCAGGTCGACATGCTCGCCGAGCCGGTAGCCATACAGATCCACCATGGCCTCGGAGACCCACACTGGCGTCTCGCCATGCAGCGCGGACGGGAGCAGCACGGGCCCGGACATCTGCAGACTCGCACCGGGGTCGGCTGCGTCGATTTCGCGTGCGAGCAGGACGACTGCGGGACGCGCAGGATCGAGTGTGAGTTGCGATGCACGCGTGAATGCTGCGGTCTTGACGCCGGGTGTCGCCGCGATGCTTGCCTGATCGGCGAGGTTCAGCACGCCGGTGTCGCCGTTCGGCGCGACCCGGACATACAGATTCGCGGATAGCAGATGCTCGAGCCACTCGTCGACGGAAACGCGGAAGCTTGCCACCATGATCGCCATCGCGACGATCAGAGCAAAGCTCGAGAGCACGCCGCTCATCGCCACCGACGCTTGTCCGGGCGCATTGGCGAGCCGCGCGAGCGACAGCGCGCTGGTGGTCTTTGCATGACGTCCCACGCGCGAACGACCAAGAGCCGTAAACAACACGGCCGTGCAGCGCGGCATCAACGCAATGCCACCGACGAGGAGCAGTGCGACCGCGAGGTAGCCAAGAATCGGCGCCTCGAAAACGGGCGGCATCTGCGTGAACACCCCCGCCAACGCGAGGCAGCCGAGCGCGGGCCATGGCGTGGCGAGCCGTGCCAACGCGCCTTCTTCACTGCCGGCCTTGAGCGCGGCAGCCGGACGGGCGCGCGCTGCCTCAAGTGCAGGCGCGAGACTGCCAAGCACGGACACGCCGATCCCCAACACAAGAAAAATCGCCGTCGCAATCGGTTCGAAACTGACCCCAGGCCGAACGCCTGGAAAATAGCCGCCGCCCAGATCGCTGCCGAAGAACCGCAACGCGAGGCTTGCCAACCCGTAACCGAGCGCAAGGCCAGCAATCGACCCGAGCACGCCGAGCACGGCGCCTTCCATCAGGATCTGCCGCAGCAACTGGCCGCGCGTAAAGCCGAGCACCCGCAGCATGGCAAGTTGCGAGCGCCGCCGCACGACGCTCAACGCCTGGGTCGAGAACACCAGAAACGCCCCGGTGAACAGCGCCACCAGTGCCAGCACATTCATGTTGATACGGTAAGCGCGTGACAGACGGTCAGTCCGGCTCTCGACGTCGCGCGGTTCGGAGACGACCAGTTGACTTCCAAGCCGCGCCTGCAGGTCGCGCCTGAAGCGCTCGCGGTCGACGCCGCGCTCGAGCTCAAGGTCGACCCGCGACAGCTTGCCGAGCCTGCCGAAACGCCACTGCGCGGCGGCGATATCCATCACGGCAATGCGTTGACCCGGCCGGGCTCGGACGAGGCCGCCTGCGACCCGGAACGGCACGCTAGCCGTGCCGCTCAACAAAGAGATGTGCTGACCGGTCGACGTGTTCAGCCATTGCTGGGCCGCTGGCGAGAGAAAGAGCGTGTCGTCGGCGAGAGTATCCATGGGGCGTTGCGCTGCGGGCACCCCGACCAGATCCGGCGCGATCTGGCTGGCCTTGAAAACGTCGATGCCCAGCACCTTGAGCGGCGCATTCTGGCCGGGCACGGTCGCGTCCAGTTCGAGGACCGGACTGGCGAGTGCGACGCCGGGCTCGCCGGCGAGCCGCGGGTACCACGACTCATCGAAAGTGGGCTGCGCGCCACGCACCTGCAGGTCGGCCTGGCCGGACAGGCTCCGCGCCGCGGCCGAGAATTCGTTGAACGCCGCGCTGTTGATTAACTGCACGGCGTAACCGAGCGCCACACCCAGCGCGATCGTCATGACGGCGACAATTGCGCGCCCGCGCTGACTGCGCCACTCGGCCTCCAGCAGCCAACGGGCAAGCCGCCGGCTGCCGCTCACGGGCG
>NZ_JAMFSB010000056.1 GCF_026225065.1 Paraburkholderia sp. | reverse complement strand
GGGCGGCCAAAGATCGAGCTGTTTGGTGCAAGGGCCGCTGCCGGCTCAGGGGCGGGTGCCCCGGCTGCGAAGCCACGCATCGAGCTATTTGGCGCGAGCCAGCGTCCGAATAATTCAAACAACGCCAGAACTGCCGAGGAGGCGTGATAGCTGTGCAAAAGATCAAGGTACTGTGCGTCGACGATTCGGCGCTGATCCGCAGCCTGATGACTGAGATCATCAATGGCCAGCCGGACATGACCGTCGTCGCAACCGCGCCCGACCCGCTGGTCGCGCGCGACCTCATCAAGCAGCACAACCCGGACGTGTTGACGCTCGACGTTGAAATGCCGCGCATGGATGGTCTCGACTTTCTCGAGAAACTGATGCGTCTGCGGCCGATGCCGGTGGTGATGGTGTCGTCGCTGACCGAGCGCGGCAACGAAATTACGCTGCGCGCGCTGGAACTGGGTGCGGTCGATTTCGTGACCAAGCCGAAGGTCGGGATCCGCGACGGCATGCTCGACTACGCAGAGAAGCTTGCCGACAAGGTTCGCGCGGCCGCCCGCGCCCGCGTGCGCCAGACCGCCCCGGCGCATCACGCCGGCACGGCGGCCGGCCAGGCGGGTGCCCAGGCTGCGACGCCGGCGCCGAACTTCAACAACCCGCTGCTGAGTACGGAAAAGCTGATCATCGTCGGCGCCTCGACGGGCGGCACCGAAGCGATCCGCGAAGTGCTGGTGCCGCTGCCGCCGGACGCGCCCGCGGTGCTGATCGCACAGCATATGCCGCCGGGGTTTACAAAATCTTTTGCGCAACGCCTTAATGGCTTGTGCAGAATTACCGTTAAAGAGGCAGAGCACGGCGAACGTGTGCTGCCGGGACACGCGTATATTGCCCCCGGTCACGCTCACCTGTTGCTAGCGCGTAGCGGCGCGAACTATATTGCACACCTCTCCGACGACCCGCCGGTGAACCGGCACCGTCCGTCTGTCGATGTGCTGTTCCGCTCCGCTGCGCAGCACGCCGGCAAGAATGCGGTGGGCGTGATTCTCACGGGAATGGGCCGCGACGGTGCGGCTGGACTGCTGGAGATGAAAAAAGCAGGCGCGTATACGCTTGCGCAGGACGAAGCGAGTTGCATTGTGTTCGGCATGCCGCGCGAGGCGATCGCACTCGGCGCTGCCGACGAAATCACCTCGTTGCCGGAGATGAGCCGGCGCGTCATGGCGCGTCTTTCGTCAATGGGTGAACGCGTCCAGCGGGTATGATGCGCGCCGGGTCAGAACGCAGGCGTCTTGCATGGGACTGGAGTCAGTGCTGAAGCGCTAACGCTGGTCGACACACTCGCTGCACCATCTGGGATTAGGGAAAGGGAATTGAAATGGATAAGGGAATGAAGATTCTGGTCGTAGATGACTTTCCGACGATGCGCCGGATTGTCCGCAATCTGTTGAAGGAGCTGGGCTATTCGAACGTCGACGAGGCGGAAGATGGCCAGGCGGGTCTCGCGCGTCTGCGTAGCGGCAAGTACGATTTCGTGATCTCCGACTGGAACATGCCGAACCTCGACGGTCTGGCCATGCTCAAGGAAATCCGCGCGGATGCCAGCCTCACGCATCTGCCGGTGCTGATGGTGACGGCCGAGTCGAAGAAGGAAAACATCATCGCGGCGGCGCAGGCCGGCGCGAGCGGTTATGTGGTGAAGCCGTTCACGGCGGTAACCCTCGACGAGAAGCTCAACAAGATTCTCGAGAAGATGGCGAAAGCCGGGAGCTGATGTGGACGAGCCGACCAACGCGGCAGCCGTCGAAGCGCAAGACGGCGGCGACCTTGCAAGCGACCGCATCCTTGCCCGCATCGGGCAACTGACGCGCACACTGCGCGACTCGATGCGCGAGCTTGGTATCGACAAGCACGTCGAGCGCGCCGCCGAAGCGGTGCCCGACGCGCGCGACCGCCTGAAGTACATTGCCAACATGACCGAGCAGGCAGCCGAAAAGGTGCTGAGCTCGATCGAGGTCGCCAAGCCGTTGCAGGAGCAGTTGCAGCAGGACGCAGCGGTGCTCGACGCGCGTTGGGAGCAATGGTATGCGGCGCCGATCGAACGCGAGGAAGTGCGCGCGTTGATGAACGACACGCGGACCTTCTTGCATGGTGTGCCCGAGGTGACGTCGGCCACCAACCAGCAGCTGCTCGAGATCATGCTGGCGCAGGACTTCCAGGATCTGACCGGCCAGGTCATCAAGAAGATCACTGAGGTCGTGTATCTGATCGAGCAGCAACTGCTCGGCGTGCTGATCGAGAACATTGCGCTTGAACGGCGCGAGCAGTTCGCGGCAACGGCGGCGGCGCTGGCGGCCGAACCTTCGTCGACCGGCAGCCCGGAGAACCTGCTGAACGGGCCGCAGATCAACCCGGAAGGCAAGGCCGACGTGATGCAGGATCAAGGCGAAGTCGACGATCTGCTGGCGAGCCTCGGCTTCTGACGCGGCTTTCGAACAGCTTCCACATCTGAACCGAGCCGGCTCCGGGCGGTCGAACATGGCACGCGCCCCGCTCTACAGCGTTCGGCGCCGCTGTGTACCGTCCCGCACTCCGTGCGCAGGGTTCTTGCCGGCTAGCCATCGCGCATAGCGGATGTCCCGGCCAGGCACCCTGGAGGAAACCTTCCTGCGGAGCAGTGGCCCGGTACCGTATGATCTTGGATAAATGCGAGCGCGCGTGCGATGCACGGGCCGTATCGCAGTTGACCGGGAGGAGTGTGGCTATGCTGAGTCGTGTACGCCGCGCCGTCGTCATGACAGCGCTCGGATTGTCCTGCGTGGTGCCCGCCGTTCAGTCCGCTTATGCGGCGCTGGGCGGTAGTCCGATGACGCCGCCCTCGGGCTCGTCTGTCAGTTCCCAAACCGTTTCCCCTACCGCCGTTCTGCACGCCGCGTCCGGCGCCGCCTCCGCAGCCAGCACCAGTTCTTCTTACACCGTCCGGCAGACGACCTACGGCAGCGGCACGGTCGTGCGCGAGTATCTCGCCGCGGACGGCACCGTGTTCGGCCTCGGCTGGAACGGGCCGCAAATGCCGAATCTGAACGATCTGCTCGGTACTTATTTCCCTCAATACCAGGCCGGGGTTGAGGCCGTGCGCGCAGTGCGCGGCGGCCACGGTCCGGTCGCGGTCGAGCAGAGCAGCCTGGTGGTCCACTCCGGTGGCCATATGGGCGCATTCTCGGGTCAGGCGTGGCTGCCGCAGGCGCTGCCTGCCGGCGTCAGCGGTTCCGACATCCACTGACAAAATGACGGACGGGAGACGAGCCATGCAATTTGCAGCAAAGCTCAGAGGGTGGGCGCAGGTCGCGGCGACGGTCGCGTTGGTGTCGCTGGTTGCCGCGTGCGGCGGAGGCGGTGGCAGCAGCAACAACAGCTCCAGTTCGTCGAGTTCGAATAACGGCTCGTTGCCGGCCAGCCCGACCGCTACGCCGGTTGCGGCGAACGCTGCGAACACCGCCGCGATCACGGTGAGCACAGGCGTGGCGAATGTCATCAATATTCCGACGGTGAGCGTCACGGTTTGCGTGCCCGGGACCAGCACCTGCCAGACCATTAACAACGTGCAGGTGGATACGGGTTCTTATGGGCTGCGGATTGCCAGTGGGGTATTGAGCGTTGCTCTGCCCGAGGCCGCCGTTCCCACTGGCGGGTCTGGCACGTTGGCGGAGTGCACGAATTTCGCGGACGGCTTTTCGTGGGGCTCGGTACGCACGGCAACCGTACAGATTGCCGGCGAGACCGCCACCGGCATTCCGGTTCAGGTACTCGGTGACCTGACCAACAGTGTGCCGACAGGCTGCGCGATTGGCTCCGAAGAGAACACGCCTGCGGCGCTCGGCGCCAACGGCATTCTCGGCATTGGCAATGCTCCGTACGATTGCGGCGCAACTTGCGCGAGTTCGACCACGTTTGCCCAGTTCAGCAACTATTACGCGTGTTCGAGTTCGACTTGCACAACCGCCCAGGTGCCGACGGCTGCCCAGGTGGCAAACCCCGTCGCGCACTTCGCCACCGACAACAACGGCGTGATCGTCGAGATGTCACCTGTCTCGAACAACGGAGCCACGTCGGCCACCGGCACGTTGGTGTTCGGCATAGGCACACAGTCGAACAACGCGCTCGCGGCGGCGAAGACCTTCACGACCGATGCCTTCGGTGACCTTAACAACAGCACGTTCAACGGCAGCACGTTGTCGGCCTTCTTCGATTCCGGCTCGAACGCGTACTTCTTCACCGATAGCACATTGACGTTGTGCGGCAGCAATTTCAGCGGCTTCTACTGCCCGTCGACGGGGCAGACCCGTACGGTCACCGTGGTCGGCCTGAACGGCGCCTCCGCTGCGGCTAACGTCGGGATCCTGAGCGCGGCGACGCTGTTCAGCAACGGCAATGACTACGCGTTCAACGACCTCGCCGGCCAGATCGGCAGCTCGGGCAGTTTCGACATCGGCCTGCCGTTCTTCTACGGCCGTTATATGTATTTCGGCATCGACCAGACCGCGAGCGGCGGCCAGGCGCCTTACGTCGGCTACTGATCCAGGACCCAACGCGACCCGTCCCGCCCGTTCCACGCCTCGCAGCCCCGGAACGGGCGGCCTCCGCGGGAGCGCCCCCGCTGCCCGCCCGCTCCCGCCCGTAGCGGCCCCTCCCGCCACCCCATCTCCCGAAATACCCCCGTTTCCCCGTCCTTATCCGCCGATCATGGCTTGTGTTCTGCAGGAATAATCGCTCTCACTGGAAATAGGCATGGTGCCTCGACCGTCTGGAGAGCTGCGTGGCAGGGGAAAGCGACCTCGAAAAAACAGAAGACGCCACCCCCCGGCGCCTGGAGAAGGCGCGGGAGGAAGGGCAGATCGTTCGTTCGCGGGAGCTGGTCTCGTTTGCCTTGCTGTCGGCCGGTTTCTATGGCGTTTGGGCGTTGTCGGGGACCATCGGCGATCACCTCGCATCGATGCTGCGCGGCGCGCTCATGTTCAATCACGACAGCGTCTTCGAAACGCGGCGCATGCTGATCGGCGCGAGCGTCGACGGCATGCAGGCGCTCCATGCGCTGGTGCCGATTCTTGCGTTGACCGGTGGTGCCGCGCTGCTCTCGCCGCTCGCGCTGGGCGGCTGGCACGTGTCAGCCGGGGCGTTCGACCCCAAATTTAGCCGGCTCGATCCGGTCGCCGGACTCGGCCGGATCTTTTCGATCAACGGGCCGATCCAGCTCGGCATGTCGTTCGCCAAGACTCTCGTAGTGGGCGGGGTCGGGGGCGTGTCGGTCTGGAACCGCCGGGAACAGATCCTTGCGCTCGCCACCCAGCCGCTCCACGAGGCGCTCGCCAACGCGGTGCACCTGATCGCCGTGTGCTGCGGTATGACGGTCGCCGGCATGTTCCTCGTGGCTGCGCTCGATGTCCCGTATCAGATCTGGAATTACCACAAGAAACTCCGGATGACGAAGGAAGAAGTGAAGCGCGAACACCGCGAAAACGAAGGCGATCCGCAACTCAAGGCCCGCATCCGCGCGCAGCAGCGTGCAGCGGCGCGGCGCCGGATGATGTCCAAGATCCCGACGGCGGACGTGGTGGTGACTAACCCGACGCACTTCGCGGTCGCGCTGAAGTACAGCGACGGCGAGATGCGCGCACCGCGGGTCGTCGCCAAAGGCGTGAACCTGATTGCCGCGCGGATTCGCGAGCTTGCTGTGGAGAACAACGTGCCGCTGCTCGAAGCCCCGCCACTGGCGCGGGCGCTGTATCACAACGTCGACCTCGACCGCGAAATTCCGGGCCAGTTGTATGGCGCGGTCGCGGAAGTGCTCGCATGGGTTTATCAATTGCGCCGCTTCAAGACTGAAGGCGGCGTGGTGCCGGTTGCGCCGACTGAACTCGAAGTGCCTGCTGATCTGGACCAAGGTCCGGTATCCGACGAAGAGGCGAGCGAAGAAGCCGCCGACACCCTTAACGAAGACGACAAGGCATCTGGAGCCTCCGCATGAACGCACGCGCCGGTTTCCTGTCCCGACGGCCGGACTCGCTGAGCAACACCAACCTGCGGGCACTCGCGGGTCCGGTGCTGATCTGCATGATCCTCGGCATGATGATCCTGCCGTTGCCGCCGTTCCTGCTGGATCTGCTGTTCACCTTCAACATCGCGCTGTCCGTGATGGTGCTGCTGGTGAGCATGTACACGATGAAGCCGCTCGATTTCGCCGCGTTCCCGAGCGTGCTGCTGTTCTCGACATTGCTGCGCCTTTCGCTGAACGTAGCCTCCACCCGGGTCGTGCTGCTCGAAGGCCACACCGGACCGGCCGCGGCTGGGCAGGTGATCGAGTCGTTCGGTCAGTTCCTGGTCGGCGGCAACTTCGCGGTCGGGATCGTGGTGTTCATCATCCTGATGGTGATCAACTTCATGGTGATCACGAAGGGTGCGGGCCGGATCGCCGAAGTGTCCGCGCGCTTCACACTCGATGCCATGCCGGGCAAGCAGATGGCGATCGACGCCGACCTGAACGCCGGCATCATCAACGAAGACGCGGCGCGGCGCCGCCGCCTTGAAGTCGCGCAGGAAGCCGAGTTCTACGGCTCGATGGACGGCGCGAGCAAGTTCGTGCGCGGCGATGCGATCGCCGGTCTGCTGATCATGGTGATCAACATCATCGGCGGGCTGATTGTCGGCGTGGCCCAGCACAACATGGACTTCGCCGCCGCCGCCAAGAACTACACGCTGCTCACCATCGGTGACGGCCTCGTCGCGCAGATCCCGTCGCTGGTGATCTCGACCGCCGCCGGTGTGATCGTGTCGCGCGTGGCGACCAACGAAGACATCGGCACGCAGCTGACCGGGCAGTTGTTCACGAACCCGCGCGTGCTGATCATCACGGGCTGCATTCTCGTGCTGATGGGCTTGATCCCGGGAATGCCGCACTTTGCCTTCCTGCTGCTGGGCGGTGGCCTGATCCAGCTCGGCCGGATGATGAGGAAGCGCGCGACCGACATGAAGACTACCGCGGCTCTCGCGACGGTGGCGCCGGCTGCGCTCACGCCGACCGAAAACACCGAGGCAAGCTGGGAAGACGTGACGATGATCGACACGCTCGGTCTCGAAGTCGGCTACCGGTTGATTCCGCTCGTCGACAAGAATTCGGACGGCGAACTGCTCAAGCGGATCAAGAGCATCCGCAAGAAGTTCGCGCAGGAAATCGGTTTCCTGCCGCCGGTGATCCACATTCGCGACAACCTGGAATTGCGCCCCAACGGCTACCGGATCGCGCTGAAGGGCGTCGAGGTCGGGGTCGGCGAGGCCTATCCGGGCCAGTGGCTGGCCATCAATCCGGGTCAGGTGAGCGCGGCGCTGCCGGGCACGCCGACCCAGGATCCGGCGTTCGGCCTGCCGGCCATATGGATCGACACCAATCTGCGCGAGCAGGCCCAGGTGTACGGCTATACCGTGGTGGATTCGAGCACTGTGGTCGCGACGCATTTGAATCATCTGGTCGTCACGCACGCATCCGAGCTGCTCGGCCGCCGCGAAATCCAGGCGCTGATCGAACGGATGCAGAAGGACACGCCGTCGCTGGTCGACGATCTGATTCCGAAGGCGCTTTCGCTCACCACGCTGCAGAAGGTGCTGCAGAACCTGCTGGAAGAAGGCGTGCCGATCCGCGACATGCGCACGATTCTCGAAGCGCTGTCCGAGCACACGCCGAAGGTCACCGATGCGCACGAGCTGACGGCGGCCGTCCGTCTGGCGTTGGGCCGGGCTATTACGCAACAGTGGTTCCCCGGCACCGGCGACATGCAGGTCATGGGTCTCGATTCGAATCTCGAACGGGTGCTCTCGCAGGCGCTTTCGACTGGGGCAAACCCTGGCCTCGAGCCGGGTCTCGCGCACACGCTGATGACCGAGACGCAACACGCGATGACGCGCCAGCAAAACCTCGGGCTCGCGCCGGTGCTGCTGGTGCAGCACGCATTGCGGCCGATGCTTGCGCGCTTCCTGCGCCGCAACCTGCCGCAGCTGAAGGTGCTGTCGTATGCGGAGGTGCCCGACACGCGCAACGTCAAGGTGGTGAATCTGATAGGCGGGAAAGGCTAACCCGCTCCACACTCCAGACCGGCGCTTCAGGCGCCGGTTTCCATTTGGGGACCCTTGCAGCGCGGCCCCGGCGTACTACCCATCACGCGAATTGCCTGCTTTTCCCTGTCTTTATCAAGCGATGGTCTCTCGACATCTTTCGCAATAATCGATCTCAATGGAAAGCGGTATGTCGCCGGTCCGTCAACCTCATCGGGGGTCCAGCTTGAACATTCGTAAATTTGTCGGTGCTACCAGTCGTGACGCGTTACGCCTCGTTCGCGAGGCGTTGGGCCCCGACGCGGTCGTGCTGTCGAACCGCACGATCGAAGACGGCACCGTCGAGATCGTGGCGCTCGCTGATAGCGAGCTCGCGGCAATCGCTCCGAAGGCGCGTAGCGGCGCGAATAGCGGCAACAGCGCGAACAGCGCGGCTCCTGCGATGAGCCCGGCAGCGCTGGCACCGCGCAGCACGCCGATGATGCAGTCCAATCCGTACGCGAGCGGCATGCCGGATGTGTTTTCGTCGGTGTTCGGCGCAAGCCCGGAAGCCGGCACGGAGAGCATGTCGGCCAGCAACGCGCCGGCACAGGCCGCTGCACCCGCGCAGGCAGCAGCAACGGAAGAGCCGGCCGCGGCCTCGCCGTACGCTTCGTCGGTTCAGGCCGCACCGCTCGCGCCGCAGGCTCAAGCTGCTCACGCGCCGCAAAACACGCCTTCGATGCACGCCGCACCGCAGGCGCAGATGCCGCAGATGCCGCGCTCGGGCGACGATATCCGCGCCGATGTACTGAAAGCCGCGGGCGTTCCGGCGCCGCAGTTTGTGCCGTTCAGCCCGGTCGTGCCGCGCACGATGGCGGAATCGAACCCCTGGCTGATCGACCACGCCCGCAACATCGCGGGCAAGCAGCAAGGCGCCTACAGCGCACGGCCCTCGTCGATGACGCCGGCCGCCGCGATGGCCAAGGGCATGGGCGCACCGGTCGACATCCAGGTCGGCACGCGCCAGCCGTCGAATCTCGCCGACACGCCCGACTGGGCCCGCGAAGCCGCGCAACTCGCCGCGCGCCGCGCTAGCCGGAAGCCGAACCCGGCTACCTCGGCCGACGACGCACGTGCCGCAGCCAACACCACCGCCAGCATCACCGAAGCGATCAAGGCGCGCATGGAGCAGGTCGTCAACGAAACGGTGATGAGCGAGCTCTCCTCGATGCGCGGCATGATGGAGGAACACTTCGCCGGCCTCCTGTGGGCCGACCGCCAGCGCCGCAGCCCGACACGCGCTTCGCTCACCAAGCATCTGTTCGCAGCGGGCTTCTCCGCACAACTGGTGCAGATGATGGTCGACAACCTGCCGCCCGAGATCGACAACATGGAAGGCGGGATGGACTGGGTGCGCAGCGTGCTCGAGTCGAACCTGCCGATCATGGAAAACGAAGACGCGCTGATGGAGCGTGGCGGCGTGTTCGCCCTGATGGGCCCGACGGGTGTCGGCAAGACCACGACCACGGCCAAGCTTGCCGCGCGGTGCGTGATGCGCTTCGGCGCCAGCAAGGTGGCACTCCTGACTACTGACAGCTACCGGATCGGCGGCCACGAGCAACTGCGCATTTTCGGCAAGATCCTCGGCGTCTCGGTCCACGCGGTGAAGGACGGCGCCGACCTGCAACTGGCGCTCGCCGAGCTGCGTAACAAGCACATCGTGCTGATCGACACGATCGGCATGAGCCAGCGCGACCGCCTCGTCTCGGACCAGATCGCCATGCTGTGCCGCGCCGGACAACCCG
This sequence comes from Paraburkholderia sp., assembly GCF_026225065.1. Taxonomy (GTDB): domain Bacteria; phylum Pseudomonadota; class Gammaproteobacteria; order Burkholderiales; family Burkholderiaceae; genus Paraburkholderia. The sequence continues at coordinate 24,225 of NZ_JAMFSB010000056.1, read as the reverse complement.
TGCAACGCCTGCTGCTGCTGAACGCAACGTGCCACGGCGACACGCTTAACGAAGTCGTGCAGGCCTACCAGCGTGGGCCGGATCAACAGCCGCTCGCCGGCTGCATCCTCACCAAGCTCGACGAAGCGACTAATCTGGGTGGTGTGCTCGACACGGTGATCCGCTACAAGCTGCCGGTGCATTACGTCTCGACCGGACAGAAGGTGCCCGAGAACCTGTACGTCGCAACCAGGAAATTCCTGATCAAAAGCGCTTTCTGCATTCCTCGCGACAGTTCGCCGTTCGTGCCACAGGACGACGATATTCCGGCCTTGCTTTCGGCGCTCTCCGCACGCTCGACGGCCGAACTGCACGAGGTCCGCTTTGGATAAAGTCGTTTCGGATCAGGCAGAAGGACTGCGGCGCCTGCTGGCCCGCAGCGGTTCAAGAGTGCTGGCGGTAACGGGCGGTTCGACCAGCGTTGGATGTACCACGACAGTCGTCAATCTGGCGGCGGCACTCGTGGAGCAGGGCAAGGACGTACTCGTGATCGACGAGTGCCTTGGCGATTACTCGGTGAGCGCGATGCTCGGCGGCGTACGGGGGGCGGGTAACTTCGCCGCCGTGGTACGCCGCGAGATGCTGCTCGATGCCGCCGTGATGCGTCATGCACTGGGCTTTTCAGTGCTGGACGCCTCGCGCAGCAATCGCGAAGGCTACACGGCGGCGCAATTGAGTGTGGTGCTGGACGGTCCCGCGGACATCGTGCTGATCGATGCGCAGCTCGACCGGCTCGGCCAGCTCTCTGCGCTGGCGATGCAGGCGCATGACCTGTTGATTGTCACGCGTGTAGCTGCGCAGGCGATTACCGATGCATATGCCTGCATGAAGCGGCTGCATTACGCGCACGGCATCGGGCAGTTTCGCGTGCTGGTGAATCATGTGCACAGCGTCACCGATGCACACACCGCTTTTGAAAACCTCGCGGGGGTGGCGGGGCGTTATCTGACTGTGTCGCTGGAAGGCGCTGGCTGTATTGCCGCCGATCCGCGCATGGCCCGGGCGCTCGAACTGTCGCGCTGCGTGGTCGACGCGTTTCCGTCGACCCCTGCCGCGCGGGATTACCGGCACCTCGCCGCCGAATTGCAGTACTGGCCAATGCGGCCGGCGATGTCGTCACGTCACCACTGGGTGGCGCCGACGGCAGTAACAGCGGCGCAACACGCCGACCAACCGTCTGTGCAGCACGCCTGAAGGGCGGGGCACGGACAAGGGGAGCACGATGTACAACGCTCAGGGAAAGATTTCCCAAGCCGAGGTTCTGACCAAATACGCACCGCTGGTGCGGCGGCTCGGCTTGCAGCTGGTGGCGAAGATGCCAGCGAGTGTCGATCTCGACGATCTGATTCAGGCCGGCATGATCGGCCTGCTCGATGCTGCGAGTCGCTACAAGGAAGACCAGGGCGCGCAGTTCGAAACGTATGCGAGCCAGCGGATCCGCGGCGCGATGCTTGACGAGTTGCGCAGCAACGACTGGCTGCCGCGCAGCCTGCGCCGCACCTCGCGTGAGGTGGAGACAGCCGTGCATCAGGTCGAACAGACACTCGGGCGCTCGGCGAGCGAGACGGAGATTGCCGGTCACCTCAAGATGCCGCTCGACGAGTATCAGTCGATGCTGCAGGACCTGCACGGCAGCCAGCTGATCTACTACGAAGACTTCGATCGCTCCGCCGACGACGAGCCGTTCCTCGACCGCTATTGCGTCGATCATTCGGACCCGCTCTCGGCACTGCTCGACGAAAGCCTGCGCTCGGCGCTGGTCGAAGCGATCGAGCGTCTGCCGGAACGCGAAAAGCTGTTGATGTCGCTGTACTACGAACGCGGCATGAATCTGCGCGAGATCGGTGCGGTGATGGAAGTCAGCGAATCGCGGGTTTGCCAGCTGCATAGCCAGGCGGTCGCACGGCTGCGTACGCGCCTGCGCGAGATGGCCTGGGCCAAGGCCGAAGCGGAATAACATCACGGCGGCCGGCGGTTCGCTGCCGCTGCCCGCCGCTCGTGAATCAAGCGCAATGAGCGCCGTCCTGATGTAAAGGGACGGCGCTTTTTTTGTATTGGGAGGAAAGCAGGAAAAGCGCGGCAAGCGCAGCAAGCGCAGCAAGCGCGGGCGGCGGATAAGCGCCAAACGGCAGGCTGCGCTGGGTTTGCCTGAAAGCGATCAGGCAAACCCAGCGAGCGTTCAGGACAGACTGGATTGGATTTGGATGAGCGGGGGCGTGCGGAACTACAGGCCGCTGAACCCCGGCACCCGTCCATCCGGCCCATACAGCGAGGGCTTCGGCGGACGCACCTGCAGCACCTCGAGGGCACGCTGGTTGTAGTCCATGCGGGTGCGGATCAACACACCGTTGGTCTTGTTGGAGCGGCGTGCACGCTCTACCGATTTCTGCAGCAACGACCACTGCTCGGCGAGCTTCGGATCGCGCCCGGCGGCCAGCTCGATGCCATTCCAGCCGGCCGGCAAGCCCATTTCGGCGAGCTGCGCGTCACGGATCTTTTCGAGCGAGGCCAGCTTGCCGACCAGTGCGGTTTTCTTTTCGACAACCGGCCGCAACATCTCGGCCGGCTCCACCTGGGTTAGCGCTTTCTGTTCGATAGCCAGCACAGAAGCGAATTCTTCGATGGTCGAGTACTCATCGATTACGGTGGCAAGCAGCGCGTCTTTCATCACAAGTCGCTCTCACGGCGCCCGCATGAAGCATACGGGCCAGGTTTCAAGGTGACGCCTCGCGGCGTCCAACCTTAATTGCCGGTCGCCGGGGCTCTCGTTTGCAACAAACTGCGCGTCGTGTCGAGCACGCCGTCAGCAATCTTGCCCGGATCGATCGTCAGCGTGCCGTTCTTGATGGCCTGCTTGATCGATTCGACGTGAGCGGTGTCGATGTCTGCCGAACCCGATGCTGCCAGGCTGCGCAGGCTGGACGACAGGCCCGACAGGCTCACATTCGCGTCGCCACCCGAGCCGGTGGCGGCTTGCGCGGTGGTTGCCGCGCTTTGGGCGGTCGAAGCCGCCGGGGCCGAGCTGTCCTGCTGGGTACGCGTTGCCGCGCTGCCCGTCAGACTGTCCGGCATGCTATTGGTAGTGGAATCGATTTTCACGATTGGCTTCCTGAACTATTTGATTCCTTTAACGGCATTCAAGAAACCAAACTTTAGCTCAATCGATGTATCCGTTTGTAACGGCCCCACCGGCCGCCTTCTTCCCCCGAAACCCTCTGGACGCCACTGTCACCGGCGCCATTTTCAGGTCCAGATCAACCCGGCATCTACAACTACATCTGGATCTGGACCGTCGAACTGTCCTTCACGATTCCCATCAGAATCTGCCCGGTTGAGGTCTTCACCCTGACCGGTTGCCCCGGCGTCGCACTGCTGAGCGCGCTGCCTTCCGACGAAATCGAAAAACCGTCGCCCTCCGCCACCACCCGCACACTCTGTCCAGCCGTCACTTGGGCGGCGCTCTTCAGCATGTCCTGACGCAGTGGAAAGCCCAGGCTCACCCGCATCAACGTGATCGAACCGACCGCCTGCGACGGCACGGTGACGATCGATGCCGGCAGCATGGTCAGGTCGCCGTCGCGAGGGACCAGATCGGCGTCGGAAATCACCTCGCCGGGCATCATTGCGCGCGCGGCGACATAGTAGGTCGCATGGATCGAGACTTTCGCCTGCAGCCAGACCGTCCACGGGTGGCCGCTCGTGCAGCGTACCGCCACCGTCGTGCGGCCCCACAGGCGCGCGCCGGGCGGCATGAACGCCTGCAGCGTGTCGCAGGCGGCCAGCCCGCGCGGGAAGGCCTGGGCAACGCTCAGTTCGACCTGGCCGGGCAGGCCATTGGCCTGCTGTTTGAGAAAGTCCAGCGCAGCGGCGTGGATCAGTTGGCCGTCTTCCTGGCCTTCGGGCACGGGCTGACTGGCCTGAGCCTGAAGTGGCTGGGATGCCTGAATTGCGGTAGCGCTCTGGACCGGCCGGACTGCGGAAACGGCCACCCCCTGCTTGGGCGACGGTTGTGGAGTCTGCGCTCGCTGCAACGCCTGCACGGCCTGAGCTGCCTGAGCCTGTTGCAGCGCCTGAATTGCCTGCGCGCGCTGCGCGGCTTCAGCCAGCGCTTGCGCCTGGTTCTTTACGGGGAGTGGCGTTTGAACAGACGCGGCAGCGACGTGGGGCGCCGGATTGCGGCTCGGTGCGCTCGCGGCCAGTTCGGGCGGCTCGCCGCGCGAGGCGAGGCTGTCGATTTCGACACTGCTCGCAGCGGCCACGGCGGGCGCGACGGTGGGTACCCCGACAGGTGCTGCGGCCGGCGCTGCATTCACGGGCCGCAGCGCGGCGCCGTAGGTCGCACGCGCCGGCATCGACGTGACGACCACCGGCACGACCTGGCTCGCGGCGAGCGCGGGATTCATATTGACGCGGGTAAGGCTGGCCATATTCGCCGGGACATTGGCCGCGCCGGGCGCGGATGCCTCGCCGGTACCCGGAATCACAATGGCGCCGCTGGCGTTTGACAGCCTGGTAAAGCGGTCGGTCACCTGCGGCGTCGAAGACTGCGCAGACGGTGCAACAGTCGCCGCGAGCTGCGGATTCATCGTCCGCGGGCTGCTGTTGCTGGAAGTCGCCATCGCCGTCATGCGCGCGAGGTCGGCCTGGTTCTGTTCACCCGGGCCGGGAATCACGATCGGGCCGCCGGCCTCCTGGGCCAGCGCCGCTGACGTGCAACAGGCGCCCGCCACGGCACACACCAGCCAGGCGGCAGTGTGTCGCGCAACGATGCGTCGCAGCGGCGGCGGCACATCGAGAGTGGATCGGGCCATCGTGCATCTCCAGCGTGAGGCATGGGTACGAGTTGCATTCTAGTGACGCCGCTCCTGGCGCAAACGTTGAATAGAGGCGACCTTCCCCGGTTATTCAGAAGATTGCCGCTTGCCTGCCCCGCCTAAGATGCATCTCATGCAAAAAGCCCTTTTGGGTCGCCGCAGATGTTGTGCTCCCTGATTGAGCGCCAGACGCGGGAACGTTATCCGGAGATTTTTCATGCTAGATAAACTCGATGCCGAATTCGCCTTTGGCCGTCAGGCGCTCGACGTCCGCTCTTACCGGCAGGAACTGCTGTCGTCGAACATCGCGAACGCCGACACGCCGAACTACAAGGCGCGTGACGTGGATTTCTCGTCGACGCTCGCGGGCGCACTGAAAAAGACGGACGGCAGCAGCACCGGCACAGGCGCGTCGAACAACTCGACGCTGGCGATGGCGCAACCTGCCGACGTGACGAGCGGCATGTCGATGGCCTCGACCGAACCGGGCCACATGGGCGGCAAGGCAAGCCTGATTGCGACCGGCGGCCCGAGCGACGACTACGGCCAGTTGCAGTACCGCATTCCGACGCAACCCTCACTCGACGGCAACACGGTGGACCTCGACGCGGAACGCGTGCAGTTCGCCGATAACTCGCTGCACTTCGAGTCGGCCATGACGGAAGTTTCGAATCAGATCAAATCGATGTTGTCGGTGATCACGTCGGGCTCCTGATGGAGTCCGATGCGACGACCGGCACACACGCTGGATGTAACCGCTAAAAACCACGCCCCACGGGAAACAATCAAGCCGGAACCTGCCGGCAGGAGAGGTCAGAGAAGCCATGCCATCCCTGATGAATATTTTCAATGTCGCCGGTTCGGCCATGTCGGCCGAATCGCAGCGGCTCAACGTGACGGCGTCGAACCTGGCGAACGCCGACAGTACGACCGGTCCCGACGGCCAGCCGTACCGCGCCAAGCAGGTCGTGTTCGCGGTCAACCCGATTGGCGGCGCGCGCACTGCGTCCGGCCAGCAGGTGGGCGGCGTGCAGGTGACCGGCGTGGTCGACGATCCGACGCCGATGAAGCAGACCTACGACCCCGGCAACCCCGCGGCCGATGCGAACGGTTACGTGACGATGCCGAACGTCGATCCGGTGGAGGAAATGGTCAACATGATCTCGGCGTCGCGCGCGTACCAGGCGAACGTCGAAACCTTGAATACAGCGAAGCAGTTGATGCTGAAAACACTCACGATCGGAACCTGAGGAGCCCCTCCTTGACTACTTCAACCACCATCGGCGGCGCCGGGACAACGGTCTCGCAGACGCTGCTCGACACCATGAACGGCACGGGCTCGGCGAGCAGCGCGTCGAGCAGCAGTTCGAGCAGTTCGGCGACCGCGGGTGCGAATCTGCAAAGCACCTTCCTGCAACTGCTCATCACGCAGATGCAGAACCAGGATCCGACCAATCCGATGGACAGCTCGCAGATGACCTCGCAGCTCGCGCAGATCGACACCGTGACGGGCATCAGCCAGTTGAACACGTCGCTCAGCTCGCTGGCGACGCAGCTCAACGCAGGCCAGACCTCGCAGGCTGCACTGTTGATCGGTTCCAGCGTGCTGGCTCCGGGCAATTCGATCTCGGTGACCTCCGGCAAGGCGACCGAATTCGGCGTGCAACTGGCCTCCGCAGCGTCGGACATGAAGGTCAACGTCGTGAACTCGGCGGGCCAGATCGTCAACACGCTCGATCTGGGCGCGCAACCGGCCGGTACCGTGCCGGTCACGTGGACCCCGGTCGATTCGGCGGGCAATGCACTGGCGACCGGCACTTACACGATCACCGCGACGGGCACGATCAACGGCGCCGCAGGCGTTGGTACGACCTTGACCCCGGGTACGGTGGAGAGCGTCGTGCAAGGTACCGGCGGCGCACCGAGTCTCGTGCTGTCGAATGGCAATACGGTCGCCCTGACTTCGGTCGCGGCAGTCCTCTAAGAAATCAGTTCAACCAAATTTAGACATTTCCCGGAACGGAGAATACGTCATGGGTTATCAGCAGGGTTTGAGCGGCCTCGGAGCTGCATCGAGCGATCTCGACGTGATCGGCAATAACATTGCCAACTCGGATACGATCGGCTTCAAGAGCGGTACGGCAGTGTTCGCCGACATGTATGCCAACTCGGTCGCCACGGCCGTGAACAACCAGATCGGTATCGGCACGCAGCTCGCCGAAGTGCAGCAACAGTTTTCGCAAGGCACGATCAACACGACCGGCCAGGCACTGGATGTCGCCATCAACGGCAACGGCTTTTTCCAGATGTCGAATAACGGCTCGCTGACGTATTCGCGCAACGGTGTGTTTCAGCTTAGCAATACCGGCAATATCGTTAATTCCCAAGGCCTGGACCTGATGGGCTATGCCGCGAATTCCAGTGGCATCATCAACAGCGCGCAGACCGTGCCGCTGACCGTGCCGACCACCAACATCGCTCCGACGGAGACCACCAGCATCACGGCGCAGCTCAACCTGGACGCGCAGGATTCGCTGATGCTCGGCACGCCGGCAGTGAATGTGACCACGACGGGGACGCTGGCGAGCAGCGGTGCGACGATTACGACCGCTTCGGCTGGGTCGAATAACGATGACTACACGATCGCTTTTACGAGCCCGACGGCGTACACGGTAACAGACGCCGACAACGCCGCTAACGACAGCAGCGGAACCTACACGGCGGGCACCGCCATTACGCTGGGCAACGGCCAGACGGTCACACTGACAGGCACGGCTGTAGCCGGTGACACGGTAGCGGTTACGCCGACCCCGACCACCTTCGACGCAAGCAACTCGTCGACCTACAACTACTCGACTTCGACCCAGGTGTACGACTCGCTGGGCGGCTCGCAGACGGTCAACATGTACTTCGCCAAGACCGGCTCCGGCGCATGGGACGTCTACGCAGGCGTCTCAGGCGGCACGGCAAGTCTGGTAGGCACGGCAAACTTCAGCACCAGCGGTGCCCTGACCGGCATCACGAGTGTCGCGGCGACGACCTCGACGGACTCGATCGCCTTCACGATTCCGAACACCGACGGTTCCGGCACGCCGCAGCCGCTCACGCTGGATCTTGCCGGCACGACCCAGTTCGGCAGCACGGACGGTGTCAACAATCTGCAGCAGAACGGCTTTGCCGCCGGCCAGCTGACGAGCTTCACGGTCGGTACGACCGGCATTCTCACCGGCAACTATTCGAACGGTCAGACTGCTTCGCTCGGTCAGGTCGTACTCGCCAACTTCAATGACCCGAACGGTCTTGTCGACCTCGGCAACAACGAGTACGCACAGACCGCGGCATCGGGCGCAGCGCAGATCTCGACGCCGGGCAGCACCAACCACGGCACGCTGCAAGGCGGCGCGGTGGAAGATTCGAACGTGGACCTGACCAACGAACTGGTCAACCTGATCACGGCGCAACGCGACTATCAGGCGAACGCGCAGACGATCAAGACGCAGCAGACCGTTGACCAGACCCTGATCAACATGTAAGTGCAACAGGAGCCGAACGAATGACCGACCGTCTGATTTATACCGCGATGTCGGGCGCCACCCAGGCGCTCGAGCAGCAGGCCATTGTCGCGAACAATCTCGCGAACACGTCGACCACTGGGTTTCGCGCCCAGCTCGAGACGTTTCGCGCGGTACCGATGTCGTTCGGCGACGGCAGTTCAGTCAACGACAACACGACGCGCACGTTTGTGTTGTCGTCGACACCGGGCGCGGACGAAACGCCCGGACCGATCCAGCAGACCGGCAACCCGCTCGACGTCGCCATCCAGGGCGACGGCTGGTTGAGCGTGCAGACCGCCGACGGTGGCGAGGCCTATACGCGCGCCGGCAATCTGCATATCGACCAGAACGGCCAGCTGGTGAATGCGACCAACCTGCCGGTAGTCGGCACGGGCGGTCCGATCTCGGTACCGCCTGGCTCGCAGATCACGATCGGCAAGGACGGCACGGTCTCTGCACTTGCTCCGGGAGACCCTGCTACGGCAATCGCCGTCATCGACCAGTTGAAGCTGGTGAAGCCGGCAGCCGGCACGCTGACGCGCAGCGACGACGGTATGTTCCGTACCGCTGACGGCAACCCCGCCGACGCCGATCCAACGGTCACGCTGGCGCCCGAATCGCTCGAAGGCAGCAATGTGAGCCCGGTCAACGCAATGGTTTCGATGATTACCAATGCGCGGCAGTTCGACATGCAGACCAAGATGATCCAAAACGCCGATCAGAACGATCAGACCGCCAACCAGTTGCTCAGCTTCAGCTAACGGGCGTCGCGCCAGACGTGCACCCAGGAGAACCAACACTGTGAACCGCTCACTTTATATCGCTGCGACCGGCATGAATGCGCAGCAGTCCCAGATGGACGTGATCTCGAACAACCTCGCCAACGTCAGCACCAATGGCTTCAAGGGCTCGCGCGCCGTGTTCGAAGATCTGCTTTATCAGACCGTGCGTCAGCCGGGCGCCGACTCGACCCAGCAGACCCAGGTGCCCTCGGGCATCCAGCTCGGCACCGGTGTGCAGCAGGTCGCGACCGAACGTCTGTACACGCAGGGCAATCTGCAGCAAACAGGCAACTCGAAGGACGTGGCGATCAACGGCAACGGTTTCTTCCAGGTGCAGATGCCCGACGGCACGACCGCCTATACCCGCGATGGCTCGTTCCAGACCAATGCGCAGGGTCAGCTGGTGACGTCGAGCGGCTATCCGGTCATTCCGGCGATTACGGTGCCGGTGACCGCGACTTCGCTCACGATCGGCAGCGATGGGTCGGTGTCGATCACGCAGCCCAACAGCTCGAACTCGACGCAGATCGGCACCATGCAGCTCGCTACCTTCATCAACCCGGCCGGCCTCGACGCGCAAGGCGAAAACCTGTTTTCGGAGACCAGCTCCTCGGGTACGCCGAACATCAGCGCACCGGGTTCGAACGGCTCGGGCTCGCTGCAACAGGGTTATGTCGAAACGTCGAACGTGAACGTCGTGCAGGAACTGGTCAACATGATCCAGACCCAGCGCGCGTACGAAATCAACAGCAAGGCAGTCACCACGTCCGATCAGATGTTGCAGACCCTGTCGCAGATGTCGATTTAAGGGTTCGGAACCAGAGGCGGTAGGTAAATACGATGTCGCAATTCAATCTCAATCCGGTCAAGAGCGACGCGCGCAGCGCGTTCGTCGCTACTGCCAGCGTGCTTGCACTGGCGCTGGGCGGCTGCGCGATGATCCCGAAGCAGCCGATCGTGCAGCAGCCGATGACGGCTGTTCCGCCGACGCCGCCGCACACGCAGTCGCCGGGTTCGATTTTCAATCCGGGCTACGCCGGCCGGCCGTTGTTCGAAGACCAGCGTCCACGCAATATCGGCGACATCCTGACTATCGTCATCTCCGAAAACGTCAACGCGACCAAGTCGTCGGGAGCGAATACCGACCGTACCTCGGGCACCTCCTTCTCGACCACGTCCGCGAGTTTTCTTGCCGGCCTGTTCGGCAAGGCCAATCTCAGTTCGCAGGGCGCCAACCAGTTCCAGGCAACCGGCGGGGCGAATGCGTCGAACACCTTCAGCGGTGTGCTGACCGTCACCGTGACCAATGTGCTGGCGAACGGCAACCTCGTGGTGAGCGGCGAAAAGCAGATGCTCATTAACCAGGGTAACGAGTTCGTGCGTTTCTCGGGTGTAGTCAACCCGAATACGATTTCAGGCCTGAACGCGGTGTACTCGACCCAGGTGGCCGACGCCAAGATCGAGTACTCGGCGAAGGGCTATATCGACGAAGCGGAAACCATGAGTTGGCTACAACGCTTCTTCCTTAACGTTGCGCCGTGGTGACCATGAAGCTCGCACCTATCCGCCATTTTGGCCATGCCTGTCTGGTGTTCGCACTCGCGTGCGGGGCACTGCCGCCTGTCACACCCGCGGCCCACGCCGAACGCCTGAAGGACCTCGTCGGGATCCAGGGCGTGCGCGACAACCCGCTGATCGGCTACGGCCTCGTCGTCGGTCTCGACGGCACGGGCGACCAGACCACCCAGACCCCGTTCACGACGCAAACGCTCGCGAACATGCTCGCGAACCTCGGCATCTCGATCAACAACCAGTCCGCCGGTTCGTCGAACAGCAGCACCTCGGCACTGACCAGTATCCAGTTGAAGAACGTCGCCGCGGTGATGGTGACGGCGGTGCTGCCGCCATTCGCTCGGCCGGGCGAGGCGATCGACGTGACGGTGTCGTCGCTCGGTAACGCCAAGAGTCTGCGCGGCGGCACGCTGCTGCTCACGCCGATGAAGGGTGCTGACGGCTCCGTCTACGCGCTTGCCCAGGGCAACATGGCAGTCGGCGGCGCGGGCGCCAGCGCAAACGGCAGCCGTGTGCAGGTGAACCAGCTCGCAGCGGGGCGCATCGCCGCCGGTGCGATCGTCGAACGCTCGGTGCAGACCAGCATCACGCAAGACGGCACCATGCAGCTCGAGCTGAACGACATGGATTACGACACCAACCAGCGCATCGTGTCGGCGGTCAACAACGCCTTTGGCCAGGGCACCGCAACACCGCTCGACGGCCGCACGATCCAGTTGCGCGCGCCGTCCGATCCGGCCCAGCAGGTCTCGTTCATGGCGCAGCTCGAGGACCTCGATGTGAAGCCGGCGGCAGGCGCCGCGAAGGTCGTGCTGAATGCGCGCACCGGCTCGATCGTGATGAACCAGATGGTGACCTTGGAGAATTGCGCCGTCGCGCACGGCAATCTCTCGGTGGTCGTCAACACACAACCTGTGGTCAGCCAGCCAGGCGCGTTTTCGAACGGTCGAACTGTGGTTGCCCAGCAGTCCCAGATCCAGTTGAAGCAGGACGACGGTGCGCTGAAATACGTCAAAGCCGGCGCCAATCTGGCCGATGTCGTGAAAGCGCTCAACGCGCTGGGTGCGACGCCCGCCGATCTGATGTCGATCCTGCAGGCGATGAAGGCAGCAGGGGCCTTGCGCGCCGAACTTGAAATCATCTAAGGAGCCGCGATGACGATGGATTCCACCTCAGGAACGACCGATCTGACGCAGCGCTTTGCGCTCGACGTTCAGGGGTTCGATGGCCTGCGCGCCAAGGTCGCCGCATCGCCGCAGCAGGGTGTCCAGATGGCCGCCAAGCAGTTCGACGCGACCTTCATCACGATGATGCTCAAAAGCATGCGCGATGCGACGCCGCAGGACGGGCCGCTCGACTCGCGCGACGGCGCTCAGTTCACCTCGATGATGGACGAGCAGATGGCGCAGCAGATGTCGTCCAAGGGCATCGGCGTGGCCGATGCAATGCTCAAGCAGTTGATGAACAACTCGGGCATGCAGACGGGCGAAGCCGGCGAAGGCAACACTGCCGCGCTGAACGCGCTCGCCAAGGCGTACGGCAATGCCCAGGCGAACGGGTCGCTGGCGAGCGGCGTCGGTTATTCGCGCAACAGCGCGTTGACACCGCCGCTGCGCGGTGACGGCACGACCAATGTCGACGCGTTTGTCGACAAGCTCGCTGCCTCCGCTCAGGCCGCGAGCGAAACCACGGGCGTGCCGGCGCGTTTCATCATCGGCCAGGCGGCGCTCGAATCGGGCTGGGGCAAGCGCGAGATCCTGAAGGCGAATGGCGAGACCAGCCACAACGTATTCGGCATCAAGGCGACCAAGGACTGGACCGGCAAGACCGTGTCCACCGTCACGACCGAATACCGCAACGGCCGGCCGGAGCGTGTTGTCGAAAAATTCCGTTCTTATGGCTCGTATGACGAAGCGATGGCCGATTATGCGCAAATGCTCAAGGGCAATCCGCGCTACGCGCAGGTGCTGAACGGTTCGCATGACGCCGCGGGTTTTGCCGTCGGCATGCAGCGCGCGGGCTATGCGACCGATCCGCATTATGCGAAAAAACTGATGTCGATCATGAGCCGGATGAGCTGAGCCGCCTGAGCGGCTCAGGCGGCTTTGGAAAGCAACAGGCAGGACGAAATGCAGGGCGACGGGGCCATGTCGCAAAACAAGACGGTAGGGCCGGCCGGTACGCAAGCGTGCCGCCGGCCGAACCGCATGGCAGATATTGCGGGTTGATACGCGGATTCATGCGGGTTCATGCCGGATGAATGAGGAGAGCGGGACGTGACCGGTTTAACGTTTGCGCCAAATATTTCCCTCGGTTACCCTAAACTTTGGGTCCAGACTGCCGCTATTCAGTCAGACCTTAATACCGGGGTCATGTTTCTCCCGGTCAACGCACGTGTCATGGGCCCCGGTGCTGGACCTCGGGCACGGGCACGTACGAACCCGCATATCGGCAAGCCCATGGATACCACTGAGACGAATGGCCAGACGGACGGCTCTTCAGAGACCGGCAACGATTTCGGTCGCCGCAATCCGCTCGAGATCGGTGTCCAGTTACGCAATCTGGTCAACCGCGGCGATTTTCTGACCGCGCAATACAAAGGCGGCCAGCTCGTCACGCGAATTCTCGACGTGGATGTGCCCAGCCGGACGTTTACCTTCGACTGGGGCGCGCTCGCCGAGCAGAACCGCGGCTTGATCGCTGCGCCCCGCTGTCTTTTTCACGCTCAACCCGACGGCGTGCGCGTCGAATTCGTTACCGGCCCGCCGCGCGAGAGCAGTTTCGAAGGGCGGCCGGCGTTTGAAGCCGATTTCCCCGAAGTGCTGTTTTACGTGCAGCGCCGCGAATATTTCCGCGTCGACGCGCCGGTGCTCGACCCCTACACGTGTACGGGCCGGCTGCCTGACGGCGAGCGCTTCCGTTTCGACGTGCACGACCTGTCGCTCGGCGGGGTCGGCATGCGCAGCGCAGACGCGCGCGTGGTGGATCTGCCCATGGGCTGCGTGCTGGAAGATTGCGAGCTGAGCCTCGGTGCGCCGGGCACGCTCTCGGTGGATCTGCAACTCGTGTCGTTTCGCGCGATCGACCTGCCGAACGGCACTCAGCGTTACCAGCTCGGAATGCGCTTTGTGGCGCTGCCGGGCAGTGCCGAGAACACGTTGCAACGGTTGATTACCCAGCTTGAAATGAAGCGTCGCTCGCTGGTGCGAACCTGATTTTTTTGCGCGTGCCGCCGCGGTTCTCGCGGTGCGCGTTTTAATACGGGTTGCCCCCTCAATTTTGTCGCCAGTGCGCCGATATACAGAGAGTCTTGGCAACTCGGTGGGCGCGTTGCCAGCCCTTCAGGATGACGCATGTCCAGCAACCTAATCAATATCGGTCTCAGTGGACTCAACGCAGCCCAATGGGGGTTGACGACAACCAGTGAGAACATCAGCAATTCGACGACGCCCGGCTACGACGTCGAAAGTCCGGTTTTTGCGGAAAGCTCCGGTGAATACACCGGCTCCGGCTATCTTCCGCAGGGCGTGAACACCTCGACGGTGACGCGCGCATACAGCCAGTATCTGACGACCCAGCTGAACACCGCGCAGTCGGGCAGCGGCTCGCTGACCGCCAACTACACGATGCTCGCGCAGCTGAACAACATGATCGGCAGCCCGACCTCGGGTATTTCGACGGCGATCACCAGCTTTTTCACCGGTTTGCAGAACGTCGCCAACGGCGCAGCGAGTTCCGCCACGCGGCAGACTGCCATCAGCGATGCACAGTCGCTCGCGGGCGAGATTAACCAGGCCGGTCAGGAGTACGACGCGCTGGGCCAGAGCGTCAACACCCAGTTGTCCTCCACGGTGTCGCAGATCAACACGTACACCTCGCAGATCGCCTCGCTCAATCAGGAGATCACCGCCGCCAGCGCGGGGGGCCAGCCGCCTAACCAGTTGCTCGATCAACGCGATGAGGCGGTGTCCAACCTGTCGCAGCTCGTCGGCGTGCAGGTGGTGTCGAATTCCAACGGCGAAAGTGTTTTCCTGCCGAGCGGTCAGGCGCTGGTTACCGGCACGACGAGTTACAACCTGGGCACTGCGCCCTCGCCGTCGGATTCGTCCGAAGACTCGGTCACCTATCTGGGCGCTGCCGGGACGACGCCCACGGCTGCGACCACCCAGTACCTGTCGAACACCACCATGCAGAATGCGGGTGGCGCGCTCGGCGGTCTGATTCAGTTCCGCACCCAGACGCTCGACCCTTCAGAGGCGCAACTGGGTGCGATCGCAACCAGCTTCGCGGCGCAAGTCAATAACCAGAACGAGCTCGGTCTCAACCTGTCCGGCACGGCCGGGGGCGCGCTGTTCTCGGTAGCGGCGCCGCAGGCTACGGCCAATGCGAACAACACGGGCGGCGCGTCTCCCAGCGTTTCGTTTGTCGACGCGACGCAACCGACCACCGGCAACTACACGCTCTCGTATAACGGTTCCACCTATGCGCTGACCGACAACTCGACGGGTTCGACCGTTGCTACCGCCTCGAGCCTGGCGAATCCGATCGACGGCCTGAACTTCTCGATGACCGGCACGATGAACGCGGGCGATTCGTTCTCGGTGTCGCCGACCAGTGGCGCGCTCGATAGCTTTGCGCTTACGACGACCAGCGGCTCTGCGATTGCCGCGGCTTCGCCGGTGCTCGCCACGGCCACTTCGAGCAACACCGGCACGGCGACGATTACGGAAGGAACGGTTGCGGCCGGTTATTCGCTGCCCAGCACGACCACCACGCTGACCTACAGCTCCGCATCGGGCGGCCTGACCGGCTTTCCGGCGGGTTCGGTCGTGACCATCGGCACGACACCGCCCAGCACGGTCAACATTACGTCGACCTCGACGGTGGTGCCGTACACACCGGCGGACGGTGCGACACTGACCATCAATAGCGCGACCACGCCAGCGCCCAGTGGTTCGATGAACGGCGTCACCGTCACGTTGAGCGGCACCCCGGACGACGGCGACACGTTCACCATCGCGTCGAACGCGGGTGCGCAAAGCGACGGCCGCAATGCCACGCTGATGTCGAATATCGTCTCGGCAAAGGTGCTGAGCGGTGGCACGACTACCCTGACTGACGCGTACGCGAGCTACGTCAACACGATCGGCAACACGACCAATGAGGTCAACGCTTCGAATACGACGCAGACAGCGCTCGTGACGCAGATTACGTCGGCGCAGCAGTCGGTATCCGGCGTGAACATTAACGAAGAAGCAGCAAACCTGTTGCAGTACCAGCAGCTGTACCAGGCCAACAGCAAGGTCATTCAGACCGCTGACACGCTGTTCCAGACCATTCTCGGCATCTTCCAGTGAGGCGTTGAACGATGCGCATCTCTACTTCCCAATATCTCGGCATGAATGTCCAGGCCATGGACAATCAGCAGAGCGAGTTGTCCCAGCTGTACGCGGAAATTTCGAGCGGCCAGGCTCTTACCACTCCGGCGTCCAATCCGCTTGGCGCAGCTCAGGCCGTGCAGTTGAGCATGCAGGGCGCGACCCTGTCGCAGTACTCGACCAATCAGAGCTCGGCGCAGACCTCGCTGGAGTCGGAGGATTCCACGTTGACGAGCGTCATCCAGGCGCTGCAAAGCGTGAATACGCAGTTGGAGAGCGCTGGCGGCGGCACGCTCAACGACACGGATCGCAGCGGGATTGCCGCGACGCTGACGCAGTTGAACAACCAGCTGGTGACACTCTCGAACACGACGTCGCCATCGGGTGGCTATCTGTTTGGCGGCTTCCAGTCGTCGACGCAGCCGTTCACCCAGAATTCGGCCGGCGCGGTGGTTTACAACGGCGACAACGGCGTGTCGAGCACGCAGATTTCATCGACGACGTCGATTGTGACTGGCGACACGGGTGCGTCGGTTTTCCTGAGCGTGACGCCCGAAACGGCGACACCGGTGGGATACGGGTCTTCGTCGAACACTGGTACTGGAGTGATCGGTACGATCAGCACGAGCAATGGACCGACGTCGGCGGAGGGCGACACTTACTCGGTGGCCTTCCAGGTAACGGGGGGCGTGACCACGTATACGGTCACGGACACCAACAGTACGGGAACTACGACGGGCACGGCTCAGCCTTATACCTCGGGTTCGGCGATCCCTCTGGGAACGGCCGGTGAGAGTGTGGTTATCAGTGGCACGCCGGACGATGGCGACACGTTCAACGTGGCGCCGGCGACGCAGGTGCCGGCCGCGCAAGGCGGCACGAATATCTTCTCGACGATCCAGAACATGATCACGGCGCTGCAGACGCCAGCGGATACGACGTCGGCTTTGGCGTCATTGCAGAACACGCTGGCAACGGGGATGGCACAGGTGCAGAACTCCATCAACAACGTCACGTCGGTGCAGGCGACGGTGGGTGGGCGCGAGCAGCAGATTACCGCAATGCAGGCGGTGAACCAGACCCAGACGCTGGCGAATACGAACTCGCTGGACGATCTGACCTCGGTCGATATGCCTTCGACCATCAGCAAGTACACGCAGACCCAGTACTCGCTGCAGGCCTCGCAGCAAGCTTTCGTGCAGGTTCAGCAGATGTCGTTGTTCCAGTATCTGAATCAGTAAGCGGTAAGCGAGGGATTCGGTTCAGTAAAAGGCGGGAGGCGCTTAGGCGGCCTCCCGTTTTTGTTTGGGACACTGAAAAGCCGTGCATCTCTGCACGGCTTCGCGTTCACGGCGCACGGCGCTTCTTCAGATATCGTCGCAACAAGAAAAGACAAATTCCGAGCGCGATTGCGACTAGGATGGAGTACGCAAGCCATAGAAGCATCAGGCCAAATATCTCTATTATTTCGGGGTCGAGTGGATCGGGTGCTCCCGCGAGATGCATACCCGCTTCAATCGTGTATGCAAGCCAAAGCGGCATTTCAAATGAAATCGACGATGTGAGTTCGCCAATCCACCACCCGCCGTAGAGCGACGCAACGATAAACGCAATCACGTATGCGGCACGCAGGATTGACCGTTTCATCGGACTTCGACCGTGTCGTAAGAGCGCAATGTGCGCAACCAGACGCATAAGTTTAAGGTCCTCGTCGTCGGATATGACGCGCGATCAGAATCGACGCAAGGCGCAACGCAAGCGCAACTACTGAAATGCACCCTATCAGTGCCAGGATGCCGCATATTACTTCGGCATCCTCTCCGTCTTCGGGCGGGATCAGGCCGATTGCCTCTGCTGCGGCTTGAACCGGGTAAAACAGCCAGTCGGGTACCCAAAACGGCATCCGGAAAACAAACTTCACCAGGTACAAGCCGCCGAAGACCGACGCAACAATAAACGCGATGATGTATGCGACACGAGGCATTATCCGTTTCATCGAACTTCCACCGTGCCATAAGCGCGCAGCGTGGTACCGGGCACTGGCAGGTCAGGCTGACGCGTGCGAACGTACCGTTGCAACCGGTCAAACTCAAAATGGCTCACTACGGTGATACACCCTTCGTTTAGGTGCAGTGATCCTTCAGGGTGAAGCCTGAAGTTCCCCCTTTGAATTCCGTTGATCATCGTCGTGTCTCCACCGTGGGGGTTCCATAGCATGAACCACTTCGTTCGATCACTTGATCCAACCTCGAACGAAAGGTACCAGTCCCGCAACCAACCCATCATTCCGCCCGATTGACGATCAACAAGGTAATAGGTTCCTGCTGGAAGCGGGCCGACGTTGCGCGTTGCCGTAGCCCTTGGATTGTCGCGCCCCGAACCTGTACCGGAATAGGCTGTGACCGACCCAAAGCCCGAGCAGTACAGGGTCGACGTTGGTCTGTCATCTAGCAGAAAAGTGCATCTTACCGGCATGATGTCACCCCCTTTAGAAGTGAGACCACGCATCTTTGAAGATCATGTTTCCATCGGCATATGCCCACGAAATCTCCCCGTATCGGAACTCAACGATCTCGAAGTGGTTGCGATGTTGGCTTTCGACTTCTTTGATGTTGGGTACCTTCGGCGACACGCCAACCACTTTCACGTTTTTCATGGATATCGTGAAGTAAGCCTCTTCCATCCCAGCATCGTTTGTCCGGTAGAACTTCAATT
Organism: Paraburkholderia sp.; assembly: GCF_026225065.1. Classification (GTDB taxonomy): domain Bacteria; phylum Pseudomonadota; class Gammaproteobacteria; order Burkholderiales; family Burkholderiaceae; genus Paraburkholderia. Next base: position 5,371 of record NZ_JAMFSB010000056.1, on the reverse strand, counting down.
CTCCTGATTGCAACGTTTCTCCACGCGCGACTGCCTTATAGAGAAGCGCGGATGCACGGTCGATTTCCTTTTCGATTGTTAGCGGATGATGTGAACGTGCGCCCATAAGCATTCCGGTGTGGCTGTCGGTGGGCGTATGGATGCCGTGCGTCAGACTTAGAACTTCAATGCTTCCTTCCCTTCCGAATACTTCGCTAGACCCTCGGATGTCCGCGCCGCCGTCGTCTTTCAACCAAAGGTGCAAAGGGATCGCCATACAGAATCCTCATCGTTAAAAGATGTGAATGTAGAGCGGCGTTGATATGCGACTGTCAAAATTTGCAACGACGGAATCGTGATCCTGTTGTCGTTTGCGATCGCGAGAGCGGACGTAAGAATCCCGAAGTCGAAAAAGAAAAGGCGCGACCCGGTCGCGCCTCTTTCATTGTGGAGAGCTATCTCGATGATCGACCAACACCGAGCGGTCCTTGCGACCGCGCCGACCTTATCTACCGCAGCCCCGCCGCCACCCGCCCCATCTGGTCAATCCCCAGATCGAACATCCGCGCGAAGAACGGGATCATGTTCGGCACCATCAGCTGCAGCAGCAACATGCCGACCAGCATCGTCAGCGGGAAGCCGATCTGGAACACGCCGATTTGCGGTGCCGCGCGGTTGAGAATGCCGAGCGCCAGGTTGGCGATCAGCAATGCGGCCACCACCGGCAGCGACAGCAGCAGCCCCATCGAAAAGATCGTCCCGCCCCAGCCTGCCAGCGTGCGCCAGCCGGCCGAGCCAAGCAGATCGGCCGAAACAGGCAGCGTCTGGAAGGTGGCGATCAGCGCGCTGATCATCTGCAGATGCCCGTCGAGCACTAGGAACACCAGCATCGAGAAGACGTTCATATAACTCGAGAGCACCGCACTCGAGCCGCTCGCCTCCTGATCGAAGAACGTCGCGAAGCCGAGTCCCATGCCGAGTCCGACAAATTCGCCGGTCGCCTGAATCGCGGTGAAGACGATCTGCATGGTCAGGCCGAGCGCGGCGCCGATCACGAACTGGTTCACGATGATCCACACGCCCATGGCCGAAAACACGGTGACCTGCGGCAGCGGGGCGAGCGTCGGCGCGACGATGAGCGTGATGAAGCTCGACAGCCCAATCTTCACCGGCGTCGAGACGGATGCGTTGCCGAACACCGGCGCGGTTCCCACCAGCGCGAGAATGCGCACGAGCGGCCACAGAAACGAGGCCATCCACGTGTTCAGCTGCGCATAGGTGACGGAAAACATGGCGGGCGCGTAGTGGTCAGTAAGTCAGTGAGCCGGTTGAGCCCAGTAGGCTCAGTTGGCGAGCGTCGGGATGTTGGTCAGCATCTGGCGCAGATAGTCTAGCATGGTCGACAACATCCACGGGCCGGCAATCACGAGCGTGACGGCGATCGCCAGCAGCTTGGGAATGAACGACAGCGTCGCTTCGTTGATCTGCGTGGCGGCCTGGAACAGGCTGATCACCAGACCGACGACGAGCGCCACGAGCAGGAGCGGTGCGGCCAGCAGCACGGCGATGTACATCGCCTGGTGCGCCAGTGCCATGACTGATTCGGGTGTCATGATGAATAGGCCGGAAGCGTGAGGGGTTAGGCGGGTGCGCCGGGTTAGCTGAAGCTCTGCGCGAGCGAGCCGATCAGCAACTGCCAGCCGTCGACCAGCACGAACAGCATCAGCTTGAACGGCAACGAGATCGTCGCGGGCGACACCATCATCATCCCCATCGACATCAGCACGCTCGCCACCACCATGTCGATGATGAGGAACGGGATGAAGATGGTGAAGCCGATCTGGAAGCCGGTCTTCAGCTCGCTCGTCACGAACGCCGGCACCAGTAGCGGCAACGGCACGTCTTCCGGACCTTGCATCGGCGGTGCGTGCGAAATGCGGGCGAACAGCGCCAGATCGGATTCGCGCGTCTGCCGCAGCATGAAGGTCTTGAACGGCGCGAGGCCGCGGTTCACCGCCTGATCCATCGGCAACGTGCCGTCCGAGAAAGGTTTGTAGCCGTCGGTATAGGCCTTGTCCAGCACCGGCGACATGATGAATAGCGTGAGAAACAGCGCGAGTCCGACCAGCACCTGGTTAGGCGGCGTGGTGGTGGTGCCGAGTGCCTGGCGCAGCAGCGACAGCACGATGATGATGCGCGTGAAGCTCGTCATCATCAGCACCATGGCCGGCAGGAACGACAGCATCGTGAGCAGCAGCATCGTCTGCACACTCAGCGAATAGGTCGTGCCGCCGTTCGGCCCCGGGCTGGTATTGAAGGCGGGCAGGCCGGCGGTCTGCGCGCAGGTGAGCGACGGCATGGCGATCAGCAGGACCGGCAGAACCGGTATCGCGAGCGCGACGCAGCGCCGCAGCGTGGCGAACAGCGTCGAAAGGAAACTGCGCCGGCTGGGAGCGGATGCGCGGCTCGAGGCTGCGTGCTCGCGGCGCGCTGACTGTTGACTGGACTGCATTTACTGATCCCCGCCGTTCGGCCGGTTGAAACGTTTGCCCACTTCGCCTTTCAAGGCGTCGCGAAAGCGTTGTCCGAAGGTGCCTGGCAGTGCTCCGCCAGCGCCCGGCTGCAGCGGATCGCCTGAGGCTGCTGTGCCCATAGCCGCACCCGCGGCCGAGCCGGCCGGCATGGTGTGTAGCAGACGCACATTGCCGGGCGCCGCGCCGAGTACGAGCCAGGTATCGCCGATCTCGACGACCGCGACACGCTCCTTGCCGCCCAGCGAGGCGCCGCCGATGGTCTTCACGAGACCGCCGCGGCTGCCCGGTTGCAGCCCGAAGCGGCGTGCAAGCCAGGCGCAGGCGAACACCAGACCGATCACGACCAGCAGGCCCAGAATGGTTTGCAGTATCGCGCCGACACCGAGCGATGGCACGGCGGCGCCCGCACCGACGCCGGAGGCGACCTGGGCGGGATGGTTGACCGCATTCATGTCGGCCGCGGTGGCGCTCGCCGGAACGAGGGCAAGCGGCGTGCTCAGGAGAAAGCCGAGGGCGGTGGCTGCGGCGCCCGTGCTGGCGTGACTGGCTGACAGCCGGTGCGCAGCGTCGCGCCCACTAGGGCGCGCACTGCGCCCGGCAAGGCGTTTCATCGATTCAGCTTCCGGATGCGTTCGGACGGCGTGATGATGTCGGTCAGGCGGATGCCGAACTTGTCGTTGACGACCACGACTTCACCCTGCGCGATCAGACAGCCGTTCACCAGCACGTCCATCGGCTCGCCGGCGAGGCCGTCGAGTTCCACCACCGAGCCCTGCGCGAGTTGCAGCAGGTTGCGGATGGCGATCTTGGTGCGGCCGAGCTCGACAGTCATCTGGACCGGAATGTCCAGGATCATGTCGATGTCGTTGCGCGTCGTGTTCGGTTCAACCTTCGAGAGCGGCTGGAACACACCAGCGGTCGTCGCGTTGACGGCGCTGTTGTCGTTCTGCTCGGCGAGCGCGCTGGCCCAGTCGTCGAGCGCACTGTCGTCGGAGACCGCTTCCATGCCGGCCAGTTGCGCCTCGCTTACCGGCAATTCCTTCTCCGGCGATGCATTCAGCTCAGTCATATCCACCATCCTTAATCGTGTCCGCTGCGCTGATCATTTTCTGGACCCGCAACGCATATTGACCATTGAAAATACCGTAGCCGCATTCCATCACCGGCACGCCATCCACCTTCGCGGTGATGTGTTCGGGGATGTTGATCGGCAGCACATCGCCTTTGCGCATGTTCAGGATCTGCTCGAACGTGATCGGGATCTGCGCGAGATCGGCGCTCAGTTCGACTTCTGCGGCTTGCACCTGCTGCGACAGCACGCGTACCCAGCGGCGGTCGACGTCGACCGCTTCACCCTGGATCGGCGACGACAGGATGTCGCGGATCGGCTCGATCATCGAGTACGGCATGCAGATATGCAGCGTGCCGCCGGTGGTGCCGAACTCGATCGAGAACTGCGTGACGATGACAATTTCGTTCGGCGTCGCGACGTTGGCGAACTGCGTGTGCATTTCGGAGCGCACGTATTCGAACTGCAGCTGGCGAACGCTCTTCCACGAGTTCGCGTAGTGCTCGAACACGAGGTTGAGCAGCTTGCTGATGATGCGCTGTTCGGTGGCCGTGAAATCGCGGCCTTCGACGCGGGTATGGAAGCGCCCGTCGCCGCCGAACAGGTTGTCGACCACGAAGAACACCAGATTCGGGTCGAACACGAACAGCGAGGTACCGCGCAACGGCTTCACGTGGACCAGGTTCAGATTGGTCGGGATCGGCAGATTGCGGGTGAATTCGCTGTACTTCACCACCTTCACCGGGCCGACGGAAATTTCCGCGGTACGGCGCATGAAGTTGAAGAGGCCGACGCGCAAGAGACGCGCGAAGCGGTCGTTGATGATTTCGAGGCCGGGCATCCGGCCGCGGACGATGCGTTCCTGCGTGGCGATGTTGTACGGCCGGACACCGGAGCGATCTGACTGCTCGGCTTCCGAGTCGGACTCGCCGGTTACGCCCTTGAGGAGTGCATCGACCTCCTCCTGGGACATGAACTCTTCGTGGCCCATTCCTATTCCTCGTGCGTCCCTTGGGGGTTGATGATGGCAGCAGCGTTACGCGGCGTCACTGCACGACGAATTCGGTGAACAGCACATCTTCGATCGAGATGGGCGCAGCGCCCTTATCGTTCGGCTGTTCGATCAGCGTTCTGAGCTCGGTGGCGAGCGCGCGCTTGCCTTCGAGGGGCGCGAGATCGTCCGGGTGTTTGTTCGACAGCGCGAGCAGGACGCGGCTGCGGACTTCCGGCATGTGGTCGGTGAGCTGTTGCTGGACCTTGGGGTCATTCAGCTTGAGCGTGAGACCGATGCGCAGATAGTGTTGCTGGCCGTCATCCGACTGCAGGTTGACGGTCATGGGTTCGAGCGGGAAGAACACCGGCACGGCGGACAGCGCCGGTGCCGCGGTGGCCATTTGCGCCGGAGCGGGGGCGGCTTCCCGATGGGACATGAAGAACCATGTGCCGCCGGCGGCCGCGCCTGCGGCGATAAGCGCGATCAGCACGATCAGGATGATGCGTTTCATCGGGCCAGGAGTGGCCGGCTGAACAGTGCCTTGCTGGTTTGCGGTCGTCGATGCCATGGGTGCTTGCTTGCCTCAGTGCTGGTAGGGTGAATTGTTGTTCAGGTGCGCTTCGCGCGATGGGTCGAAAAGAAGGGGGTTTGGGGGGTATTCCTTCGGTTTGTCGTTTTGCTGTGTTTTTTTGCCTGTGCGGCGCTTTGGTGGTGTTATTGCGCTGTTGGCCTTTCCTTGCATTCTTGTCGGTCTATTAGCTTCGCCCCTGTGCGGGGCGGCACTTACTTTCTTTG
>NZ_JAMFSB010000391.1 GCF_026225065.1 Paraburkholderia sp. | reverse complement strand
GCCAGATGACGCTCAAACTCGAGCGCCTCGGACAAACTCAGTTCCTCGTCGATATAGCCCGGCAGTAATTCAAACGCCTGTTCGTGATCCATCACGCCTCCTGATCTGTCGGTGCGAGCAGCGCCGCAAGCTGCTGTCGGCCGCGCCCGAGGCGAGACATCACGGTTCCCATCGGGATGCCCACGATGGCGGCGATTTCCTTGTATGACAAGTCTTCAAGCTCCCGCAGCACTACCACCTCCCGGAATTCCAGACGCAAGCTGCGCAGCGCCTTGTGCACTCGCTTCTGGCTCTGGCTGCGAATCAGCGCCGCTTCGGGACTGTCGTCCTGCCCGGCCGCGCCGATTTCTTCGAGGCTGTGCATCTCTTCCTCGAATTCCGTGGTGTCCGCTGCGTGATCCCGGTTCTGCTGGTGCCACGTGTAGAAGGTATTACGCACGATGCTCAATAACCAGGCGCGCGCGTCCTCGCCGCGGAATCCGCCGAAATAGCGGAACGCCCGCAGATACGCCTCCTGGACCACGTCCTGGGCGTCCTGATCGTTACGGGTCAGCCAACGCGCAACATTGAAGGCCGAATTCATATGAGGCAATAGCAGCGCCTCGAACCGCTTGGCGATGATTGGATCGGCCATTGTGAAATCCCTGCGGTAACCCCTATCCGTAACCGATAACTAGCAGACTGCCGGTACGTCGTTTTTATTCCCGGAGAGTCGGCCAGACCCGTTTTGCTGCGGCATGGCAGGCGGATAACTGGTTTCTGAGGGCATTGTAGCTGTCTGAGGGGTGCAGCACGACAGGTAGCGCGGTGGTGGATCAGAGCGCCCGGCTACGCCACGACACGGGTCACGGAATCCAGCTCGTTGCGCATGGCCAGTGCGAGTTTGGGAAGGGCAAACTCCAGAAACAGGCGCGTCGATACGGTCGCACCCCGACGCGCAGGCAGCATTGCATACATCGTTGTGGGTTCCGGTTGCCACCCTGCCTGAACCTTGAACGCGTCGACCAACCAGTTCGCGCGCAGCGCATCTTCACATAAGTGGCGCGGCATACAGGCCGCCCCAATCCCTGCGATGACCCCGGCCTGCAAGACCGCAACGCTTCCCGTCATCAAGTGCGGTGTGTACTCAACGACGTGCCTACCATGCTCCGGATGAAGGAACCGAAGCGTCTTTACGCCGGCCTGTGCCGCGCGCGCGAACAATCTGAATCCGGCTAACTGGTCGGGATGCGATAGTTGCCCGCACTGCTCCAGCAGGGCCGGACTGATGGCCATGATCATGGGGACGTCGCCAATGGTCCGGGCCACCAGGCTCGAGTCCGCAAGCGGCCCAGTCTGTGCACAAAACCCCAGGTCGAAACCTTCCGCGATAAGATCGGGCACCCAGTTGCGGGTGTCGATCAGGAAATCGACTTGTGGGTACAGACGGCAAAATTCGGCAATCACCGGCATCAAGGCCGCGGCCGAAAACGTCGCCGGGGCAGTGATGCGCAGTACACCGCGCGGTTCTCCATTCATCTCCGCTGCAACGCTAAAGGCAGCCCGCGCCTCATCGGCGAGCTTGCGTGCGTGTGCATAGATCTGCTCACCGACCGTGGTCAGAGATATGCAGCGCGTGTTGCGCTGGAGCAGGCGCACACCCATGCGTTGCTCCAACTCTGCCACGCGGCGGCTCACCTTGGAACGCTGCATCCCGAGACTGCGCGCGGCGGCCGCGAACCCTGCTTTCTGAACCACCTCTGCAAACAGGAGGAGGTCATCGAGCCTTTCCATATTTCACCATCCCCGAGTTGTTTCCATGCTACACGCCTCATCGTACGATCGTTCTATTTAATCTGTATTCCTACCTAAACGGACCGTACCGACAACTTTCCGCCGCGCGAGCCGCGGAGAGACCGGGCAGGCTAAAACGTCAACAGCGTTAGTATGGTCAGAATAATGACCAATGTAAAAATGCATTGCAAGACAACAATCGTTAAAACAATGTCAAACAAATTTTGAGCTTTAAATACTGATTCGCATAACAAACTATTTCTCTTCGCTTCCCGATATCCAAGCAAACCGGACGTACAGCAGGCATTGACCGGGGGGAATCGGTACCGTCTGGCTTAACCGCTTCGACGGCGAAAAGGACCAAAAATCCGTGCCCGGCGCGCCGCCCACACAGGAACCTCAGTAATCAACTGTAAAACCATGTAATCTCTCGGTTTTTCCTATAGTTGTGAAGCGCATGATCCCAGTCTTGGCGAGCCCAAAAAAACCACTAACGAAGGCATACACAAGGCTCTGCCATGCCCCCACCCGTCTGCTTTGCGCCGCCACGTTGCTGGCGCTCGCCCTTACCTCCTTCGTGAAATCCGCCCGCGCAGCGGACGCCGCCTGCACGCCTGACGGCGGCCCGGCCGGCCGTCCTGCTGTCGGCCTGGTGCTGTCCGGCGGCGGCGCGCGCGGCTATGCCCACCTGGGGGTGCTAAAGGTACTCGAAGAAAATCGCATTCCGGTCGACTGTATCGCCGCCACCAGCATGGGTTCGGTGGTTGGCGGCCTGTACGCGAGCGGGATGACCGCGCAGGAAATGCAAAACCGCCTCGGCCAGGTGAACCTGGCCGACATCGCTTTCGATGTGGTCGAGCGCGCCGATCTCCCCCAGTCGCAACGTGAGGACGAGGAGCTCTACGCGGGCAGCCCCGCTTTAGGCTTTAACGCTAACGGTTTCAGGCTGGCGCCAGGCCTCGTGCAAGGCAACCGTTTGCAGGCCTTGCTGCAGGACTGGACCTCGGCGGTATCCGCCAATATCTCGTTCAACCATTTGCCGATTCCGTTCCGCGCCATCGCTACGGATCTGCAAACCGGTGAGAAGGTCGTACTCGAGAAGGGCTCGTTGCCGCTAGCCATCCGCGCCAGCATTGCGCTGCCGGGCCTGTTCGCGCCGACGGTGGTGGACGGCCGCACGCTGGTGGACGGTGGCATCGTCAGCAACCTGCCGATCGAAACCGCGCGCGACATGGGCGCGCAAGTGGTGATCGCAGTCGATATCGGCTCGCCGCTGCGTCCGCTCGACGCGCTCGCCTCGCCCGCCGACGTCATGCAGCAGATGATAGGCATCCTGATTCATCAGAACGTCGCGCAACAACGCAAACAGCTCGATGCAGATGACGTGCTGATCACGCCGTCCCTCGGATCGCTCAGCTTCACTGACTTCGCCAACGCCCCGCAGGCGATCGCAGCCGGCGAAGCCGCGGCTCGCGCCGCGTTGCCGAAGCTGCAGCATCTCGCGCTGTCGCCGCAAGATTACGCCGCGTGGCGTGCCGCGCATATGACGCCTGTCGTGAAGCCGGTGCGGATCACGCGCATCGTCGTCAAGTCGCATGGCCCGGTGCCCGAGCGGCGTATCGTCGAAGCGCTGCACGTCCACGCCGGCGACGTCTATGATCCCAAGGCGCTCAACCAGGACCTGCTCGCCCTCACCACGGCGGGCGACTTCGAAAGCGTAACGCAGCAACTGGTTAGCGACGGTGACGAACACACGCTCGTAATCGATGCCAACGACAAATCGTGGGGACCTAACTTCCTGCTGTTCGGCCTCGGCCTGTCGGCGAGTTCTTCGGACGTAGGCGGCTTCCGCCTGCATGTGGGGTACCGCCGGCCGTGGCTGACATCGTCGGGACTGGAGGGGTTGATCGACGGCACGGTGGGCAGCGATATGCTCGCGCTGCATGCCGAGCTGCGGCAACCGCTCTCGGATTCGTTTGGCTATTACGTCGCGCCGTATGTGGAGTTTCAGCGCAGCTACGCGAACATCTATCAGGACGACCCTTACATCAAGCTCACCCAGTATCAGGAGCAGACTGAACGGGCCGGCCTCGACTTCGGTCTACCGCTCGCGAACCTCGGTGACTTCCGGGTGGGTCTTGCATACGCGCACGGCTTCGGGTCGCCGCAATACAACGGGCAGTACTACGATGAAAACGGCGCGCTCCAACTGGAATATCCCGACATCTATGGCCGCGAGTTCACGGCGCGCGCGCGTCTCGTGATCGACCAGCTCGACGACCCGCTGTTCGCGCGCAAGGGCTATTACCTGGAACTGCGCGGCGAACGTTCGCTGTTCGCGCAATCGCAGAACAGATTCACCGAGGCTTACGGCAAAGCGTTGGTGGCCGCGAGCTATGGGCGTAACAGCCTCAACGCCAGCATCGAGGCCGGCAAAGACTTCCAGAACGTCAACCCGGTCAATCCGTTCGGCTTCACGCTCGGCGGCTTCCAGCATCTGTCCGCGTATGCCGCCGATCAACTGGCCGGCAACTCGATGCTCTACGGCCAGGTTACGTACATGAACGAGCTTACGACGTTTACCGCATCGCCATTCCACGCGTTGTTCGCCGGTATGAGCCTCGAAGCAGGCAACGTGTGGGACGGCGAGATTCAATACGGCGGCGGACCGCTAAAACGCAGCGTCACGTTCTTCACCAGCACAACCACGGCGTTTGGACCGATTTATCTGGGGGTGGCATTCGCCCCGAGTGGGCGGAACAACTTCTACCTCCAGCTCGGCCACACGTATTGATGGGGCGTCCAGAAGAAAGCGAAGGGTGAACGTCAGGTAGTCGTTAGACGGCAGCTTACGCCGTACCCGCCGGCCAACTGATTTCGAAACGCGCGCCCGGCAGCGTCAATGGGTCCGTCACCGCAATCCGGCCTTTGTGCGCGCGCAAGACCTGTTGCGTAATCGCAAGCCCCAGACCGTAACCGCCGGTGTGGCGATCGAGCCGCACAAAGGCGTCGAAGATGCGCTCACGCTCGCTCTCCGGCACACCGGCACCGTCGTCTTCGACAAAGATCTCCACATTGCCGTGCCGCAACGCCAGGCCGACCAGAATCTGGCCGCGCGCATATTTGCTCGCATTGCGCAGCAGATTGCGCATCGCGTACGACATCAAGCGTTTGTCCATCACCACGCGCAACGCCGGATCGATCTCTACGCGCGGCACGATTTCCTTATCGGTGTAGAGCAAGGCCGCGTCGTTGACCTGACCGTCGAACCATATAGCGAGCACGGTTGGCTCAAGATTCGATTGTAGCGAGCTGTATTCGAGCCTTGCGTAGGTGAGACTCATGTCGATCAGTTCGTCCAGTTCGGTAACGTCCTGATCGATGCTTGCCAGCGCACTATCGTACTCGGCGGCGGACGCCGGTTCGCGCAACACCTCCAGCGCAAAACGCACCCGTGCGAGCGGCGTGCGCAGTTCGTGCGAGATGCCGTTGGTCAGCTCGCGCTGCGCGGCGATCAGCCGTTCCATCCGTTCGGCAAGCGCGTTGAGCGTGCGCGCCAGCGGGCCGATGATCGTGCTAAAGGACTCGCGTGCGCGGGTGTTGAAACGACCGCCGGTGAAATCGATCGCGCGCTCGCGGACCATCACCAGATCGACCCACACCGGACGCATCCAGCGATACGCCACCACGGCCGGCACGCCGAACACCACGACCAGGACCGGCACAACACCGCCCGGCAACGCCACGAAGCCGTGCCATACAACCGCAGCGGTCAGCTCGAACGACAAGCCGAGTAAGGGAATCGCAGCCACCACCAGCGAAAGGCCCAGCAAACGAAGGTAGGCACGCAGATAAAGCCGCGACCAGCTCGGCATGCGGTCGGCACGCGTATCCGTCCACGAGCGGCGAAAATTCAGCCAGCGCCATTTGCAATAGCGGAAAGCAGAGAGTTTAGGTGCGGCAGGATTCATGATCACGAACGTCAGGAAAGAAGGTACGCCGGCCGCAGGAGGCCGTTCAGCCCATCAGTTTCGTTTGGCCTGCGCGCGACTCACGTTAGCATAGCGGGACGCTGCAGGAAGGCAAGCGTGCGATCGGCAACGGTATCGCGCTCGTTGTCGAGTGTGATCATGTGGTAGCTGTCGGTCAGGCGAACGAGCGTGACGTCGCGGCTGCCCAGGTGTTCGCAGACGAATTCTGCGGAACGGATGCTCGTCACTTCGTCCTCTTCCGAGTGCATCACCAGCGTTTCGCAGGCCACCCGTGGAAGCGCGCGTCTGACCGCAAAACGCATCCAGTCCACCTGAGCGATCGCTGCAAGCGGTACGTACGGATAGTGAACGCCACTGCCCTTTTTCAGCGCGCGACGAATCAGGTTGCGGATACGATCGTTCTTGATACCGAACGGCTCGCCCTCCGGCACGCGAATCAGATGACGCAGTCCCGGCACGCAATACATCAGATAACGCAGCGGGCGCAGACGCGAACCACCCCAGCCGTCGAGAAAGAGAGGCGGCGACAGCAGAATCAGGCGGCTATGCGTCATGCGCTCGCGGGCGCTCAGCATCACCGCGAGCAAGGCGCCCATCGAGATGCCAGCCACGTCGACACGTTCATAGCGCGTGATCAGATCGCGATACGTGCGGCTAAGCAGCTGCATATAGTCGCGCAGGCTGACGCCGCTCAATTGATCAGGCCGCGATCCGTGCCCTGGCAACGACGGCAGATACACATCGCAGCCGATCTGCTCGAACTTGCGATCGAGTGAGCCGAAGTCGTGCCGCGTCCCACCCAGGCCATGGATCATCAAAACAGCGTGTCTGGAAAGAGGTAAGGCGCGGGGGGACATGACGCAGCTCGTAAATGAACAAGCTTGCGATACTAGCCACGCAATGCGCCCGCGACTGTCGATTTGAAACAGGTCTATGTGGAGTTTTGTCGGCGATTCCGAGGCTGTTCTAAGGCAATTTCCAACCCGGCTCGCAAGTTACTCCCATGCCTCCTTGCTGAACTGATAGCCCTTGCCGCGCACCGTCTTGATACGTTGTGGCGTGCCCGAATCGTCATGCAGCTTGCGGCGCAACTTGGAAATGCCGCCGTCGATGCTGCGATCGAGGCCGTCGAACTCGATGCCCCTCAATTGCCGCATCAGGTCGTCGCGGCTCACCACCTCGCCCGCGCAACTCACAAGCGCCCACAGCAGGTCGAATTCTGCGGAGGTCAGATCGGGCCGCGTGCCGTCAGGCAGCGTCACAGTGCGGGCGGCCCGGTTGATCTCGAACTTGCCGAACGTAAAGCGCTCCGGCTGGCCCGAGATTTCCGCGGCGCGCCCCGAAACGCGGCGCAACTGCGCCTTGATGCGAGCGAGCAGGACGCGCGGTTCGACCGGCTTGTGGACATAGTCGTCCGCGCCGAATTCGAGGCCCAGCACTTCGTCGAACTGTTCGTCGCGCGCCGTCACCATGATGATCACGCCGTTGAACTGTTCGCGCGCCTCGCGGCAGATCTGGAAACCGTCCTTGCCCGGCAGGTTGACGTCGAGGATCACCAGGTCCGGCTGGCGTTTGAGAATGGCCGGCACCGCTTCGTTGCCGTGCAGCACGACCTCGACTTCATAGTCGTGCTTGCGCAGATAGCCCGCCACCAGGGCAGAAAGGCGGTTATCGTCTTCAACGAGCAGGATACGGAAAGGCATGAGTAAATTGTCTGGCGCTGACGGGGGTTTCAGCCGCTGCGAGGCTGTTGGGAACCTCTGAGCATAGCCGATAGTTTTTGCACAACTCGAGCCACACGACAAAACTCGACAATTATCCATGCAACTCGACACGACGCCTGTCGTGTCGCGACCGTTACTGTGCCGCCTCGCCCTGCGGCGTAACCTGCACTGCCGCAGCCGACACGAAGACGGCGTGAACCATATCGCCGACCTTCACGTCCTTGAGATCAACATCTGGGCCGACCTGCAGCGTCTGCGTCTGAGTAGCGCCGCGCAGCGTGACAAGCCCCTTCTTGCGGTCGATCTTCTGCACCGTTGCGAGCACTTCGATCTGCCGCGCCGATTCGAAGCCGCCCGACGCCGGTGCGTAGACCTGCGTGTCAACACGCGCACGAATGCCCTTGTTGGTCACCTTGTCGGCCTTCACGAGCAACGCGTTCTTATAAAGCACGTCGACCTGGTCGCCAACCTGGAGCTTGTCGAAACCGGCCACCTCTTGACTCACCAGCACGGATAAGGCATTGCCGGCTGGCCCCTGCAGCGTCAAAGTACGTGTGCCCGGATCGATGCCGACGATCTCCGCCTTGACGTGCACGGGAGGCACTGCACCCACGACGGTCTGGGTCGCATTCGCGAGCGCGGTCTGCGCGCAGACCGGTTGAATGGCGGCCGCTGTCAACAGCAAAACTGCGCCTATCGTCGCTGCCTTCATTGATACTCTCCTTGAAATAGTCTGATCGAGCGCTGCAATAAGGTAAATACTCAATGCCGATATATGCAGCACAACTGAATAAACAGGTCTTCCGGCAAGAAAACCATTCAAAGAACGTCAGCGAAACGATTGTACATGTCAGCAGGAAAAGCGCGAGTCCCCGAATCAGGCGCATTTCGATCCGCAACGAACCTATGGCGGATATACCCGGACCGCATTAACGAAAAAGCCCCATTCGCTAATAAACGAATGGGGCTTTTACAGCGTGCTAAAAAATCAAACGCGTTCGATCGCGATCGCAATGCCCTGGCCAACGCCGATACACATCGTGCAGAGCGCGAAACGGCCCTTCGTGCGTTGCAGTTGATACATCGCCGTAGTGACGAGCCGCGCGCCGCTCATGCCGAGCGGATGACCCAACGCAATCGCGCCGCCGTTCGGATTCACGCGAGCGTCATCGTCCGCGACACCCAGTGTGCGCAATACCGCGATCCCCTGCGACGCAAACGCCTCGTTCAATTCGATCACGTCGAACTGATCGATCGTCATGTTCAGGCGCGCCAGCAGCTTTTGCGTAGCCGGCGCCGGGCCGATGCCCATCACGCGCGGCGCGACGCCAGCAGTAGCGATGCCGAGCACGCGTGCCCGTGGCGTCAGGCCGAACCGCTTGGCCGTCGCTTCGTTTGCGAGCAGCAGCGCGGCGGCGCCGTCGTTCACGCCTGAGGCGTTGCCGGCGGTGACGGTGCCGTCCGGACGCACCACGCCTTTCAATTTGGCAAGCGCCTCGAGACTGGTTTCCCGCGGGTGTTCATCCTGCGACACCACCAGCGGATCGCCCTTCTTCTGCGCAATCGTCACTGACACGATTTCCTGCGCAAGGGTGCCATCGCGTTGCGCACGTGCGGCTTTCTGCTGGCTGCGCAGTGCAAACGCGTCCTGATCGGCGCGGCTCACCTTGTAGTCGGTCGCAACGTTTTCGCCGGTTTCCGGCATCGAATCGACGCCGTAGAGCTGCTTCATCAGCGGATTGACGAAACGCCAGCCAATCGTTGTGTCGAAGATATCGGCCTGGCGCGAGAACGCGCTGGTTGCCTTGCCCATCACGAACGGCGCACGGCTCATGCTTTCGACACCGCCCGCCACCATCAATGCAGCCTCGCCCGATTTGATCGCGCGCGCTGCGATGCCGACGGCGTCCATGCCCGAGCCGCACAACCGGTTGACGGTAGAACCCGGCACGTCTTGCGGCAAACCCGCCAGTAGCAGCGACATGCGCGCGACGTTGCGGTTATCTTCGCCAGCCTGGTTGGCGCAGCCGTAGATCACATCGTCGATCGCGTTCCAGTCGACTTCCTTGTTGCGCTCCATCAGCGCCTTGAGCGGCACAGCGCCCAGGTCGTCGGCACGCACGGACGACAATGAACCCGCATAGCGGCCAATCGGTGTGCGAATCGCGTCGCACAGGAAAGCTTCAGTCATGTGATGTCTCCAGTTGAATACTGCGCCTCTTGCTTCGCCACGTAACCGGCGCAGCCGGCGCGTCGCGCGGTGGGGCCGCCTGCGCGGTCACCCCGTCGCGGCGAGCGGAAGGGATATCCGGAGCCCATGCCGCAACGCGCCGCGAACTCTTTACGGCCCATCTAAGGATAGCAGCGAACAGCTTCGGCTGACTCCGAATTGTTCGATATACGAACAACAGATCGTATATCGAACATTCAGCCCTGATGATAGGCGTGGCGCGGAAACCGTGTCAAGTGCGGCGGGCATCGGCAATCGGAGACAAACATCGGAAGAATCAGGCTTTGCGTTCCGTCAAAGGAGCTGAATGTGCTCATCCTCGATGTAACTGCGGATCACGTCTGCAAAGCTCGACTCGCCTTTCAGCCCGAGTTGTTCAGCGCGCACGGTATCCCAACGGCCCGGCCAACTACCCACAATCTTCTCGATACGCGGGTCCGTCTGCCATTCGATGCGTTTGACCACCTCTTCACCTGCGACTTCGCGCAGCGCAGCAACCATCTCGTCAACGCTCACCGAAATACCCGGCAAATTCACCGCCCGCAGATTGCCGAGCGCGGCGGCGTCAATTTCGAGCCCCGCAATCAGGCAGGCAATCGCTTTGCGCGGCGACAGCAACCACAGGCGCGTGCCACCCGCCACTGGGCAGATCGCCGCCTCGCCGTTCAGCGGCTCGCGAATGATCCCGCTCGCAAACGACGAGGCCGCCGCATTCGGCTTGCCGGGGCGCACGCTGATGGTCGGCAGACGCAACACCCGCCCGTCGACGAAACCACGCCGCGTGTAATCGTTTAGCAGCAGCTCGGCAATCGCCTTCTGCGTGCCATACGAGGACTGCGGATTCAAGGCCGTATCGTTGCGCACGACGTCCGGCATATCGCCACCGTACACGGCAACCGAACTCGTGAATACCACGCGCGGCCGATGCCCACGCAGCCGGCAAGTTTCCAGCAGCAGGCGCGAGGCATCGAGATTGATGCGCATACCGAGGTCGAAATCCGCCTCGGCCTGGCCGCTGACAATCGCGGCCAGATGGAAGATGGCTGAGGTCCGCTCGTCGATCACGCGTTCGAGTACGCCGCGCTCGGCGATATCGCCCACTTCGGCGCGAACCCGGCTGTCGTTAAAACCGCTGGCGGTGACGACGTCGAGCAGTACCAGTTCGGTAATCGGCTGCGGCTGGCCGTCCGGTCCCTTCAGTTCGCCGCGCGCCAACAGTTCGCGTGCGAGACGTTGACCGAGAAACCCCGCGCCGCCGGTGATCAGTACTTTCATGATGTCTGCCGTCCTTGATAGTCCTTGAGCCAGCCCAGGCCTTCCGACGTCCCTGCCCGCGGCCGGTACTCGCAACCGACCCACCCGTCATAGCCGAGCTTGTCGATCAGATCGAACAGATAGGGGTAGTTCAGTTCGCCGATGTCCGGCTCGTGCCGCTCAGGCACACCGGCAATCTGAATATGCCCGATGCCGGCCATATCGCGTTTCAGCTTGAATGCAAGGTCGCCCTCGACGATCTGGCAGTGATAGCAGTCGAACTGCACCTTCAGGTTTGGCGCGCCCACTTCTGCGCAGACCGATTGTGCGTCGTCCTGACGATTGAGAAAGAAGCCGGGGATGTCGCGCGTATTGATCGGCTCGATCACTATCGTGATCCCGTCGGCCTGCGCAGTCTGAGCGGCATACGCCAGGTTCTGCAGATACACCTCGCGGTGCCGCTCGCGCGATTGATCCGCCCCAATCAGGCCGGCCATCACATGCAGCGTGCGATTGCCGAGTTGGCGGGTGTAGTCGAGCGCGGTATCGAAGCTGCGGCGAAACTCTTCTTCGCGGCCCGGCAGCGATGCAATGCCGCGCTCGCCCCCCGCCCAGTTGCCCGGCGGCGCATTGAAGAGGGCTTGGGTCAGGCCGTGATCGACGAGGCGCTTCTTGATCTCCTCGGCGGGAAAATCGTAAGGAAACAGAAATTCCACGGCCTTGAAGCCGTCTTGCGCCGCGGCGGCAAAACGCTCGAGAAAGCCGTGCTCGGTGTACATCATGGTCAGGTTGGCGGCGAAGCGAGGCATTGCAGCAACTCCTTTTCTGGGGAACCGCGAAGCGCTTTGCGCGCCTCGCTGACAGGTAAACATCTCTATTGATGGTGCGCCGAATCCGGCGCGCACGATGCGTGATGAGCGCTACCAGCGCGCGCCAAATACGCTACGCAACTCTTCGAGCGCTGCAGCGTCGAGCGGTGCCGGACGCGGGTTCGTCATCAGCCACAGGCGCGCCGTCTCTTCGAACTCTTCCAGCGCATACGACGCCTGCGCCACCGAGCGCTCCCAGACCACCGGCCCGAGCCGCTCCAGCAGCACGCCACGCACCGTGCCGGCAAGCGCTGCAATCTGCTCGGCCACCTGCGGGTCGCCTGGGCGGCGGTAGCGGATCAGCGGAATGTGGCCGACTTTCATGACATAGTACGGCGTGATCGGCGGCAGGACGTCGGCCTCGCTCCACACGCCCGCCAACGTCAGGGCAACCAGATGCGTCGAATGGGTATGGATGACGCCGCGGGTTTCCGCATTGCGGGCATAGATGCCGCGGTGCAACGCCAGCGTCTTCGACGGCCTGCCACCGGACACCGCATTACCAGCCAGGTCGACCTTGGCAATCTCGGCAGGATCGAGCCGGCCGAGGCAGGCATCGGTCGGCGTGATCAGCCAGCCATCGTCGAGGCGCGCGCTGATATTGCCGGCGGTGCCCACGGTATAGCCGCGCTGATACAGGCTCATACCCGTGGCGCAGATTTCCTCGCGGGCCTTCGATTCTTCACCGCTATGGATTCCTAACGTCATGGCGCCGCCCCGTCGAGATGGCGCAATGCCTTGACAAAGAAATCGGTCGCACCGAAGTTGCCGGACTTGAGCGCGAGCGCAAGCGGCGCGTCACCCGTGGTCGCAGTGGCCGGCACACCCGGATCGATCTGTGCGCCGATTCGCAGCGTGTGCACGTCGAGCGCCTGAACCACGGCTCCCGAAGTTTCCCCCCCTGCCACCACGAACTTGCGCACGCCTAGTTCGCGCAAACCGCGTGCGATCGAGGCCAGCGTACTTTCAACCAGGTGGCCGGCCTGTTCGACGCCAAGTTCGCGCTGGACAGCCTTCACTTCATCGGGCGTCGCAGTCGCGTAGATCAGCACCGGTTGCTTGCCAGCGAAGTGTTCGCGCGCAAACGCAAGCGCCTGTTCGACCACCGGCTCACCGCGCGCAGCCGCCAGCGGATCGATCCGAAATGCCGGACGGCTTTCGCGCCAGGCCGCCACTTGCGCGTTGGTCGCTTTCGAAGCGCTACCCGCCAGCACAACCGAGAGGCCTTCGACCGGCGGCAACTGTCCTGCGTCTGTCGTCTTCGCCAGCAAACCGGCGCGGCGGAAATTCGCGGGCAAACCGATCGCGATGCCAGAACCGCCCGTAATCAGCGTGAGATCGGCGCACGCTTCGCCGAGCGTATGCAGGTCGGCATCGGAAAGCGCATCGGTAATCGCCATGCGCACGCCGTCCCTCCTCAACGCGTCAAACGATTCGCGCACCGCCGCGACACCCTGCGCCGCGCGGTCGTAGCGAACGAGGCCGACCTTCGACTCCGTCTGCCGCTGCAAAACGCGCACAAGATTCGCATCGGTCATTGGCGTGAGCGGGTGGTTCTCCATGCCGGATTCGTTGAGCGGTACGTCACCGACGAAGAGATGGCCGCGAAAAATCGTGCGTCCATTCTCAGGAAACGCGGGACAGGCTATCGTGAAGGCGTCTGCGCCGCCCTGCGATTGCCCGGCGGCGCCGGACAGCGCAGCGAGTAACGCATCGGCAACCGGACCAATATTGCCTGCATCCGTCGAATCGAATGTCGAGCAGTACTTGAAGAAAAATTGCCGGCAGCCTTGCGCGCGCAGCCAGTCGAGCGCGGCAAGCGATTGCGCGACCGCTTCGGCGGCCGGGATCGTGCGCGACTTTAGCGCCACGATCAGCGCATCGGCTTCCACCGGTTCATCGGAGCCGGGCACGCCGATCGTCTGAACCGTGCGCATACCGCCGCGCACCAGCATGTTGGCGAGATCTGTGGCGCCGGTGAAGTCGTCGGCGATGCAGCCGAGCAGCGGCCGCGAGGATGAAGTTGTCATGGCGGCGCTCCTGCTACGACTTCGCCGCCGGCACGTCGATGCCGGGAAAAATCTTGATCACTGCCGAGTCGTCCTCGCCACCGTGACCCGCCGACGACGCCATCATGAACATCTGATGTGCCGCAGCCGAGAGCGGCAGCGGGAATTTCGAACGGCGTGCGGTATCCAGCACGAGACCGAGATCCTTGACGAAAATATCGACCGCGGAAAGCGGCGTGTAATCGCCCTTGAGGATGTGCGGCACGCGGTTTTCGAACATCCACGAATTGCCCGCGCTATGCGTAATCACGTCGTACAGCGACTCCGCGTCGACGCCTTCGCGCAAGCCGAGCGCCATCGCTTCCGCAGCGGCAGCGATATGCACGCCCGCGAGCAACTGGTTGATGATCTTCACTTTCGAGCCGACTCCATGCACGGCGCCAAGCCGGTAGACCTTGCCGGCCATCCCCGTTAGCACGTCCTCGCAGGCGGCGTAGGCGGCGGCCGGTCCCGAGGTCATCATCGTCATCTCGCCGGATGCGGCTCGCGCCGCGCCGCCCGAGACAGGCGCGTCGAGCATCTGCAGACCAGCGGCCTCGGCGCGTTTGCCGAGGTCAATGGCGAAGTCAGGGGAAACCGTTGCGCTCGCAATCACCACGCTGCCCGGCTTCATGCTGGCCACCGCGCCGTGCTCACCGAACAACACCGCTTCGGTTTGCGCCGCGTTGACGACCAACGTGATAACCACTTCGCACTGTGCCCCCAGTTCAGCCGGGTTCGCACAGGCGACGCCGCCGTCTGCGGCGAAACTTTCCAGCACGGCGCTGCGCAGATCGCACGCGTGCACCCGAAAACCCGCCCGCAGCAACGAGCGGGCAACGCCTAATCCCATTGCACCCAGGCCGATGACTCCAACGTTTCTGGACATGCTCTACTCCAAGTGAGATTCGTATCGTTCGATGTGGCCGCGCCGCCTGCCTATATCGTTGCGCGGTCGCGTCGCGAGCATCAAGGCTCGAGGCTCAGCAAATGCCGGCCTCGGCGAGACGGCGAGCGGCGTTATACATATGAGTGCGGGCAGCGTTGCGCGCTTCCATCGGATCGCCTGCGCGAATCGCGGCGACAATCGCTGCATGTTCATCGCGCACCTGACGCGAAAAGTCTTCGCGTAGCGCCTCGTTGTGGCGCGTGACGACGGTGCCGGCTTCCAGGTACTGATTCAGAAACGTGAGCGTCTTGAGGAAATACGGATTTCCCGTCGCCCCGGCGATCGCGCGATGAAAGGCCACGTCCTCGGCAACCCCGTCGTGACCCTCTGCCGCCGCCTCGTCGATCCTGGCCAGCGCGGCGTCGATCGACACCATATCGGCGTCGCTACGCCGCATCGCGGCCTCGGAGGCGACCTCTGCTTCAATCGCCCGGCGTAATGCAAGGATCTGCAACACCGAACCGGCCTCGACCGCTTCCGCGTAATCGATGCGCAGCGGCCGGATCGCGCCGTGCGCCGCAATGAAAACCCCGCTGCCCTGACGCGGTTCCACCACACCCTCGTTCTTCAGGCGCGAAATCGCTTCGCGAATCACCGTGCGGCTCACCCCGAACTGCTCGGCCAGAACGGCTTCCGTCGGCAGCTTGCCGCCGCGCGCAAAGGTGCCTTTATCGATCTGCTTGAGCAGTTGCTGCGCGACCGTGTCGCTGAGGGCACGGGCGGGAATCTTCTCGAACATGCGGTTCTCGATTGATCATGTCATCGGGTCATCATACAAATTTCTGGCCGTGACCTGCATACTCGAAAACCCTGGGGTGTGCGCCCGCCCCTCGCCGGATGTTCCGCCCGGTGAAAGCCGACTCTCAATGCGCCACATTTGGCACAGTGCCGTCCGAAACAAAATCGGCGAGGTTGGCGAAACGCAGGGCATAAGCTATCTTCACGGCTTTCTGCGCCTGCGCGCAGCCGGGCGGCGCACCGCGAGCCCAGGTTCGCGGCGCAGGCCGGTGGCGTGCCCATCCGTTACCCCATGCATTCTTGAAGAGGCCCATGAGCAAAGCCCCCCAAGCGTCTCCTGCCGATCCGTCCAGCGCTCCCGAAGCTGCAGACGCTCCGGACAGACCGGGTGATTCCTACGTGCAGTCGTTCGCACGCGGTCTCGCGGTGATTCGCGCTTTCAACGCGGAACGGCCCGAGCAGACGCTGACTGATGTCGCCGCCGCCGCCGGTCTCACGCGAGCTGGCGCGCGACGCATTCTGCTGACGCTGCAGACGCTCGGCTATGTCGAAACCGAGGGGCGCCTGTTCCGCCTGACGCCGAAGATTCTCGACCTCGGTTTCGCCTATCTGACGTCGATGCCGTTCTGGAATCTGGCCGAGCCGGTGATGGAAGAGCTTTCGGCGCAGGTCCACGAAAGCTGTTCGGCGGCGGTGCTCGATCGCACCGAGATCGTCTATGTGCTGCGCGTGCCGACCCACAAGATCATGACGATCAATCTGTCGATCGGCAGCCGCCTGCCGGCGTATTGCACGTCGATGGGCCGCGTGCTGCTGGCCGCGCTCGACGACGAAGCGCTCGACGCCACGCTCGGCTCCACGCCTTTGTATGCTCACACAGCGCGCACGGTCACCGACAAGGAAGAACTGAAAAAGCTCATCGCCCAGGTGCGCCGCCAAGGGTGGGCGATAGTGGATCAGGAACTGGAGGGCGGCTTGATTTCGCTGTCCGCACCGATCCGCAACCGGCAAGGGCGCGTGATCGCAGCGATGAACATCAGCGGCAATGCGCAGCGCAATTCCGCGAAACAGATGGTGAAGGCTTTTCTCGAGCCGCTGCAGCAGGCCGCTCAGAATGTGTCGGATCTGGTGGCGCGGCGCGGGTAGGACGTCGACCCGGTACTCGCCTCAGCCCACCGCCTTGGCCCCGACGCCGGGCAGCACACTGCCGGACGTGCCGTGTGAGTTTGACTCCAATGCGTGCGTGGCGCTCCTCATTGGCCCACTCATTGCGCCCACTCACTGGCCGAGATAGCGCTCGACGAGCCGCGTCCAGTACGCCGCACCCACCATCAGGTTGCGATCGTTGAAATCGTAGTGCGGGTTGTGCACCATGCAGCCGTCCTCGCCCACGCCGTTGCCGATGCGCAGAAACGTGCCCGGCCGTTTTTGCAGCATGAACGCGAAGTCTTCGCTGCCCATCAGCATGTCGGTCTGTTCGACCACCTTGTCGTCGCCCACCAGTTCGCACGCCACTTGAACCGCGAAGTCAGTTTCCTCGTCCGAATTCACCACAACCGGATAGCCTTCGATGTACTCGACCACCGCCTTCGCGCCATAACTTTCCGCCTGGCTCTCGGCCAGCTCGGTGATGCGCTTTTTAAGCAGCGCGCGGACTTCCGGATTGAACGAACGCACGCTCAATTCCAGCCTGGCCGTACTTGAGATCACGTTGTTCGCGGTGCCCGCGTGCATTGAGCCAACCGTCACCACGGCCGGTTGAGACGGATCGATGTTACGTGCCACGATGGTCTGCAAAGCCATCACAATACTGGCCGCCACCACGACCGGATCCACCGTCAAGTGCGGACGCGCCGCATGACCGCCGACGCCTTCAATGGTGATGATCGGCTTGTCGCCCGCCGACATGAACGGCCCCTTGCGAAACAGCAACACGCCCGGCTCCGCGCCCGGATGGTTGTGCATGCCAAACACCGCATCGCAGGGAAAGCGTTCGAACAGACCGTCTTCGATCATCTTCTTCGCGCCGCTATCGATCCCGCTTTCTTCAGCCGGCTGGAAATATACGTGCACCGTGCCCGAGAAACGCCGCGTCTTCGCCAGATGTTCGGCGGCGCCGAGCAGCATCGTGGTGTGGCCGTCATGGCCGCACGCATGCATCTTGCCGTGGTTGCCGCTCGCGTACGGCAGGCCGGTTTCTTCGACGATCGGCAGCGCATCCATGTCGGCGCGAATGCCGATGCTGCGCTTGCCGTCGCCCACCTTGAGCGTGCCGACCACACCGGTGCGCCCCACCCCACGCGTCACCTGCCAGCCCCATTGTTCGAGCTTGCTGGCCACCAGTTCAGCCGTTGCGACCTCTTCGTAGGCCAGCTCCGGATGATGATGAATGTGGTGGCGGATTTCCCGCAGGCTCTCTGCAACAGGCGCCAGATGCTCGACTTCAGTGAACTGGCCGGCGGGATGGGATGCTTCGCTCATCGTGGACTCCAAATGGTTTTAGCGCCGCAGTCAACGCGGCGAAATGGTGGCCACTATAGTACGCCCTTGCTGCGAGATCAAAGTCCGAAGGCGACTGCGCCGCGCACCACTTCGACGAAGGCACAGCCGGCGTCTTCGAGCGCGCCGGAGTTGTCGATCATGGTCATGTGCACGCCTTCTGGCAGTGAAAACGGTGCCCGCCGCGCGAGACGTGCCGCGACCTGTTGCGCGCTCTCGCGTGCCCGTGCGCCGAGACGTGTTTCAAGAACGTGAGGCGCGGCGTCGATATGAACCACTTCGACCGACGGATAACGCTCGAGCGTTTGCTGCAGATGCTGGCGCGAGCCGTTAATGACCACGGTGCATCCCTGCTCGAGCCACGCGTCGAGTTCAATGCCGATGCCGTAACGCAGTCCGTGGCTCGACCATTCGAGCGCAAAGAGGCCATGGGCGGAGCGTACTTCGAACTCCTCAAGGGTCAGCTCGACGTGGTCTTCGCCGTTGCCACTGGCCCGCGTAATGTAACGATGCGCAAACAGGATCGGCTCCCCTACGACCCGCTTGCGGGCAAAGCCCAGCAGCGAATCTTTGCCCGCGCCGGATGGGCCCATCACGTAGATCAGACGGCCATTCACTGTTGCTCCACTCCCTCAGTCTGAAACGGCAGACGCTGCCACAGCACGAAGGGTTCGCCAGGCACCGGTTCGACGAACAGCGCCACACTATCGACCATCAGCGGACCTAGCGCGGCAATTCTGTCATGCCACCACGCGACAAGCACCGCGCGTTCGTGCGCGGCTTCGAGCGAACTGGACAGCGTCATGTGAAAACGGAACTCGTCGAACACATAGGGGTAGCCCCATTCGACGAGCAGATCGCGCTGGCGATCGGTCAGCGGCGTAGCGAGACGGCGCGCCAGATCTGCCGCGGACGGTTTGGCGCGCAAACCGCCAAGCGTGCGCAGAGCGCTCGAGGCCAACTCACGCATGCAGGCTTCACCGTTAGGCTCAGCCGGCCGCAGCGCGACAAAATCGCCGAGCGTGGCGGCTTCCACCGGCAAGATAAAGGGGTTTCGCTGTTGCGCCCAACGGCGCGCATCGTCAAGCACGCCGCTCGGCGTGACGCCGTCAGCAAGCCGAAAGGGAGCGACCAGCGTGCCGTGCCAGCCGTAGCGGCGCGGCGCTTTAGTCAGCTCGCTGATGGTGCGCGTAAGCGCCACCGGTTGCGGCGGTGTGTAAGAAACACCGCTCTCCACATCGCCGCCGAGCCATTCGGAA
Source organism: Paraburkholderia sp. (assembly GCF_026225065.1). Taxonomy (GTDB): domain Bacteria; phylum Pseudomonadota; class Gammaproteobacteria; order Burkholderiales; family Burkholderiaceae; genus Paraburkholderia. Next base: position 17,300 of record NZ_JAMFSB010000391.1, on the reverse strand, counting down.
CCGGCCAGCCACCATGCGGAATCGCGCGACGGCGCGTAATACACCGCGAAACGTGCCTGCCCAGACCACTCGAACACTTCGTTCGCCTCCCATGCCGCATTGCTCATACGTCGTTTTCCACCAGCAGTTGCACGCGGTCTGCAGCGAAGTGCGTCACGCCATATTTGATCGGTGTACCTTCCACGTCGACGTCGACGTTCTCGACCCACAACACCGGCTGTTGCCGATTGATATTCAGGCGCCGCGCAACTTCTGGCTCGGGCAGCACACTGCCGATGCGGCTCCATTTACGCAAATAGTCTGTCACGCCGAACTCGGCCAGCGCCTTCGTGATGCCGCCGGTGCGTTCGAGCACGTCGGGCAGATCCGCGAAACGCGCAGCCGGATACCAGCTACGCGCAAAGGTCAGCGGCACGCCGTCCGACTCGTGCATCGACTCGATCCGGTAGACCGCCGCACCGGCGCGCAAGCCAAGCGCCTTGGCGACGTTCGGTTCCGCCTTGGCCCGTGCCGCCGACAACATGGCACCCGCCGACGCGTGATGCTGCTGGCGCAGGTTCTCAGTGAAGCGCGTACGGCGGCCGATCGTATAGTCGATCGCACCGGGCTGCACAAACGTGCCGCGCCCCTGCTCCACACTCACCAGGCCGAGCGCGGCCAGTCCAAGCATGGCACGACGCACTGTGTGACGGTTGACGTCAAAACGTTTGGCAAGCTCGCCCTCACTCGGCAGGCGCCCTTCCGCGCCGAAACCACTGGCCGCGATCTCGGCGGCGAGGATCTGCTCGATCTGCCGCCACACGGCAACGCCCGCGCCCCGTTCGAGTTGCCTGCCTGGCGTAGCGGTGTCGTTCGATGTCATGGTGCTGTCATTCCCTTCAGTTCAAATATTCATTGTGACGTGCATTGTAGTGCGCAAGCCGTGATGGAAATATGAAAACACGAGCGTCCTGCAAGCACAACCATCTTACCCTTAAACGTCTAGACGTTTAGACGAATAGATGGTCAAATGTCTACTCGCTGGACCAACAGGAACCTCGATGAGCGCCTCTTCCGCCACGCCCTCCTCCGCCATGCGGCGCGCATGGATGGCCGTGCTTGCCCATACGCCGCGAGCCGAACTCGAAGCCGCACTGAGCCACGCGCTGGACGGCGCAAGCCCGCCGGAATTCGACTGGCTGCGGCCGCCCGAAACCGGTCTCGCCATGGTGCGCGGCCGCGTCGGCGGTAGCGGCGGCGCCTTCAATCTCGGCGAAGCCACCGTCACGCGCGCCACGTTGCGCTTGCGCAGCCCGGCCGAGCAGGCGCCGGTGGGCGTGGCCTGCCATCTGGGCCGCGACCGGCGCCGCGCCGAACTCGCCGCGCTGGCCGACGCGCTGCTGCAATTGCCTGAGCAACACCCGCGGCTGCACGGCCAACTGATCGAACCGCTCGCCGCACAGCTCGCCGAGAAACGCGCAAAACGGCGGCACGAAGCCGCTTCCACACGCGTTGAATTCTTCACGATGGTGCGAGGCGACTGATGGACAACCTGACAAAAAACGCGATGAACTCCTCACAGATTGCCCTCTCCACCCTCGCCCCTGGTTTTGTGGATCCGGTGCACGACACTCAAGCGGTGTTCCGTACGCTGCTCGATGCGCTATCGCGACCGGGCACGGTGGGGGTCGTTGATAACGTGCTGCCCGCATCGCAGGCATCCGGCACGCACCGCTCGCGCGCCGAACTGGCTGCTTTAGCAGCGCTGCTGACACTGTGCGATTACTCGACGCTGGTCTGGCTCGCGCAACCGGACGCTGCGCTGGCCTCGGCATTGCGCTTTCATACCGGCGCGCCGCTTGTCGACGACGTGCATGACGCTGCGTTCGCGTACGTCCATGACGCTGCCCTGTTGCCGGAACTCGAACACTTCTCGCTCGGTGCGGCGGAAACGCCGGAGCAATCGGTAACCTTGCTGATCCGCGTCGATTCGCTGACCGGTGGACCCAGCGTCGTGCTGAGCGGCCCCGGCATCGAACGCACGGCCACCATCGCGCCGGTCGGTTTGCCCGAACATTTCTGGCGCGAGCGCGCCAGCCTCGCGCCGCTGTTTCCGTGCGGCATCGATTGCTATCTCGTCTGCGGCAACACGCTGATTGGTCTGCCGCGCACAACTCATGCAAAGGTGAACTGATGTACGTTGCCGTCAAAGGTGGAGAACGCGCGATCGAAGCATCGTGGCGTCTGCTCGACAAGTCGCGCCGCGGCGATACGCGGCTCGCCGAATTGAGCGTCGGGCAGATCCGCGAGCAGTTGCGGCTCTCGGTAGCCCGTGTGATGACCGAAGGTTCGGTGTACGACGAAGATCTCGCGGCGCTTGCCATCAAGCAGGCCGCCGGCGATCTGGTGGAAGCGATCTTTCTGCTGCGTGCGTATCGCACGACCTTGCCGCGTTTCGGCTACACGCAGCCGCTCGATAGCGAAGCGATGGTGGTCGAGCGTCGCATCTCCGCGACCTTCAAGGACCTGCCGGGTGGGCAACTGCTCGGCGCGACTTACGATTACACGCAGCGTCTGCTCGATTTCTCGCTGATGGCTGACGCGCAGGCAAACGGTGGAGATGCGGCGGACGCTTCACACGGCGCCACTGCTGCGGCCGCCGCCGCTCAGCGTGTAGCGCTCAGCCATGCCAAGCCTGAATCGATGCCGCGCGTCGTCTCCCTGCTCAACAAAGAAGGCCTGATCGAGCAGGAAAAGTCCGCACCTGGCGCAGCGGAACCCGGCGACCTGACGCGCGAACCGCTCTCGTTTCCCGCGAACCGCGCGACACGTTTGCAGAATCTGGCGCGCGGCGACGAAGGCTTCCTGCTGGCAATGGGTTATGCGACACAGCGCGGCTACGCAAACTCGCATCCGTTCGCGGGCGAAATCCGTTTCGGCTCGGTCAGCGTCGAAATGGAACTCGATGAACTGGGCGAGACCGTGGAGATTGGAGAAATCGACATCACCGAATGTCAGATGATCAACCAGTTCGCCGGCAGCCGCGAGGTTCCGCCCACGTTCACGCAAGGCTACGGCCTCGCCTTCGGTCACTCGGAGCGCAAGGCGATGGCCATGGCGCTGGTGGACCGCGCGCTGCGTGCCGAAGAGCTCGGCGAAACGCTCGCGTCGCCAACCCAGGATATCGAATTCATGCTGTCGCATAGCGATAACGTCGAAGCCTCCGGCTTCGTCCAGCATCTGAAACTGCCGCACTACGTCGACTTCCAGGCCGAACTCGAACTCGTGCGCCGTTTGCGTGCGCAACATGCGGCGCAGGCTGGGGAAACAGAATCGGCTACAGAAACGACGCAAGCGAAATCAGCAGCAGAACCTGCACAAACGCCGCAAACGCGGCAACCCGCTAACGGCCACGATCAGCAGGAGCAAGCCGCATGAACGCGCCCGATCCACAACTTGACGGCGCGCCATTCGACCGCGCGGCCGAAGGCTACAACTTCGCCTATCTCGACGAGCAGACCAAGCGGATGATCCGCCGCTCGCTCCTGAAGGCCGTTGCGGTGCCGGGCTATCAGGTGCCCTTCGCTTCGCGCGAAATGCCCTTGCCTTTCGGCTGGGGCACGGGCGGAATTCAGGTGACCGCGGCGATCATTGGCCGCGATGACACGCTCAAAGTGATCGACCAGGGTTCTGACGAGACCACCAACGCGGTCAATATCCGCCGCTTTTTTGCGCGCACCACAGGCGTGAAAACCACGCGTCGCACATCGGAAGCGACGATTGTGCAGACCCGTCACCGGATTCCCGAAACGCCGCTTACCGACAGGCAGATTCTCGTCTATCAGGTGCCGATGCCCGAGCCGTTGTTCCGGCTCGAGCCGCGCACCGCTGAAACCAAGAAGCTGCATGCGCTGGCCGACTACGGTCTGATCAGTGTGAAGCTGTACGAAGACATCGTGCATCACGGTGGGATCGCTACGACGTACGACTATCCGGTGATCGTCAACGAGCGCTATCTGACCTCGCCTTCGCCGATTCCAAAGTTCGACAATCCGAAGATGCATATGAACGCCGCCCTGCAGTTGTTCGGCGCGGGCCGCGAGCGGCGCATCCATGCGATTCCGCCGTACACGCGGGTGCGCAGTCTCGACTTCGATGACCATCCGTTCGAAATCCAGCGCTGGGAGCATGCCTGTGCGCTGTGCGGGTCGAGAGAGAGCTTTCTCGACGAGATGATTGTGGACGACGAAGGCACCCGCATGTTCGTGTGCTCGGATAGCGACTACTGCCATGACCGGCGCGAACAGCAGACCGGCGACGCAGGCGAAAGCGGCGAGCCAGACGTGGCCGTCAAGCGCGCCGAAGGAGAATCCGCATGACAACGCGCATTACACCGTTGATGAGCGCACGCGCCATCACGAAGCAATACGGCGGCCGTAACGGCTGCAGAAACGTCAGCTTCGATCTGTATCCGGGCGAGGTGCTGTGCATCGTCGGCGAATCGGGTTCGGGCAAGACGACCTTGCTGAACACGCTGGCACTGCGCACTGAAGCCGATAGCGGCGCGCTGCACTACCACGCCACGCACGGCGAAAAGCTCGATTTGCTGGCCATGTCCGAACCGCGGCGCCGTTTGCTGATGCGCACCGAATGGGGCTTCGTCCAGCAGAATCCGCGCGACGGCCTGCGCAGCGGCGTCTCCGCTGGCGCCAACATAGGCGAGCCGCTGATGGCGGTCGGCGCACGCCACTATGGACAGATTCGCGCTACGGCGACGCAATGGATGGAGCGCGTGGAACTCGATGCAACGCGCATCGACGAATTTCCTGCCGCGTTTTCCGGCGGCATGCAGCAGCGTCTGCAGATCGCACGCAATCTCGTCACCGGGCCGCGCCTCGTGTTCATGGACGAACCCACCGCCGGCCTCGATGTCTCCGTGCAGGCGCGTCTGCTTGACCTTTTGCGTACGCTCACCAGCACGCTGCATCTGTCGGTGCTGATCGTCACGCACGATATCGGTGTGGCGCGCCTGCTCGCGCATCGTTTGATGGTCATGCAAGGTGGTGAAGTGGTCGAATCGGGTTTGACCGATCAGGTCCTCGACGATCCGCAACACCCCTACACGCAAACGCTGGTTTCTTCCGTCCTGCCGGTTTGAGGTTCACGATGTCATCCATCGAATCACGCGCGTCTGATCGCGTTTTCATCGACAATGCAGCGCTGATGTTGCGCGCCGTCGATATCCGTAAAACCTTCACGCTGCATGCCCAGGGCGGTGTACAGATCGATGCGCTCGCGGGCGTCTCGCTGGACGTCGAGCAAGGCGAATGCGTCGTGCTGGTCGGACCGTCCGGCGCCGGCAAGAGCACGCTGCTACGCTGCCTGTACGGCAATTATCTGGCGAGCTCAGGTTCCATTGCGATCCGCTCGGATGGGCACGATGCGCAGCACGTCGCCATTACCGGGGCGGAACCGCATGACGTGTTGCGTTTGCGGCGCAACGTGGTCGGCTATGTGAGCCAGTTTCTGCGCGTGATTCCGCGTGTGACCACACTCACGCTCGTAGCCGAACCGCTGGTGTCGCGCGGCGTCGCGGAAGATGAAGCGCGCGAGCGCGCCGCCGCGCTGCTGGCGCGCCTGAACGTGCCCGAGCGGCTGTGGTCGCTTGCGCCAGCCACGTTTTCGGGCGGCGAGCAACAACGCGTGAACATTGCCCGCGGCTTGATAGCCGGGCATCCGTTGCTGCTGCTCGACGAACCCACGGCTTCGCTCGATGCCGAGAACCGCGACGTGGTCGCCGATCTGGTTATCGAAGCGCGCGAGCGCGGCGCGGCAATTGTCGGTATCTTTCACGATGAAGATACGCGCACGAAGGTTGCCACACGCCGCTTCGAACTTCAGCCACCGCTGCGTCATCAAGCGGCGCTACACTAAGATATAAAACCAGCAGACTGACCACGGAGCATGTCGATGTTGATCAGGAACGCTCGCGTCGTAACGCGAGATGAAGTATTCACCGGCGTGGTGCGTATCGTTGACGGCAAGATCCATGACGTCGAACGCGGCACCACCTCGGCGCGCGAAGCCGAAGACTGGGACGGCGACTATCTGCTGCCGGGTCTGATCGAGCTGCATACGGACAATCTCGAGAAGCATCTGGTGCCGCGTCCCGGCGTGGAATGGAATACAGATGCGGCCTTCGTGATCCACGATGCGCAAGTGGCGGCTGCCGGCATTACCACCGTATTCGATGCACTCGCCATCGGCTCGCGTGTGAATGCCGGCATTCGTGGCCGCGATCTGCAAACGAAATGCGCGCAAGCCCTCACGCGCTTCCATGACAAGAATCTGCTGCGCGCCGAGCACTTTCTGCATCTGCGCTGCGAGATCGCTACCGCCGATGTGGTCGAAGTATTCGATTCGTTATGCAACCATCCATTGTTGCGCCTCGCTTCGGTGATGGATCACACACCGGGCCAGCGGCAATGGCACGATCGCGAGCAATGGCGCCGCTTTCAGGAACGCAATGGCAAGCTCACCGACGAGCATGTAACAACCGCGCTTGCACAACTGTCCGACGAACAGGAGCTTTACGCGGATGCGCACCGCCGCGCGATCGTCGCGCGCTGCAAGGCACTCGGTTTGCCGGTAGCGAGCCACGACGACACGCTCGTCGAACACGTCGCGCAGGCCGCCGCCGAGGGCATCGTGCTGGCGGAATTCCCGACCACCCGCATCGCCGCCGAAACCGCACGCGAATACCATATCTCCACTATCATGGGCGCGCCGAACATCGTGCGCGGCGGTTCGCACTCGGGCAACGTGTCCGCGCTCGAACTCGCCAAGGCTGATCTGCTCGACATCCTGTCGTCTGATTACGTGCCGTCGAGCCTGCTGACTGCCGTCTTCGACCTGGTCGACAAGGCCGGCTGGACGTTGCCGCGCGCCATGGCGACCGTGTCGGCCGAGCCGGCGCGTACAGCGGGGCTGCATGACCGCGGAGCGATTGCGCCAGGTCTAAGGGCAGACTTCGTACGGGTAACGATGCTCGATACATTGCCGGTGCCCCGCGCCACCTATCGCGAGGGGGCGCGGATCGTGTAGGCGGAGTGTGGGCCATGTAGCTGCCCTGTCGTTGCCCTGCAATCAGGGCGAAAGGAGATCGCAGGCCAATGATCGATGATCGCTACTCACGCCAGGAGCGGCCCCGATCGGCCGCTCTCCACCGCGAGCCGGGCTCACCATTCGCGTTCGGACTTCTGCTCCTCATAGCATCCATGTTTACGCTGGCGCCTCACTCCGCAAGGGCCGCCAGCCGATTCAACGTCGACAACACGGATGCCTGCACGCTTGCTTCAGCCGCGGTGATCCGCCCCGTCCTTACCACGCGGCCGCTGGATATAAAAAGCGAACCTGCCAAGGCGAAAGACGGTGGGTCTGCCTGCGACTGGGAGGCCTACGACAAGGGGCTGGCATCCACGGCGCGACCCGAGTTCACGCTTACCGTCGTCACCTATCGTTTGAAGGATCCCGCGGAGACCGCGAAGCTTTTTGCGGAAAGCTGGCCGGATGGACTCGTCCCCGCTGACGTGCGCACCGCAGACGCTTCTGATCAGGTCGCGCGCCCCGACCGCGACATGGTCGCGGTACGCCACGGCGGGAACGTCGTGGTCCTCAGTGCGCAAGACCAGGAAGAATCTATCAAGCATAGTGCCGGGCGCATCTATCAACTGGAAGCGCTCGCTTTTCGCATGGCCGGCGCCACGGTGCTCGGACCGACCGATCCGCGCGTCACCGAAACGGCCTGCGCGCCGATCCCCCCGCAGCACGCGCTCAGCGTCCTGACGCTCGAGCCGTCCTCGCTAAACGTCGATGGCGACGGCTATCGCTGCACGATGGAGGTCAAGGACGGTTCGCTGGATGAGACGCATTCGATTGAGAATCGTGGGGAGGCGCGGATCGAGAGCGAAGACCTCGGCACCCGCGCCGCCGCACTCGCTTACCAGAAGTACCAGACTCCTTTCCTGCTCGCCAGCACCCTCGTGCACACCGCCGACCCGGGCGACCGCCTGCTCACGAACACTTCGCAGCCCGAACAGGTCACGGTGGTTCATGGCTCCCACTATGTAGAGCTGAACGTGACGAATGTCACCTCAGATGCGAAAGCGTCACCAGGCTGGCTCTATCGTGAACAGCGTCTGGCCCTGGAAGCGGCGGGAGCCACCATCGTCCCTACCGCCGGTATGCCACCCGATCCGGTCGTTCCCGGCCCGCAGAGGAAAGAGCATGCGCCGGATGAGCAGTGGACCCCGTCGGCCTACCATCCGCCCGTCGCGTCGGCATTGCTCGCTCCGCTGATCCTGGTGATGGACCTCCTCGCCCGGCATCGCTTCTTCGTCCTTGCGGTCATGATCGTGCTGCCGTCTGTCGGCGGAGGAATTCTGGGGGCACGCGCGAAAGAAGGCCGCCGATCCGCCAAGCGGCATATCTTGTTGATCCTCGCGTTCGTAGCCTTTGCGATATTCAACATGGTAGCGGGCGAGATGGTGGCGAACACGCTCATTTACCATTTTGGTGCAGCGGGGAGCGCGACAATTACTGCCAGCGAGATGACCGACGTTCAATACAATAACCACGATGTCTCGCGTCACGACGTGCTGCTGCGTACCGCTGACGGCAAGATCGTGGAGACAAGCTTCGAAGACGATGATTTCAACGTCTATCCGTTCCATAACGCGGTCAGCTACCCGGGCAAAGGTGACAGGTTCTCGGTGCGCTACCTTCCAGCCGCGCCGTCCCATTTCGTCATTGTCGCGAACGACAACAGTCCGTGGGCGACCGGGCTTCGCTGCAACGGCCTGACCGACGACATCTACACTGCTTCCGAGAAGATGCGTTTTGCGCCAGGCAACAAAGCCTATCAGACCGCCTACCACGACGCGATCTCCACGGCACTCAACGCCGGTTGTGACGCTTCGCAATAGGGTTCCCGGGCCGACTCCTATGAGACCTGCCGCCTCCCGACTTCTCTGGTATGCCGTCCTCGCGGCCTCAGCGGTCGCAGGAGTCTATCTGCCGCAGAGGGTCGTAGACGCGGGTCTGCTTGTCATGGCGGTGCTTCTCGCTGCAGGGGTAGTCGTGACCGTTTGGTGGATTGTGGGACTGGTTCGGCGCATGTGGTGGCACCGCTGGCTCTTGAAGCACGGGACGCCGCTGCTCGGGCAGCTGCTTGAGGCACAGTTGTGGGCATCGCCGGCCATCGGTGTCGATTACGAAGGGCCTTCTCGACTGTTGGTAGAGGTCGTCTCCAATGGCAGTACCCATCGTCTGGAGCTACGCCAGACTATCGACGTGGACATGATGCCCGCGGTCGGCGACGAAGTGACCGTCCTGCTGGATCCCCGGCGGCCTCAACGGGCGCGGCTCGCTCCGTCCTGGAGCCGTGCATAGCCTGGTACAACCAGGCTTTCGTGTATCTTTCTTCCTGATTCTTCGGAAACATTTCTAGAATTGCATAAAATCGCTTAACGGTGCACCGCGCCGTTGCTGCCGCTCACACGCGCGAGGTAGACATGCAGCTGTTTGGTTCCCACAGTGCTTTCATTGTTGTCGTCGTCGTTCTCGTGCTGCTTCCGTCCATATTGCGGCGTCTCGCACGCCGCGCGGGTAAGACAGCAGGTTCAGCGAAGAGCGCGCGGCAGACTGCCACGATGACTGCACCGCTCGCCGGATTCGACGCCCCGGTCGTCGTCGAAACCACCGTTACGCAGACAAAGGGCGAGCTTGGCGTCGCCAAGGTGCTCTCGCTTTCGAGCGGGCTATCCGGACCGACGCAAGTCGAACTCGAGCTCGACGCGATCAGTGCACCGAAGCGCCGCGTCAGCGCAGAGGTGCCCGCCGGCCTGGTCCTCGAGCGGGGGGACCGGATCTATGTGCTTGTCGACCCCGGCAACAATGAAACGGTATCCATTCTTCCTGCGTCGATGACAGGCGGTCAGACGCTGCCGAAGGACGGCAATCGTCTCGACGCGCTGGTACTTGGACCGCAGATCCTGAAAGTGGGAAAGAAGGCGAAGGGAATCGTGAAAACGGCGGAGCCTCGGCCGCTCGCCAACGAGGCACTTGCCGCTCGAGGGATGAGCAAGTGGTATCTCGAACTCGAAGTGCAACCGGAACAAGGATGGCCGTACCGCGCGGAGCTGACCATTACACTCTCCACGCCGGAAAAGACCGCGCGCATCGCGCATGCAGGCGCGGAAGTCCTGTTGCGCTACGATCCGGAAGATCAGAAGACCGTAGCGATCGATTCGATCGCGATGGGGTATGGTGATCCGTACGCGTCGCTGGCTACGGTGACGGCCAGCGTCACGACGACGGGGTTTTCGATGGCGACCGGCGGCGACTACAAAGTCGTCCTGATCGACGGCGGCGACGACAAGATCCATGCGATCAAAACGCTGCGCGAAGTCCGGCCTGATCTGTCGCTGAAGGACGCGAAGGACATTATCGAAAGCCGCTGGGAAACCAGCCTCCTCGAGGGTGTATCGGAATCGCAGGCGCAAACAGTCCGCAGAATGTTCGAGAAATCGGGGGCGCATGTCGAGGTCAGGCAGGGAGACATCGCGGTGTCGAGCGGGACGGCGTCGACGGGTGGCAACTATACGGTCGTGCTGCTTGACGGCGGTAGCAAGAAGGTCAACGCAATCAAGACGCTGCGCGAGGTTCGGCCCGACCTCTCGCTGAAAGACGCCAAGGACATTATCGAAAGCCGCTGGGAAACCAGCCTCCTCGAAGGCGTGTCGGAATCCCAGGCGCAGGAAGTTCGCATGATGTTCGAGCGGTCGGGTGCACGCGTCGACGTCAGGCAAGCCTGACTGCACGAACGGATAGACTGGCTGCGCTCAATCCAGCTCACACTACGATGAACGATCCAGACTGGATGAACGAATCGAGGTCGATCGACAAGCTCGATGTATGGATCGGCTTTTTGCTCAACGATTCACTTTATATCGGCGGTCCGAATGACCGCGCGCAACTTGAGGATCCGGCGTTTAGACAGCCGCTTGCGTTACCCGATTTCCTGCCCCCCTCGGAGCGCGAGGCGAGTAGCGGCGTTGTCGCCGGACACGAACTTGCATTGGCCGAGTACTACAAACGCCTGGTGGAACAGGCCACGCAGTGCAACAAGGAATTCGACGAGATCAGCCATTACTTCTGGATGAGGATGGTGCTCCGGAACGAAGAAGACGTGTATATCTCGTTTCCCTGGTACGACACCCTCTCGGAGATGCACGGGTTCATCGAGTGGCTGGAAGATGCTCCGGACACCGACACGTTTTGCGACGTCGAACAAGGCTGGCAGCTGGACGGTTACCTGAGTGAAGGATTTGTGTACCTGCTCGAAACGAATCCGGACGCCAAGGACGATGAAACGCAACGGATTAACGTGGTCACGCCTCGAGCAGCGCTTCTGAATGCCGCGAAACAGGCCGAACGCCAGACCACACAGATCATTGCCCGCTTGACCGAAGAACTCGGCGCGGACGTCTGGACCTATTACCGGCGTGGAGTGAGGTTTGGAACCGCCACGTGGCAACCCGGCTACGCACCGGCTCCGGCACCCGTCCCAGCACCTCGGAGTCTGAAGAAGCGGATCGCCCAATGGTTTAAACGTTGATCATGCTGTATTCAACCTGCCAGCCAGAATGGAGAGCAGAGCCGTTGGCGCATCGTCTCAATCGTTATTTTCCGTGTGCGCCAGGACGGCTGGAATCCAGGCAATATCACTGCCCGCAAGCGCGTCCGGCCCGTACAATGCAACGGACTGCCCCAGCGCCTTGATTTCGAGCGCATCGCCTTGTACCGCCCGCGCAGTCCTCAGGTCGGGATGATGCTGCGTTGCGGACCATACGATGTATCGCCCTAGCGCAGTGACCCGCCTCGGTAACGCCACGATCAGCATCGCCACCACGCTAAACACGCTGAAGCGCGCCAGCCAGTCCCATGCATCGGCGGTCATCGCGAGCCCCGCTAGTGCGCCGATCGCCAACACGTTCAACACGGCAAACGGCAGCATGTTGCGCGCGTAGTGCGTCCACCAGTCTTTCGAGTCGCGTGCCCGCATATAGCCCATGGCGATCAGTTCGGCGCGTAAGCGTGCGATCGCACCAATCCGGTTAAGCCGCGATTCCACCTGCAGCACCAGATCCTTGAACACCAATGGCCGCCTCGCCACAGACAGCGCCTCACGCTCAATCGCGTCGAGCGCTTGCTGCGCTTCATGCGACTCACCACTCTCCGTCAGCACTCCGGCGATTCCCGCAACCAGCACCTTGTGACCAAGCAGACGTACCACGCCGGTCAGCGCCACCCGCGAAACACCACCGTTTAACAGGCCTAACTGGTAAGCCGAAACCTTGCCGAGCTGCATGGTCGAGCCCGCGCGCCACACCTGTCGTTCGATCCACGAGCGCAACAACATGGTCAGATACAGGGCAACGACAAAGCCGGTCCCGTACCCAACCATGACGAGACCGGTATGGAACGGCGCGGGCATCATACCGACAGCGGCACGCGCTCGGGTTCGTCCGCGTCGAACCAGTCCGGATTGCGCGCGGCAATCGGCCCGAGCGACACCAGAATCTCGCGCAGATGCCGGCGCATTGCATCCTCCGCTGCGCCGGCGTCGTGCGCTTTGAGCGCCGCGAGAATCTTCGCGTGCTGGCGGATCAACAGATCCAGCGGCGACACGTCGGGCAGGCTCAGATAACGCACGCGGTCCATCTGCGCCTTGATATCCTGGATCGTTTCCCACGCGGCCGTGCAGTCGATGGCCTGCGCGATACCGTAGTGAAACGCTTCGTCGAGTGCCAGAAACGCGGCCGTATCGTTCGATTTCGCCGCGAGTTTCTGGTCACGCAGATTGTCGGCCAGGGCCTGCAACTGCTCGTCGGTAATCGCCACTGCGGCCTTGCGGACCACGGCGGTTTCGATCGCTTCGCGAATGAAGCGCCCTTCTCGTACCTTGCGCGGCGAAATCCGCTTCACCAGCGTGCCGCGCTGTGGCAACACCTGCAGCACGCCCGTCTCCACCAGCTTGATGAAGGCCTCGCGCACCGGCTGTCGCGACACCTGGAACATGTCCGATACTTCCTTCTCTGAGAGCGGCGTACCCGGCACCATCTGACCGGCGAAAATCGCCTCGCGCAAGGCACGGAAAATCTGCCTGCTGATCGGCTCGTGGGAATCGAACGAAACGTTTTCAGTGAGATCAGGCAATGCAGCGCGCGGTTCAAGCGCTGCACCGACACGGCGGCGGCCACGTGCAGGCGTCAGCAATCCGTCGACAGGCAACGAAGGCGCGATAGCGCGGGAGTTCTTGATCGGCATCGGACAGGACGGCTGCAGAGAATGAGAGAGCACTAAACAGCGCACCAGCCGAGCTGGCAGTGCGCAACACAGCGCCCTCGGGTAATGACCGCAGGCGCCGCACGATACTACCATGCACGTTTGACCAACGCTGCGGGCCGCGGCTCGCGGATCCACACCACCGAGCAGACTGCGCCGAGGACGGCAATCGTGCCAGCAAGGACGAACGCGCTACCGTATGCGCCATGCGTCGCCTGCACGATGAAGCCCGTCACCGCCGGACCAATCACGCCGGCCAGATTCGCCAGCAGATGCACAAAGCCACCCACGCCGCCGACATGCTCACGCGGCACCGTGTCCTGGATTACGGCCCAGTAGACCGAACCGGTCGCGTACAGGAAGAAGATCGACACCGACATCAACGCAACCGCGCTCTGTGTGCTGGCGACACGTCCGGCGAGCGCCACGCACACCGCGGCCGCGGCGAGGCACACGCCGAGCACCAGCTTGCGCGACAGCAGCGGCTTGCCGGTCAGCCGCAAAATGCCGTCCGAAATGAAACCGCCCACTGCAAGGCCAACGCTGCCGAGCAGCCACGGAATGACGGTGGCGAAACTCATGTCGCGCAAGCTCAGGTGATGCGCTTCGATGAGGTAAGTCGGAAACCACGAAAGGAAAAAGAACAGCACGTAGTTGTAGGCGAAAAATGCGCAGGCAGTGGCCAGAATCACCGGCAGGCGCAGGAAATGTCCAAGACTGAGCCGCTCGCCGCCGGCATCGTGCGAAATAGCGTGTTCGTCGGCCTGCCCCGCCACGATCAGTTCGACCTCCTCACGAGCGATGCGCGGATGGTCTTGCGGATGCTCCGTCGTCGTGGTCACCCACAGCACCAGCCACGCGAGACCCAGCAGCATGATCGCCACGAACGCCCAGCGCCAGCCGAAGCGCACCGCCATATAGCCCACTACGGGGCCCGCCAGCGCGCCACCTAACGGCGTGCCCGAACTGATCACGCCGATCGCGCTCGCCACCTCCTTGCGCGGAAACCAGTTGTTGACCATCTTGCTGTTTGTCGAACTGAAGGGCCCTTCGCCCATACCGAACAGCACGCGCAACACGATCAACGAAACGATTCCGCTCGCCAACGCGGTCGCGCCGCAGAAGATCGACCACACGCCCATCGCCGTGCCGAACACAAGTTTCGCGCCAACGCGATCGGACAACAGGCCGCCCACGAAATTGAACAGCGCATAGCCGATAAAGAAGCTGCTGAATACGATGCCCATCTGCGCATGCGAAAAATTCAGGTCTTTCTGGATCAGCGGCGCGGCAATCGAGAGGGCCGCACGGTCGAGGTAGTTGATGACGCCCGCGAGGAAAAACAGTGCGACGACGAACCAGCGCTGGCTCTTGATCATGAAATGTCTCCTACGTGACGCCTCTTCGATGGGCGTTCTGGAACGGCATGCCGGAGCGCGGCAGAGATCCTGTCGCCTCCGGGGCGGAAATCAATCGAACTGCAAATGGACCTTCATCGACTGCAAACGGTCCTGCGCGACTTCAAACGCATGATTGGCCTCCTCCAGCGCGAATGCGTGGGTCATCAGCGGACGCAGATCGACCTTGCCTGAAGCGATTTCCGCGGCGGCCACCGCATATTCGTCGGTAAAACGAAATGATCCCTGATAGCGGATTTCTTTCGCCATCACCAGATTCGCGGCCACCGGCGACTGTCCGGCCGGCAGATTGCCCACCTGGATCACCGTGCCGCCGGCGCGTACCGAACGCAATGCGGTATCGAGGCCGGCAGGACTGCCCGAAGCTTCGATCACCACGTCGAAACGGCCGCGCTGCTCTGCCCACTTGTTGATCGTGGCGCCATCGACCGCACTGACCGGTTCGTCCGCGCCAAGCGAGGCGGCGATCTGCAACGCCTTGTCCGAGAGATCCACAGCTGCGACGCGATGCGCCCCGGCGCGCCGCGCCACCGCAAGCAGGATACAACCGATCGGTCCGCAGCCGATCAGCAGCACCTGCGCGCCGACCAGCGAGCCCGCTTGCCGGACCGCGTGCAATGCGACCGCAAGCGGTTCGGCCATCGAGGCCTGCGCGAAATCGACGCCATCCGGCACGGGCACGCATTGGCGCTCGGCGACGACGATGTATTGGCGGAACATGCCTTGCGTGTGCGGAAACGTCGAGGCGCTGCCCATGAAGCGCATATTAAGGCAGTGGTTCGCCATGCCCTTCGCGCAGAATCGACAGGTGCCGCACGCCAGGCCCGGATTCACGGCGACGCGCTGACCGGCAGCGAGGCCCGTCACGCCTTCGCCCAGCGCGTCCACTTCGCCGGCAACTTCGTGACCCAGTACGAACGGCTCGCGAACTGCGAAATCGCCGCTCTTGCCCTTGAAGTAATACGATAGGTCCGAACCGCAGATGCCGCCCGCGCGCACCCGCACGCGGATCTGTCCGGCAGCGGGCTCGGGCGCATCGACCTTGTCGATGCGAATCAGTTTGGGTTCGTGGAGGACGGCTGCCAGCATGGGAGACTCCGATCGGTAAAGCCGCGCGCTCAGTGCTGCGCAGCGGGAAAAACTTGATACTCAGGTGCAGCAAGTCTGTGGACAAACTCAGCTCACCAGTTCCACAACGTCCCATCTTCGAGACGCGCAACCGGCAGATAGGCAGGGTCGTAGGGATAGCGCGCGGCCAGTGCCTCGTCGATATCGACGCCGTGCCCCGACGCCTCTCCCGGATGCATCATGCCGCGATCGAAACTCCATGCATGCGGGAATACTTCGAGCGCCTGCTCGGGAAAGCCCATGTATTCCTGCATGCCGAAATTCGGCACCCAAAGGTCGAAATGCAGCGCAGCACCCATGCAGACCGGCGACAAGTCAGACGGACCGTGACACCCGGTGCGTACCTGATACAAGGACGCGAAGTCCGCAATGCGCCGCAGGTGCGTGATACCGCCCGCATGCGTGAGGGTGGCGCGGATGTAGTCGATCAGTTGCTCTTCGATCAGTTGCTTGCAGTCCCAGATGCTATTGAATATTTCGCCAACGGCAATGGGCGTCACCGTATGCTCGCGGATCACCCGGAAGCCGGCCTGGTTCTCCGCTGGCGTCGGATCTTCCATCCAGAACAGGCGGTACGGTTCAACGGATTTGCCCAGACGCGCTGCTTCGATCGGCGTGAGACGATGGTGCACGTCATGCAGCAGATGGGTATCGAAGCCGAATTTCTCGCGCACCGCTTCGAACAGTTTCGGCACGAAGTCGAGATACTTTTCGGACGACCAGCTCTGCTCTTCTACCGCGCCTTTGGTGGCCGGCTCATACATGCCACCGCCTTTAGATACACCGTACACCGAGCGCATATTCGGCACGCCGCTTTGAATCCGGATTGCCTGATAGCCGGCTTCGATATGCTCCGCGTAGCGATCGAGCGCTTCAGGAATATCGCGGCCCGTTGCGTGTCCGTAGACCATCACGCCCTCGCGAGACGCGCCACCCAGCAACCGGTATAGCGGCATGCCGGTCACCTTGCCGAGGATGTCCCACAAGGCCACGTCGACGGCGGCAATGGCGGTCATCGTCACCGGACCGCGACGCCAGTACGCGCCTTTGTACAGGTACTGCCAGATGTCTTCGATACGGCCCGGGTCGCGGCCGATCAGCGTCGGGCACACATGTTCTTTCAGATACGACGCGACCGCGAGTTCGCGTCCATTGAGCGTCGCATCTCCGATGCCGTGGACGCCCTCATCCGTGACGATCTTCAGGGTAACGAAATTACGCCCCGGACAGGTGACGACGACGTCGGCGCGAACGATCTTCATGGAGGCATCCTTGCGAACGAAGAACAGGTTGAAAACGATGCTACCATACAAGTATAGCAATTCGTCAAATTGCGGGTTTTCCCTGTATTCCTGCATAGCAAGCCCG
>NZ_JAMFSB010000390.1 GCF_026225065.1 Paraburkholderia sp. | reverse complement strand
TTGAAGACGCTGTTTCATGACGGCACGCCGCCGGTAGAAGCACCGCGTCACGCGTGACGCACGCGCGACCGATTAGCGAGCAGTTACATCACGATGCCCAACCACTCAAGAATGAATTGGATCTGAGCGTAGCGATGCATCCTGCCGTGAAGAAGAAACCCTCCGCATAGATTGGCTGCACGGACTCATCGATGTTGACGAGTCTTGTCGGCACCCCCTGGATGAAGGCAAGACCTTCAGGATTTTGACTCTCCCTTACCTGTTGCCTTAAGTATCGTCCGCGTTCCAGGAGGTGTCTCATGGTCAATCTGTCCAGCAATGCAATCGAAGAGTTGAAAGTTGCGACGAGAGGGCAAGTGCTGCTGCCTGCCGATCCCGGTTTCGACGAAGCGCGCCGTATATGGAATGCAATGATCGACCGCCGCCCGGCAGTCATCGTGCGTTGCGTGGGAGTGGCCGATGTTCGCCGTGCAGTGGCCTTTGCTCGCGATAACGACCTGCCGCTGGCTGTGCGCGGCGGCGCGCATAACATCGCAGGCAGTGCGGTCTGTGACGACGGGCTGATGATCGACCTGTCGCCGATGAAATCAGTACGGGTCGACCCGGCTGCGCGTCGCGCTTATGTCGAACCGGGCGCCACGCTCGCCGATTTCGACCATGAAGCGCAGGCTTTCGGGCTGGCGACACCGCTCGGAATCAATTCGACGACCGGCGTGTCGGGCCTGACGCTCGGCGGCGGCTTCGGTTGGCTCAGCCGCCAATACGGGATGACGGTCGACAATCTCGTCTCGGCGGATGTCGTCACGGCGGACGGGGAACTGGTTCGTGCCGCCGCTGATGCGCATGAGGATCTGTTCTGGGCGATTCGCGGCGGCGGAGGCAATTTCGGCGTCGTCACGATGTTCGAATTCCGGCTGCATCCAGTCGGGCCGGAGGTGTTCGGCGGGCTCGTCGTATTGCCGTTGGAACAGGCAAAAGAGGCGCTCAAGAAATATCGCGCAGCATTCGACGATATGCCGGATGAACTCTCTGTATGGGCCGTCCTGCGCCTCGCGCCGCCGCTGCCGTTTCTGCCGCAGGATGTCCACGGCAAACCGATCATCGCTTTTGCGAGCTGCTACAACGGCGCAGTTGCTGATGGGCCGGGCGCGCTCGACGCGGTGCGCCGCTTCGGCACCCCGTACGGAGAACATCTCGGCCCGATGCCGTATGCGATGTGGCAACAGGCATTCGATCCGCTGCTGACGCCCGGCGCGCGCAACTACTGGAAATCGCACAATCTGGCCGAGTTGCCGGACGGACTGCTGGACGTGCTGATTGACGCCATCGGCAAGCTGCCGTCGCCGCAATGCGAAATCTTCTTCGGTCAGATCGGGGCTCAAACAACCCGTGTTCCGGTCGAGGCCACTGCCTATCCGAACCGCGACGCGAAATATGTCATGAATGTGCATGGACGCTGGAGCGACGCAAGCGACGATGAGCGATGCATCGCATGGGCGCGCGGGTTCTTCGAGGCGGCTGCGCCTTTCGCATTGGGCAGCGTGTACGTCAACTTCCTGACGCAGGACGAGACCGACCGTATCGGTGCGGCCTATGGTCCGAACTACGACCGTCTCGTCGCGGTGAAGACCCGGTACGACCCGCACAACCTGTTCCGTTACAACCAGAACATCCAGCCTTCTGTGTCATAACGGGCATCCGGTGCGCGCCAGTCGTCGAGATATTCATCCGGCAGCCGGGGTGCGCATTTTGTGCGAGCCGCTATTCTCCGACCAGCGCCCGCATATCGACCTTGCGCGCATTCGCCGTACTGCGGCGCTTGGCCATCCACATCATGAACGTAATGAAGGTGCCGAACACGACAATGATCCACGGCACCGGCAGTTTCGCCGTGAGCAGAATCGCGTACAAACCGAGCATCAACAGCACTGCCAGATTCTGGTTGAAATTCTGCACGGCAATGGAATGACCTGCGGAGAGCAGCGTCGCGCCACGATGCTGCAGCAGCGCATTCATCGGCACGATGAAGAAACCCGACAGCGCGCCGAGCAGGATCATCAACGGATAAGCGAGCACGATGTAAATCGGCGCAACAAAGGGACCGACGCGAATGCCCATGCCCGGCGGAAACAGCCCCTTGCTATAGAACGCCATGCCAATTGCGACGGCGCCGGTAATGATGCCGATCGGCAGCACCTTTAGCGAACTGCGCAGCGGCACGAGCGTCGCTGCCGCGGCGGCGCCCACTGCAATACCGAGCCCCGTAATGCCCTGCATGACAGCCGCTTTCGACAGCGACAGCCCAAGGTTTACATCCGCCCACTTCAACACCAGCAACTGCAGCGTGACCGCGCCACCCCACATCAGCGTAGTGACCCACAGGGCGATCTGCGCGAGCTTGTCGGCCCACAGTACGTTGAAGCAATGCGCGAAATCGCCCACCAGTTTCTTCGGCTCCTTGAGGCGATTCGGATAGCGCGCGCCGGTATCCGGGATACCCACATTGATCGCAGCCGCGATCACATAGGTCACCATCACCGCCAGCATGGCCAGATCGGCCGCGGAATGAATCAGTGGCAGCCGCGCATGCGATACGAAGTTGGAGGCGTAGGTGCTGATTAGCGCGCCGCCCAGCATCGTCCCGACGATCGTCGACAGCACGGTGGCGGATTCCAGCCACGCGTTTGCCGGGATCAGCCGGTCGGGGGGCAGCAATTCAGTCAGGATGCCGTATTTTGCAGGAGAGTAGGCCGCCGCCCCGAAGCCGACCACGCCGTACGCAATCATCGGATGCACGCCGGCAATCATCAGCAGGCAGCCGCTTGCCTTCAGCGCGTTCGAGACGAACATCACATGGCGTTTTTGCAGCGCGTCCGCAAACGCGCCGACGAACGGCGCCAGCAACACGTACGAGACCGTGAAGAAGATCTGCAGCAGCGGCGTGACCCATGCGGCCGAGCGGATGACCGAGAGCAGCGCGATCGCCGCGATCAGCAGCGCGTTGTCGGCGAGCGACGACACGAACTGCGCCGCGATGATCGTATAGAAGCCTTTTTTCATGGAGCAGTTCGGGATGCTGCGCGAGGGTCGTGCGTCAAAAGCACGCCGGCACGACGAAAACGATACCGGAGCGGCCTGTCGCTTTGTAGCATGAAGCGGCGCCACATGCAGGCCGCGGCGCCAACGAATGCTGGCCGGACATCGGGGCAGCATCAATAAAAAAGCGGCCGAAGCCGCTTTGCGCGCGTTGCTACGCGTGTTACAGCCTTATGCCGCTTGCTGCTTCGTGCGGCTGTAGCGCGACAGGATCGGCACCATCTGGGCGTACAGCTTCGGATTGCCCGCGACGATTTCGCCGATATGCAGGAACTCCGAATCGCCCGTGTAGTTGCCCACCAAACCGCCCGCCTCGGTGATCAGCAGGCTGCCGGCAGCCATGTCCCACGCATGCAGTCCTTGTTCGAAGAAGCCGTCGAGGCGGCCCGCGGCGACGTTCGCCAGATCGAGCGCAGCCGCGCCCGGGCGGCGCAGGCCGGCGCAGGCTTCGGTCATTTCCTTGAACAGACGCCCGTAAGACTCGAGACCGTCGGTTTCGCGGAACGGGAAGCCGGTGCCGATCAGGCCGTCGGCGAGGCGGTCGCGGCGGCTCACGCGGATGCGGCGGTCGTTCAGGAACGCGCCGCGGCCGCGCGAAGCGGTGAACAGGTCGTTGCGGTTCGGATCGTAGACAACGGCCTGGGTGACGATGCCCTTATGCGCGAGAGCGATCGACACGCAGTAGTACTGGAAGCCGTGGATGAAGTTCGTGGTGCCGTCGAGCGGGTCGATGATCCACTGGTATTCGGACTCGTTGTCCGATTTGCCGGATTCTTCGGCGAGGATGGCGTGATCGGGGTAGGCGGTCTTCAGCGTATCGATGATCGCCGCTTCCGATGCCTTGTCGACCTCCGTGACGAAATCGTTGTGCTGTTTCTTGCTGACCTGGACCAGGTCGAGATCGAGCGACGCCCGGTTGATGATCTGCGCGGCGCGGCGCGCGGCCTTGACGGCGATGTTGAGCATGGGATGCATGAGCCTGGATCCTTGTGCCGGGGCAGTGCGGCTGCTTACCGGTAATGAGCTGTAAATGAGCTGAAACTACGCAGCTGAAACAACGCGGAACGACCGCTTGGCAGGCGTTCCGTCGACGGAGACGAATTGAATAAGAACGAGGCGCTCGTACAAAGACGGCGCGAATAGCCGTGATTTTACCCGACTCCGGGGTTCTCCGGCAGCGCAGCATCCGATCCAGGTAGGTCTAGCGGGCCGGTTGGCGCTACCATAGGGGCCTTTAGCTCCCTATTTTTTATCGTGGCCGATCCCCGCAACCCGTCTTCGTCTTCTCCTACGTCGTCCGGGATTTGCGCGCCGGACAGCGCTGCGCCTGTGCGCGGCGGTTTTACGTCGACGCGTTTCGTGCTCGTCGAGCCCAGTCATCCCGGCAATGTCGGCGCTGCGGCGCGTGCGCTGAAAACCATGGGGTTCTCGCGGCTCGTGCTGGTCGCGCCGCGCGTGCCCCATGTGCAGTCCGATCCCGAAGCGATCGCCATGGCGAGCGGCGCGGACGATGTGCTGGCCGGCGCTCATGTCGTGCCGACGCTGGCGGATGCGCTCAATGGCGTGCAATGGTCGGTGGCGCTGACGGCGCGCTCGCGCGAATATGGGCCGCCGCAGCTTGCGCCGCGCGCGGCCGCGGCGCAGGCGCGCGAGCATGCCGTGCACGGCGATATCGCGCTGGTGTTCGGCAATGAGCGCACGGGGCTGTCGAACGAAGACGTCGAGCGCTGCAGTGCGCTCGCGCATATTCCGGCCAATCCGGCGTATAGCTCGCTCAATCTGGCGCAGGCCGTGCAGGTGCTGGCGTATGAGTTGCGCACTGCGTATCTCGGTGCGGGCGGTGCAGGTAGTGCGGCCGGTCTGGGTGGCGTTCCTGGCGCTGTTGCGGGTGTCGGCAGTAGTGACCGCATTAACGTCGGCAACGGTGTTGGCGCGAGCGACGAAGACCAGGCGCAGGTTGCCGCGCATGGCTCGCTCGCTCCCAGCGACGAAATCGAAGGCATGTTTGCGCACCTCGAAAGTGCACTGGTGGCGCTCGAGTTTCTCGACCCGGATAATCCCAGGAAGCTGATGTCGCGCCTGCGACGTCTTTTTGCGCGCTCGGGGCTCGAGCGTGAAGAGGTGAATATTGTGCGCGGCATCGCGAAGCTCATCCTGCTGAAGGTGAAGCATCCGGACGACGGCGCGTCCTGAGGACGGCGCGCGCCTATCCGATGGCGCGTCCTGAGCGCGTGCGCCAACCCCTCGGCACGCACGACGACCTTGCCGGTAACGGGGGCATCCGTCAGGTTTGACGCAATCGCCCCTACAATTCCCCAAAACGTTCTAAGCAAAGCTGCCGGTCTGCTAACGGCGGTGCTCCGTCGTGCGCCGCCTGGCGGCACCCGGCCCCACGTCCCCACGAAAGCGTCACTGCCATGTTCACGAGACTTCGCGAAGACATCGCTACGATCCGCGAGCGCGATCCCGCCGCCCGCAGCGCCTGGGAAGTGCTCACGTGTTATCCCGGTCTGCATGCGCTCGTGCTGCATCGGCTCGCGCATGCCTGCTGGCGGGCACAGCGCCGTTGGCTGGCGCGTTTCGTGTCGCAGATGGCGCGCTTTCTGACGGGTATCGAAATCCATCCGGGCGCGACGGTTGGCCGCCGGGTGTTTATCGATCACGGCATGGGCGTCGTGGTCGGCGAAACGGCGGAGATCGGCGACGACTGCACGATCTATCAGGGCGTGACGCTGGGTGGCACCTCGCTCACGCGGGGCGCCAAACGGCATCCGACGCTCGAACGCGGTGTGATCGTCGGCGCGGGCGCCAAGATACTCGGTGGCTTCACGATTGGCGCAGAGGCGAAGATCGGTTCGAATGCGGTAGTCGTCAAGCCGGTGCCGACGGGCGGCACGGCAGTGGGCAATCCGGCACGGGTGATCATGCCTGCCGCGCCTGCGCACGAGGCTGCTGGCCGTGATTGCGATAAGAAGGCGGCGGCGCGCAACGCATTCTGTGCCTACGGCATTACGCCGAACGCGGACGATCCGGTTTCGCTCGCTATCCACGGTTTGATCGATCACGCGGCGACGCAGTCACAACGTATCGACGAAATTGTCTCAGCGCTGGAGCGGCTCGGCACCCGTCTCGAAGCGCTACAGGGCGCAGACGCGGCATTGCTCGATCTGCGGCGTTTGTCCGCGGCGATCGCGGGGCGGGTGGATCGGGTAGCGGCTGAGAGTTAGTCCAGTGTTCTATCCGGCGGCTTGTGCAGCGCCTAGTCCAGGGGTAGGGCCCTGAGCCCGTCGGCATCGATTCGCAAATACCCGCCACGGCGCTCGCCGTGATCGAGGTCCCAGTCCGGCAGTACCCAGCGCGTACCGCCCGGCTCGCGATGCGTTGCCGGCCGGTGCGTGTGGCCATGCACGATGGTCGTCGTGCCCGTCTCGTTGAACAACGCAGCTACGCCTTCTTGCGTCACGTCATATTTCGGCGAGACCGGCCGCGAGCGACTTTCCTGACTCGCCGAGCGCATCCGTTTGGCCAGCGCATGACGCCATTTGAACGGCCAGGCGAGAAACAGCATTTGTGCGAAACGGCTGCGTGCGACGCGGCGAAACCGGATATAGGCGTGGTCCGCGGTGCACAGCGCGTCGCCATGTGCGAGCGTGATGCGCGCGCCGAACGCGGTGATCACGAATGGGTCTGGCAACCAGATTGCGCCGGCCGCTTTCATGAAGCGCTTGCCTAGCAGAAAGTCGCGATTGCCGTGCATGACGTAGAGGGCGACGCCGCGCTCGGACAGCGTGTGCATGAGCGCCGCCATGCGCGCGACGAATGGGTCGCTCAGCATGTCGTCACCGATCCAGTATTCGAACAGGTCGCCGAGGATGAAAACCGAATCGGCTTCTTCAGCCGTGGTGCGGATGAAGTGTTCGAATGCGGCGACCGTGCGCGGAATGTCCTCGCTCAAATGCAGGTCTGAGATGAGAAACAGCGGGCGTGCGCCATGCGGGCGTTTGCCCTCGCCTGGCCCGCCCGCGGCGACGCTTCGTAGCGGCGTTTCTTGCAGCATTGAAGGTTGCCTGATTTCAGTTGCAGTTAAATGCTTCGCGGAACTGCATGCTGCGCGCCAGCGTGTTGCCGAACCCTCGGCCGCAGCGGAACCCGCGACCGCAACCGCTGGCGCACGGCCAGTTGCTTACTCGACGATGACCGCTTTTTCGATGATCACGTCGTCCGCCGGCACATCCTGGTGGAAGCCCTTCGAACCCGTCTTCACCTTCTTGATTTTTTCGACGATGTCGAGACCGTCGACCACTTTGCCGAACACGGCATAACCCCAGCCTTGCGGCGTCGGCGACGAGTGGTTCAGGAAATCGTTGTCATTGACGTTGATGAAGAATTGCGCCGTCGCCGAATGCGGATCGTTGGTGCGCGCCATGGCGACCGAGCCGTTGACGTTCTTCAGGCCGTTGTTTGCTTCGTTGGTGATCGGCCCTTCGGTCGGCTTTTGCTTCATGCCGGGTTCGAAACCGCCACCCTGGATCATGAAGCCGTCGATCACGCGGTGGAACACCGTGTTGTCGTAGTGACCGGCCTTCACGTAGTTGAGGAAGTTCTCAACCGACTTCGGTGCCTTCTCGGCGTCCAGTTCGAGTTTGATGACGCCGTGATTCGTGTGTAGTTCGACCATGATGGGATCCTTTGAGGAACAGGAGGGTGAAAGGCGCGGCGCATCGCATGGTGGATGGGGCCGCGCCGGGGGCAGTGGTGTTGCAAGGGCGACGACGGACTGCATCGCCGGCGGGTGCGCTTGCTAGCCAGTGAGTTTGCCTGCTTGCTTCTCTTCGCCAGTCTGCTTACTTGCTGACGATCGTAGCCGATTCGATCACGATCGGCGTTTGCGGCACGTCGGACATCGGGCCGCGCGTCGTGGTCGGCGTGCCTTCGATTTTCTTCACGACGTCCAGACCGGAGGTGACCTTGCCGAACACGGCGTAGCCGTTGCCGTCCTGACCCGGATAGTCGAGCCCGGCGTTGTCCGCCGTGTTGATGAAGAATTGCGAGGTGGCCGAATCCGGGTCGCTGGTGCGCGCCATGGCGATCGTGCCGACGACATTCTTCAGGCCGTTGCGGCTTTCAAGCTGGATCGGCGCACGAGTCGGCTTTTCTGCGTAGGTCTGCGTGAAGCCGCCACCCTGGATCATGAAGCCCGGAATCACGCGATGAAAAATCGTGCCGCTGTACTGACCGGATTTCACATAGTCGAGGAAGTTCGCGACGGTCTTCGGCGCCTTCTCGGGGTACAGCTCGACGCGGATATCGCCGTCAGTGGTCTTGAAGAGCACGGACGGATGCGTCGCCGGCGTGGCGGACTGGGCAAAGGCGGGTGCGTTCGCGATCAGGGCGGCGCTACCGAGCGCCAGCATCAACCATTTCATGAAGATCCTCAGGGTGGAAAAAACGTTGGCGATGAGTGTGCGATACGTCTGGTTACTGCGATGGCGCCATATACGGCGGCATGGCGAGCGAACCATTCGAGCCGCCGAACTGGAAGCTGGGCGAGTTCGTGATGTTCGGCATGGTGGGCGTTGCGTCCTCTTGCGGTGCGGCGACCTTCTTGACCGGCTGCTCGGCGCTCTTCGGCGGCGAGACGATCTTCTGGATGTCGGCGAGCCGCTGCTTCGTCGGCCCGCTGGCCTGGCCCAGGTCCTGCGAGCGCTGGTAGGCAGAGGCGGCGAGGCGCAGGTACAGGTCGCCGAGATTCTCGTAGGCGAGCCCATAGTTGGGGTTCGCCTTGGTGGCAGTTTCGAGCGCCTCACGCGCTTCCGAATAGCGCCCATGCTTCGCGTACAGCGCCGCAAGGTTGTTATACGGCTCCGGCAATTCCGGGTAACTCTGCGTCAGCGCGAGGAAGGCGTTGATGGCTTCGTCGTCGCGATTCAGGTGAGCCAGCACCGTGGCGCGCTTGAACTGCGCCTGCGCATCGCGCGGATTCGCGGCGATGCGGGCGTCGAGCTGCGTGAGCGCGGCGTTCCAGTTTTGCTTCGCAATCAACGTGTCGATTTCCGGCGTGTTGTCGCGCACAGCAGCGCCCTGCGGGATCATAGGGGACTTCTGCGCATAGGCAGGCACGCCCGGCAGCAGCATGACGGCGAGGCCGCACAGGGCCGTGGCGGCGAGGGTCGCGGCGCTTCGCGCGCGGCCGCTGGAAGGTTTCATAGGCTCGGGTCTGGATGTTATACTCCGACCCATTCTAACAAAAGGTCTGCGCGTTCCGTTGAACCGCATACTGTCTTTCGCCACTCGTGGTCGTCCCGCCTTGATCGCAGCCTGACCGCCGCACCCGGTGCACCGGTTTGCTGCTGTATGCGCTACACCTGTTTTGTACTGAGCTTGTACCGGGCCGGTATCAGAAGCGGGCGCGGCGCGCACGAAAAACATTGCGGATTTCTTTCGACCCACGCATCGTCTCTATGGAATCACTGCGCATCTACAACACGCTCGCGCGTGACAAGCAAACTTTCGTGCCGCTGCAAGAGGGCGTCGTACGGATGTACGTCTGCGGGATGACGGTGTACGACTATTGTCACATTGGCCATGCACGCGTGATGGTCGTGTTCGATATCGCGCAACGGTGGCTGCGCACGCTCGGTTACAAGGTGACCTATGTGCGCAACATTACCGATATCGACGACAAGATCATCCGCCGTGCCGTCGAAAACGGCGAGACGATCAAGTCGCTGACCGATCGCTTCATTGCGGCACTGCATGAAGATGCGGATGCGCTCGGCATCGAGCGTCCCGATCTCGAGCCGCGCGCAACGGACTACATCCCGCAGATGCTCGACATGATCGGCAAGCTGGAAGCAAACGGCTATGCCTATCAGGCGAGCGATGGCGATGTGAATTACGCCGTGCGAAAATTTTCTGGCTACGGCAAGCTATCGGGCAAGTCGCTCGAAGATCTGCGCGCAGGCGAGCGTGTGGCGGCCAACGACGCGAAGCAGGATCCGCTCGATTTTGTCCTGTGGAAACAGGCCAAGCCGGAGGAGCCTGCGGACACGGGTTGGGACTCGAAGTACGGGCGCGGCCGTCCCGGGTGGCATATTGAATGCTCGGCGATGGGCTGCACGCTGCTCGGCGATCATTTCGATATTCATGGTGGTGGACAGGATCTGCAGTTTCCGCACCATGAGAACGAAATCGCGCAAAGCGAAGGCGCGACAGGTCAAACGTTTGTGAATTACTGGATGCACAACGGGTACGTTCAGATCGACAATGAGAAGATGTCGAAGTCGCTAGGCAACTTCTTCACGATCCGAGAAGTGCTCGCGCAGTACGATGCTGAAGTGGTGCGCTTTTTCATTGCGCGTGCGCACTACCGTTCGCCGCTGAACTATAGCGACACGCATATCGACGACGCGCGCAACGCCCTCACGCGTTTGTACACGTCGCTGAAAGACGTGAGTCCGGACGGCGCCGAGCTCGACTGGAACGAAGCGCATGCGCAACGTTTCAGGGCGGCGATGAATGACGACTTCAACACGCCGGTGGCAGTGTCGGTGCTGTTTGAGTTGGCAAGTGAGGTAAACCGCACGCGCGATACCGCGCTGGCCCGACAACTGCGCGCGCTTGCGCGCATCATCGGACTGCTGGGCCGTGAGCCGCGTGCATTCCTGCAGCAGGCTGCGGGTAGCGTGAGTGATGGCGCGCTCGAGCCCGCTGCGATCGAAGCGAAGATCGCAGCGCGCGTGGCCGCCAAGCAGGCGAAGGACTATGCGGCAGCAGACCGGATTCGGGCCGAATTGCTCGAGTCTGGCGTTGCACTTGAAGACAAACCCGGCGGGTTGACCGAGTGGCGGCGCGTGTGAGCGCACCTCGTACTTCCCTTTGATCGACTCGCCAGGCAGGAGGCAGGATGGCAACGGCCACGAAGACGCCGTCTAAACGGGCTGCGTCTAAAACAGGCGCGGCAGCTGCAGTGAAATCGACTCGCGCGCGTAACGGCAGCGCGGTGCAAGCGGCGCCCGCCGCGGCGAAGGTTGCCGCCAAGGCAGGTGGCGTGGCAAAGAACACACCGGTGAAGCGCGCGCTCAACGGCGCGTCAGCGCATGCACCGAAGCTTGCGAGAGGCGCGAAAGCATCGCGCGCAACACGCGTGAAAAGTCATACTGGCAATGGTGCCGTGCCGGCCGAACTCACCGATGACGTACAGGAACTCGCGCGCGACACGCTGCATGAAGGTGAAGTCGTGCGCAAAACGCGTGCATTGGACGACGCGGAAGTCGCCGTGCCGGTGCAGGTCGGCGGTCTCACGCCGGAAGTCACACGCCCCGACTACTGGGACAAGGCGTGTGCGGATCTGGTCAAGCGCGACCGTATTCTCAAGAAACTGATTCCGAAATTCGGCCCAGTGCATCTGCTGAGCCGGGGCGATCCGTTTGTTACGCTCGCGCGCTCGGTGGTGGGGCAGCAGATTTCCGTGGCCTCTGCGCAGGCGGCGTGGCATCGCGTTGAAGGCGCGTGTCCGAAGCTCGTGCCGCAACAGTTCGTCAAGCTGGGGCAAGACAAGCTGATGGCGTGCGGTCTGTCGAAGCGCAAGACGGAATACATTCTCGATCTCGCCGAGCACTTCGTCTCGGGCGCCTTGCACGTGGGCAAGTGGACCACGATGGAAGACGAGGCGGTGATCGCCGAACTCACGCAGATCCGCGGCATCGGCCGCTGGACCGCGGAGATGTTCCTGATCTTCAATCTGTCGCGCCCGGACGTCCTGCCTTTGGACGATCTCGGCCTGATCCGCGCGATCAGCCTCAATTACTTCAGCGGCGAGCCCGTCACGCGCAGCGAGGCGCGCGAGGTAGCTGCGAATTGGGAGCCGTGGCGCACAGTCGCGACCTGGTATATGTGGCGTAGTCTTGATCCATTGCCGGTCGACTATTAATCTGCCACAACCTGATGTGATGTCACGTGATGTGAGGCTACCCAAGACTATCGATTTCTCAGATTCGATAGTTTTGAGGTGGTTTTGACAGCGGCGGTCGCGGTTAGAATACGCGCTGCCT
>NZ_JAMFSB010000389.1 GCF_026225065.1 Paraburkholderia sp. | reverse complement strand
GATCCGGACTTCAAGCAGGTAGTCGACGACGCTGTCTCGCGACTGCAGACCTCGGGTCAAGCGGATGTGCTCTACAAAAAGTGGTTCGACGGCCCGATTCCGCCGAATGGGCTCAACCTGCATCTGCAGGAGAGCGACGATCTGAAGACACTCTTCAAGGCTCCGAACGACAAGCCGCTGAGCTAAACAGAGTGCGCGTGCGATTCGCCGGCCGTCCCGGCCGTCATGACGTGGAGCGGGCATGAGCTATCGTTGGGATTGGGCGGTGTTCGTCCAGCCTGTCGCGACCGGGGAGCCGACCACCTACCTCGGCTGGATCGCCGCCGGGATGGAGGCGACCGTCGGCATCGCACTCGCGGGCTGGATCGTCGCGCTGGTGATCGGCACGGCGATGGGCATCGTGCGGACCTTGCCCGGCAGGTGGCTGTATGCGGGTTCGGCTACCTACGTCGCGGTGTTTCGCAACATCCCGCTGATCGTGCAGTTTTTCATCTGGTTCTGGGCGGTCCCCGAGTTGCTGCCGGGCCACCTTGGCACCGCGATCAAGCATATGCCGCCCACGGAATCCGCCGCGCTGGCGTCGGTTGTCTGCCTGGGCCTGTTCACCTCGGCACGCGTGTGCGAACAGGTGCGCGCGGGCCTGCAGGCGCTGCCGGCCGGGCAGTGGGCAGCAGGGCTGTCGCTCGGACTCAGCCGGTTCCAGACCTACCGCTATGTGCTGTTGCCGGTGGCGGCGCGTAACCTCGTTCCACCGCTAACGTCCGAATTTCTCAACATCGTCAAGAACTCCTCAGTTGCCTCCACGATCGGTGTCCTCGAACTGACCGCGCAGGCGCAGCGCATGATCGACTACACCTCGCGGTCGTACGAGTCGTTCCTCGCCATCGTCGTGGGGTACGCGCTGTTGACCGGCATCATCATGTTCGTCGGGCGGCGTATCGAGCGGTCGGTTCGGCTGTCCTTTGGTTCGGATGGTCGATGATGGCTTATCGCTTCCACTGGTCAGTCATCCCAAAGGATTTGCCCGAACTGAGCCGCGGTCTGCATATCACGCTCGAAATCACGGTGGTGGCACTGATCGCGGGGTTTTGTCTTGGGGTGTTGCTGACGTTGTGCCGTCTGTCGCGTTCGCGGCCGCTTGCAGCGTTTGCGCGGGCCTATGTGACGGCCTTTCGCGCGGTGCCGTTGCTTGTGGTGTTGCTTGGCTTTTTTCTGGTTGCGCCGCAACTGTTGCAGGCTTTGCTGCATCTTCCCGCGAGTACCGACATTCGCCGCGTGTCCGCGCTGATCGCATTCTCGTTGTTCGAGGCCGCCTACTATGCGGAGATCATTCGCGCGGGGATCAACAGCGTGCCGGCGGGACAGAATCAGGCGGCACTGGCGCTCGGCATGACGCCTTTGCAGGGCATGCTGCGGATCGTGCTGCCGCAGGCGTTGCGGGCGGTGGTGCCGTTGCTGCTGACGCAGGCCATCATCCTCTTTCAGGATACCTCGCTGGTCTATGTGATCGGACTGGGCGACTTCTTCACGATTGCAT
The DNA here is from genome assembly GCF_026225065.1 of Paraburkholderia sp. Lineage (GTDB taxonomy): Bacteria > Pseudomonadota > Gammaproteobacteria > Burkholderiales > Burkholderiaceae > Paraburkholderia. The sequence goes on along the minus strand of NZ_JAMFSB010000389.1, from coordinate 14,426 downwards.
CGAACGTCGGGGCGCGGGATGGGACGACGGTCGAACTCATCCTGTTCGCCGGTGCGTGCTATTTCGTTGCATGCACCGTGATGTCGGCCGTGGTCCAGCGCTTGCATCGTCGGCTTGGCGTCGCCGCGGACAGCATGACGTTGTGAGCCGGTGGCTGAAGCCCTCATCACGCGCGAAACAACTCCCGCGCCAGCGAACAAAGCAACGTAGTCGCGGGCGATTCATCCTGCAAGCGCCGGCTCATGATGATCGGCGACACGGCATGAGCTGCCGGAATCGCCCGGTACACCACCCCATGCGCGCGCAACCCCTCCACGCTTTCCGGCACGAGACACACGCCAACCTGTGCCGCGACCAACCCTAAAGCGGTCTGCAGTTCCCTCACTTCATGAATCGCCTTCGGCTCCAGCGCGTGATCATGCATTGCCGATAGTTGCTGATCCGCGTAACTCGGCCGCGGTGTGCTCGGATAAACAATCAAGGTCTCCTGCGCAAGCGCGGCGAGCGTCAAGGCTTTCTTCTGCCGCGCGAGCGGATGATCTTGCGGCAGCGCGGCGATCATCCGTTCTTCGACGAGGACTTCGCGTGCAAGCTGTGCATCGTCGAAACGCAGGCGGCCAAAGCCCACATCGATGCGTCCGCCTTTGAGCGCACCGAGTTGTTCGATGGTGAACATTTCGATCAGCGACAGTTCGATCTGCGGCGCGGCTTCGCGAAACGCGCGAATCACCGCGGGCAACGCACCGTATAGCGTCGACGGCACGAAGCCGATCACGATCCGCTCGGCCAGTTGAGCAAGCCGCCGTGTCAGCGGTGCAAGCTCGTCAGCCTCGCCGATCAGCCGCTTCGCCTGCGTATAGAAGATGCGCCCGGCTTCGGTCAACCGCAACGGCCGCGCGCCACGCTCGAACAGCGCGAGCCCCACGCTTTCCTCGATCTGCTGGATCTGCCGGCTCAGCGGCGGCTGCGTCATATGCAGGCGATTCGCGGCCCGCGTAATGTTCATTTCTTCCGCGACCGCAACGAAGTAGCGAAGTTGACGAATTTCCATGCATACCCCTAAGGTATGAAAGTAGTCGGAATCGGTGTTGGACTGCTGCGTGGGTTTGTTCCTAAGATGGAGACCTCAGCAAAGCAGTGCAGGAGTGCAACGAATGATAGCAACACCCGTGAGGATCGAGAGCGTCGAGACGATTCTCGTCGACGTGCCGACGATTCGGCCCCACCGGCTCTCAGTTGCGACGATGAACCACCAGACGCTCGTGCTGGTGCGGATTCGCTGCGCCGACGGCGTGTCCGGGGTAGGCGAGGGCACCACTATTGGTGGTCTCGCATATGGCGAAGAGAGCCCGGAAAGCATCAAGGTCAATATCGACACTTACTTCGCACCATTGCTAAAAGGTATGGATGCGACCCGGCCAGGCGTCGCCATGGCGAAGCTGCGTACGCTGTATCAGGGCAACCGTTTCGCCAAATCCGCCGTTGAAACCGCGCTGTTCGACGCCCAGGCACAGCGCCTCGGCGTACCCTTGTCCGAACTGTTCGGCGGCCGTGTACGCGATGCTGTAGACGTCGCATGGACGCTCGCGAGCGGCGACACGCAGCGCGATATCGAAGAGGCCGAGCGTGTATTCGAAGCGAAGCGTCATCGTGTGTTCAAGCTGAAGATCGGCGCGCGTGCTCTTGCCGACGACGTGGCGCACGTCGTTGCGATAAGGAAAGCGCTGGAAGGACGTGGTGAAGTGCGGGTCGACGTGAATCAGGCATGGACCGAAACTGAAACGATCTGGGCGGCCCGACGTTTCGCGGATGCCGGTGTGACCTTGATCGAACAGCCGGTTGCCGCGGAGAATCGCGCGGGTCTCAAACGTCTGACCGATCTGGCTCACGTGCCGATCATGGCTGATGAAGCGCTGCACGGTCCCGCCGATGCCTTTGCCATCGCCAGCGAGCGGGGCGCCAATGTATTTGCGGTGAAGATCGCCCAATCGGGTGGTCTCACCGGCGCTGCGCAGGTAGCGGCGATCGCCGCGGCTGCGGACATCGACCTGTATGGCGGCACGATGCTCGAAGGCGCGGTGGGCACGATCGCATCCGCGCAACTCTTCAGTACGTTCGGCGAACTGAAGTGGGGCACGGAACTGTTTGGACCTTTGCTGCTGACCGAAGAGATTCTCACCGAACCGCTTCGCTATGAGAATTTTTCATTGCAACTTCCACAAGGGCCAGGCCTCGGCATCACGCTCGACTGGAGCAAGATCGAACGATTGAGGCGCGATACGTCCAGGGGCGTCAGCGTCGCCATGAGCTAGCGTTTCTGAAACACCTTAGTCATCCATAACATTGAATCCAGGAGATACCCCATGAACAGGCAAGCTATCGACGCGCTGCTGAACAAGATCAACGACAGCGCCACCAGCGAAGGAAATCCGCGCACCAAGGAGATCGTCAACCGTATCGTGCGCGATCTGTTTTGCACGATCGAAGAGCTCGACGTGCAGCCCGACGAATTCTGGACCGCGCTGAACTATCTGGGCGATGCGGGCAAGAGCGGTGAGTTGGGTTTGCTGGCCGCGGGTCTCGGCTTCGAGCATTTTCTCGATCTGCGTCTCGACGAAGCGGAAGCGAAAGCCGGTATCGAAGGTGGCACGCCGCGTACGATCGAAGGCCCGCTCTATGTGACCGGTGCGCCGGTGTCCGATGGCCATGCACGGCTCGACGACGGCACCGATCCCGGTCAGACGCTGGTGATGCGCGGCCGGGTGGTTGGCGAAGACGGCAAGCCGCTCGCGAATGCGCTGGTTGAAGTGTGGCACGCGAACCATCTCGGCAACTACTCGTACTTCGATAAATCGCAACCGGCCTTCAATCTGCGCCGCTCGATCCGCACGGACGCGAGCGGAAATTACAGCTTCCGCAGCGTGGTGCCGGTCGGTTATAGCGTGCCGCCGCAAGGCCAGACGCAACTGCTGCTCGATCAGTTGGGCCGTCACGGGCATCGTCCGGCGCATATCCACTTCTTCGTCTCCGCGCCTGGGTTTCGCAAGCTGACCACACAGATCAACATCGACGGCGATCCGTATCTGTGGGACGACTTTGCCTTTGCCACGCGCGATGGTCTGGTGCCGGCCGTCAAACAGGCCGAAGGTGCGCAAGGCAAGCCGTATGGCGTGGAAGGCAACTTTGCGCTGATCGATTTCGACTTCACGCTCTTCAAGGAGCGCGACAACCTGCCGGGCGCCGAAGTCGAACGCTTGCGCGCCGAGGCTTGAGGCGTACAACCACAGCGTTGATTTTTATCAGCCCCGCTGCGCGCTTTGCCGCGCAATCGGGGCCGTCTGGACATTAAGGAGTGAGCGATGCTGTTCCACGTAGAGATGACCGTCAATCTGCCGCATGATATGGACGCCGAGCGCGCAGCGCGGTTGAAGGCCGATGAGAAGGTGATGTCGCAAAAGCTGCAGGAAGAGGGGGTATGGCGGCATCTGTGGCGGATCGCCGGCCACTACGCGAATATCAGCATCTTCGACGTGGAGAGTCCCGCGCATTTGAACGACGTGCTCAGCCAGTTGCCGCTCTTTCCGTATATGGATGTCGAAGTGCGGGCGCTATGCCGCCATCCGTCATCGGTCCGCGACGACGATCGCTGACAACCTGTTGCGCTTACCGCAACCACAGATCGGCAAACGGCATGAGCCCGAACGCCAGGTTCTTGACGCCGCCCACGTGCGCTTCGGCCTGAACATGCACGATCTCATGTGCGATCGGTATCAGCAATCCTTCCATCACCAACTGCTTACCGAGCTCGGCATACGCTTGCATGCGCGCTTCGCCGTCGGCGTTTGCGCGGATCGCCCGCAACTGTTTATCCATGAGCAGGTGGCGCGCTGGCGGGCTCCATTTCCGGAGAATAGGGCTCGACGAGAACCACCCATAGCAGTCCAGATCGGCGTAATTGTTCAGGGGCTCGATGTCCAGTACCAGGTCGGCGAAGTCGAGCCATTCATACCGCATATATTCAGGAACACTCAACGCGACCACGTCCAGTTCAATCCTTGCTTCCTTAAGCCTTTCCTTTATTGACTCAGTCAACGCCGCCAGACGGCCGGTAATTCGTATCGTCACCATGGTCAACCTGGTGTGTTCGGGGATAGGTGGTCGGCCGCGGGGAACGGCCACCCGATGTTGCCAGTCTGGAAGCAAACCTGACGCGGGCCGCCGGGACTCGTCGTCGGCCGCGATCAGAACGCTCGGGGCGAGCCAGTCGGCCAGTGCCAATCGTTGCTCGGCAGATGCCAGAAATGGGCGGTTGGCATTGCATCTCACACTTGTGCACCCGGGCAGAACTTGCGCAACCTGGTGCTGTGTCTTCGAGCTGGAGCCGGTATAACCGAAATGGAGATCGAATGCCGATGTTTCTTCCGATGGCGCAATGACCCAAAGGTCGATCTCATCGAGTAGCGCACGTTCGCGATAGTAGTCTTCGAATACCGTTAGCGTTAGCCGGTACTCGCTACGGCGCGTCACCTTGAAGGGGCCACTGCCCACCGGCATGAGCGAGAAGTCACTGCTCCGGTTTCTCGGGATGATCGATGCCGAGGTGGCAGCGAGGGAGTAGGGCCACAGATAGTCGGTGAACTTCAGACGGCACGTGACCCGTCGGCCGTCGCCAATCTCTATCGTGTCGAGATGCTCATAGAGGTAGGCAGCATCTCCCGCTTTGTCGCGCAGCCGCAGTAGGGTCTGCCGTACGTCTTCCGTTTCCACTTCACTGCCGTCGTGGAAGCTGAGGCCCGGTCTTAGCCAGAAGTGCCAGGTTCTCGCGTCGTCCTCTGGCTCCCAGTAATGGGCAAGCCCAGGCAGCAGTTGCTGCGTAGTCCGATCGAATTCGGTGAGTCGCGAGAATATCTGGCCGACCAGATGGCCTTCCACGCTGGTGGTAATGTCGGTTGGATCAAGCGTTTCGATGGGGTGACCCAGGGGTATCCGAAGCCGGTTGCGCGAACCGCCGGCCTGCGGTGCATGCAGGAAGTCCGGAAGTCGTTCCATCAGCAGCTTGCGCTGTTCGCCATCGAGGCTCGCAAACGCTTCCTCCAGTTCACCGTCGGCCAGCAAGCCCGATAAATGATCCAAAGCCACCTGTTGGGGCGAGGCAAGCATCGTCAGGCGCGAAAAATGGCCTCGGCCACGCGCCGCTTCCCAGCGCAGCCAACCCTTCTCCTCCATCTTGCGCAGCAATAACCGCGCGTTGCGCTCGCTGCAGTTCAAGGTCTCGGCGAGCGCGGGCAAACCGGGCTGCTCCGGTGTTTTTGCCAGCAAGGTGTGGAGTTTCTGAAACTGGTCGATAAGGCGCATAAAAGAGGAAATTAATTTTCTTATGTCGTCCGTTTTTATTTTCCTCTTTGTCTTCCATGATGTCGATACCGTCAACAGGCGGTGGGCTCGAAGGCGGCGAGCGGGCCGCAAAGCGACGCGTAGCCAACTCCGATGTTGGTCTTTCTCGCTGTGGAAAAAGAAAAGGAAACGGTCATGAATCGGCAAGAACTCTACATTGACGACAAGAGCGGGCTCGCACGGAGCGCGCGAGGCCTCGTACGTCACGAGATTCGCAGCGCTAGCGTCACCCGCATCTGGGCGTGGCTGGCCTACGGCTTTTGCCTCGCCTGCGCGCAACCGTTGATGTGGCTCGCAACGATTCTCGCCAGCGCCGATCTCGCAACGGCGCTTGAACTTGCCGCGCCGTTTCAACTGCTCGCCGCGCTGCTTCTGGCGGTGCTTTGCGGGGCAATCGTACTTACGCCGGCAGGCAACAACGGTGCGCAGCGGCAGCCTTTCAGTTCGACGCTGGCTGCGCTCATGCGTCATCGCGATGCGCTATTCACGGTGGGGCTGGCTGGTGCGGCTATTGTGGCAGCGGGCTATTTGCTTTCTTTCGTACTGCTTCATGTGAAGCTGACGGCGTCGATGATGCCGAGCGGCGCGCACAGCCTGTCGATCATCTTTGGCCACGCCAATGACCGGACGGCTGCGTTATGCCCGGTTCTGCACGCGATCGCTTTTGCAGTCGCCATTGCGGCAGTGTGGTTTGCGCCGGCGCTAATCGTTCTGCGGCAGCGTCCGCCGCTCGATGCGATGATGACCAGCTTGCGCGCCGTGTTCCATAACGGACCAGTCGCCCTGGTTTACGCTGGGCTACTGGCTGCGGACGCATTGCTCGTGCCGGTTGCGTCGATGCCGATCCGCGCTCTGGTGCTGACACCGCTGATCAGCGCGCTGATCCTGCTATCCATGCACGGCAGCTACCGCGATATTCTGTCGATCGACCCATCAAGAGAGGACTAACGCGGCCGACGGCTTTCCGAAAGACCGGCGACGCAGCAACCCGCGTCACTCACGCCCAATCCCAACCTAAAGTATCCTCTATCGCTTCGAGACCTTTTCCAGCGATAGTCAGAATGCCTTCTTTTCCCTTCGACGCGGTACTTTTCGATTGCGACGGCGTGCTCGTCGACTCCGAACTCATCACCAACCGCGTGCTCTCGCAGATGCTCGGCGAGCTTGGCTGGCCCATCAGCGTCGCAGAAACGATGCGCGTGTTCATGGGCAAGGCGGTACGCGACGAGGCGTCGCTTATCGAGGCCAACACGGGCGTCGCCATCTCGGAGGCGTGGCTGACGCAGTTCAGGGAGCGCCGCAATGCGGCGCTCGAGGTTGAACTCGTGGCGATCAATGGCGCGGCAGAGGCGGTAAGGGCACTCCACACAGCGTTCGACGGCCGCATCGCGGTTGCGTCCGGCGCCGACCGGCACAAGGTCGAGATGCAATTGAAGAAGACCGGCATGCTCGATTACTTCGAAGGCCGTGTCTTTAGCGGACACGAGATGCCGCACACCAAGCCTCATCCCGATGTGTACCTGGCGGCGGCGCACGCTTTGGGCGTGGACCCCAAACGCTGCGCGGTGGTGGAAGACACGGTAACCGGTGCGACGGCAGGGCTGGCAGCGGGCGCGACGGTGTTTGGTTACGCTCCCTCCAACGTTGGCCACAGCACGCCGGACGCGTTGCGCGAAGTCGGCGTCGCGCTGGTGTTCGAGGACATGGGACAGTTGTCGGCGTTGCTCGCGCAATGGCGGCCCGTCGACGCCTGACGAATAGCAAAAGAAATGACAAACGAATAACGAACCCCGGCGTCATGGACTAAAGAATCGGGATTGCCGGGCGGATGGGCAAAAGGCATCCTTGGCATGCAGCGAACTCATAATTGTTTCTAGGGTTAACCCTTATTATGTTGCTTTCTGCAACGATCGCCCGTGGAATCGTGATCACGGCCGCGATTGATGTGCCGCTCCAACCCAGTTCTTCGATTCCAGGGCGCAATGTTTGGTCATTTTCAGCGCAGGGCAAAACACGCGGCTAACCGCCGGTTGAATACCTTGCATGCAGTCGCGGACTACACGTCGCGGCGGCGGCCGGTGTGGATGGTGTCGTTCGCAGTGGACGAGACGAATCTGTCCGAGGGCCTGCGCGCCGCGTGCGCGTCGACGGCGATGCTGGTGCTCGGCAATCTGCTGCATGACCCGTTGTTTGCATGGGCGGCCATCGGCGCCTTCTGGACTTGCCTCGCCGACGCGGCGGGGACCAACCGCATGCGCTTCGCCTCGATGATGAGCTTTGCGCTGCTCTCCACACTGTGTGGCGGCCTCACGGCATTCGCTTCCGGTGCCGGCACATTGGCCGCGACGGCGGCGATCCTGCTGTTCGCGACGGCCGGGGCGCTCGCCCGGGTGTGGGGCGCGGCGGCCTCGCAAGTAGGCATTCTCGCGGCGACCGCCTGCGTGGTGATGGTCGACAGGCCGATGCACAACCTGCAGCACGGCCTGCTGTTCCTCTCTATCTATCTGTTCGGCTGTCTGTTCGCCGTTGTGTTGAGCCTGACCGTGTGGCGTATCCATCCGTTTGGACCAAGCCGCATGGCGTTGCGCACCGTCTACGGGAGGCTCGCCGATATCGCGCTCGATAGCGCGCGTCTGCTCCGTCGCGACACCGCGGACTTCGGGCAATGGGCACGCCATGCCGCCACCTATCGCGGCCAGGCGCGCGCGGCGCTCGAAAGAGCCCGCCAGGTCCTGGCCAAGGTGCCGAACCTGCGCGTCGACAAGCGCGAAACCTACGAGCACCTGCTGCTCGCGCTCGCGGATACCGAACGCGTGTTCGCCTACCTGATCGCCGTCACCGACGCGTGCGAGCGCGGCCACCACAATCTGCGCGAACCGCAGCGGGCGGCGCGCACGCTGTCGGCGGTGGCCGAGGTGCTGCTGCGGATCGGCCGCGCGGTGAGCGAAGACGCGAGCACCCAGGCGGCTCGAGGCCGCCGCGCGGACAACCAGCCCGGCAGTGACGCGAGGTCCACGCCGGCTGCACTGCAACGCCGTCTGCATAAGCTGGCCCGAGCGCTCGAAGTGGCGCTCGGCGAGCCGTTGGCGCTCAAGCTGCGCTCGGGCTCGCTGGAATTCGAACCGCCCCAGCGGCGCGAGACCGGCTGGTTCGAGGCTGCCGTCGGCAACCTGTCGCGCGCCTGGATGACGCTCAAGGCCAACGCGTCGTTCGAATCGATTGGACTGCGGCACGGCGCCCGCGTCGGCGTGGCGGCCACGGCGGGCTTCGTGATCGTGCGGATCCTGCACGTGCCGTTCGGCTACTGGGCGACCATGGCGATCCTGCTGATCCTGCAGCCGTCGATTGCCGGCACCTGGCCGCGCAGCATCGAGCGGGCGGCGGGCAGCATCGCCGGTGGACTGCTGGCGGCTGCGATCGGCCTCGCGATCCACGCGCCGATCGGGATCTCGCTGGTGGTGTTTCCGCTCGTCTGCGCGACCATGGCGCTGCGCACCGTCAGCTACAGCCTGTTCGTGCTGTTCCTCACGCCGACCTTCGTGCTGGTGGCGGACTTCGCCGCGCCAGCCGGCCATGAGTGGATGTACGCGGTGACCCGGCTCGGCAATAACGTGCTCGGTTGCGTGATCGCACTCGTCGCGACGTTCCTGTTATGGCCGAGCCGCGAGCCGGTGGACTTCCGCGTTCGCCTGGCCGACGCGGTCGGGGCGAACCTGAACTATCTGTTGGGTGCGCTCGAGCACGCGGGCGGCGAAGATACCGAAGTGGAAAAAATGCGTCGTGCAGCGGGCCTTGCGAGCAACAACGCGGAAGAGGCGTTCAACCGTCTGCGGCTCGAGAAGCTGGAAAGCTCGCTGGCCGATCGCGCCGCGATCACGGCGCTTGCGCTGTTGCGGCGCGTCGCAGGGACGGCGACGCGGATGCGGCTTGCCACCAACAAGACCCAGGCGGACGGCACGTTGATCGCCTGGATTTCAGCGGTGAGCAAGGAGCTCGACGCGCATTTGCTGGACCAGACCCAGGTGGCGCCGGGGGCAGAGTTCGAAGCGTTTCCGCGCCGGCACCTGTCGCTGGTTGAAGCGGACGCAGTGAATCAGGTCTCGCATCTGCGCCGCCTGCTGGTGGAGAACACAGGCGTCGTAGAAGAGGTGGCAGGCAAACCGGTGTTGTCCTGAGCGCGTGCGCGGGACGCGCGCCGACGCAAAACGCTGCGGAAGGGGTACGGTCTGGCGGGTTGGCCTCCGAGTCGCGTGCCATACCCGCAGCCGCGCCCACCCACAAGCAAGCCTAACGATCCCCGCTTTTGACGAGCTGCAAAGGCGTTTCAATAAGAGGCGTCAGGTCTTCCTGGCGAGTCATCTCCGTGAGCGCCTTGAGCGCCACGTCCATGCCGAACACCGCCTGGCGCGCCGCGAACTGATCCACTGTGGCGAGAATCTTGCCGCTATTGAGCAGCGGCCTGATATCAGGGTTGTTGTTATAGCCGGTGATGTACACACTGCCGGTGCGATGCGCAATGCGAACCGCGTCGACTGCGCCCGTCGCCATATTGTCGTTGGCGCACAGCAATGCGCGAAGTCGGGGATGCTGCTCCAGCATCGTCGCGGCGGCCGCCTTGCCTTTGGCATAGGTGTAGTCGCCTGGCGCAACGGCCACGACCTTCATGCCCGCCGCGTCCATGGCAGCCTTGAAGCCCTCGGTACGTTGCTGTGCGTTACGGTCGGTCGTGACGCCTTCGATAATTCCCACCTCGTCGCCACGAGCGAGCTTGCTGGCCACGTAATCGCCTATCGTCACTGCGCCCTTGCGGTTGTCCGGCCCGACGAACGGCACCGAGAGGTGCAGCGCATCGAGGGCGGCCTCGTCGAGCGGATTGTCGATGGCGATCACGATGACGCCCGCGCTGATGGCGCGCGCCACCGCCGGCACGAGCGCCTTCGAATCGGTCGGGGCGAGCACGATGGCGCTGGTGTGCGCGCCGATCAGATCGTCGACCATGCGAATCTGGGTAGCGGTGTCGAGTTCCGTGGAAGTGCCGAGCACGTTCAGGTCGAACTGCGAGGCAAAGTGCTTCTGGTAATTCTGCGCGGCGCTCGCCATGGCGACCGTGAACGGATCCGTGAGCGACTTCAGAACGAGGGCGATCGTCAACTTGCCAGTCGGTATGGCCTCGGCAATCTTCGCAACTGTCAGGCCGGCGGCTGCGAGCGCGCCGGCTACGAGCACGCGCCGGCGTGTCTTCTGTACCATTGGCTTCCTTTTGTCGTGCGCGGTGGTTAGCGCACAGGAATGATACAGCCTAGCCCGGCGTGAGCATCTCCGGCAAAACCTCGATCCTGGGCTCGATCGACTGGTTGCTGATATAAGCCCACAGCTGCTCGGCCGCCTGGCCGCGTTGCTTGACGGGCCGGTACAGGCGGATTTCGAGCTCGGTCGCCCATACATTAGAGCCGGCGCGCACCAGCGTGCCTTCGTGCAACTCCTTGGTGATACAGCTTTCGGGCAGCCAGCCGATGCCATGACCCGCCACCACCATGCCTTTCAACGCCTCGGACATGTGAGTTTCAAAGCAGCGGTACAGCGAATAGGGCTCGGTGGCATTCATCAACAGCATTTCCACGACGTTGCCGAGGAACGCACCCGACGAATAGGCGAGCAGCGGCAACGGCCGCCCGGTCTTGCCCGGTAGCTCGAACAGCGGTTTGCCGTCGGGGCCGGCGGCCGACACCGGCACAATCCGTTCGACCCCGAGCGTCAGAAACGGAAAGTGATTGGGGTCGAGCGCAATCGGCAATTGCGGGTGGTGGTAGCCGATCAGCAAATCGCAGTCGCCCGCCACCAGATGCTGCACGCCCTCTGGCACGTTGACCGCCTGGACCCGCGCCATGATGTTGCCGAACTCGTTGGTCAGGCGCTTGAGCCAGTCGGGAAAGAGCGTGAACACCAGCGTGTGGGCCACCGCGAAGTGCACCACATGATCGTTCTCCGCAAACTGCTCATAGCCGCCCACCAGATTGCGAGCCGCATGCATGCTGCGCAGGATGTCCGCGGCCAGGCTGCGAAACATCCGGCCTGCCGGAGTAAGCGTGATCGGATTGACGCTGCGGTCGAACAGGCGCGTGCCCATCCACGTTTCGAGCGCCACGATTCGTCTACTGAATGCTGATTGGGTGAGATGGCGGCTGCGCGCCGAACGGGAAAAACTCTTCGTGTCAGAAAGAGAAAGAAAGTCTTCCAACCACTTTGCTTCCATATTTATCACTTTTATTGGGTCAATCGACGACCGCCATCCGTGGGATACCGGCGACTCTCTAGCCTACCGCCTCGCGCTTCCAGCATACCGATGTTTTTTTTCGATGGGTGTTAGTCGAAATATGCATGAGCGTTGCCGCCATAAATTGGGCTACATACCGTTCGCGTGCCTGCCCACGCAATACGCAGTGCCGACTACGCTGTGCCGACATGATAAATGCGAGCTGAATGGATCCTGTACCCGTCAATTGTTAATTCCGGGTAAGAGTGCCGTGCTGGTTCGTTGAAATCTGTCTGCGCGCCGTTGCGCCTATCCCCGGCGGACTATCTCCGGGAATTCCGAATCAGGAACCCGCGTTAAAGGATGGAACTGATTATGTCCACACTCGATAAGCAACCGCACGCACCAGGCAGCGGTGAAATGGATAAGAAAAGCTGGCTGGAATCGCACGAAGCGGGATATCACCAGACTCTGGGTAACCGTCAGGTGCAGATGATCGCGATTGGCGGCGCAATTGGCACGGGCCTGTTCCTCGGCGCCGGTGCGCGTTTGCAGATAGCGGGTCCGTCGCTGGCGATTGTCTATCTGGTGTGCGGCTTTTTCTCGTTTCTGATTCTGCGGGCGCTGGGCGAACTGGTGATGCATCGTCCGAGCAGCGGCAGCTTCGTGTCGTATGCGCGCGAATTTCTCGGTGAAAAGGCCTCGTTCGTGGCGGGCTGGATGTATTTCCTGAACTGGGCGATGACCGGCATCGTCGACATTACGGCCGTCGCGCTATACATGCATTATTGGGGCGCCTTTACGTCGGTGCCACAGTGGGTGTTCGCGCTTGTCGCGCTGTGCATTGTCGCGGCGATGAACCTGATCGGCGTGAAATGGTTCGCCGAGATGGAGTTCTGGTTTGCGCTGATCAAGGTGGCCGCCATCTCGCTGTTCCTCGTGATCGGCACGGTCATTCTCGGCACTGGCATGCATGTGGCCGGCAACAGCACCGGTGTGCATCTGATCAGCGAGAACGGCGGTTTCTTTCCGCATGGCCTGCTGCCGGCGCTTGTGCTGGTGCAAGGGGTGGTGTTCGCCTTTGCTGGCGTGGAACTGGTGGGCACCGCTGCTGGCGAGTGCAAGGACGCGCGCAAGGTGCTGCCGCGCGCCATCAATAGCGTGATCTGGCGGATCGCCTTGTTTTACGTGGGCGCAGTGGTACTGCTGGTGTGCCTGCTGCCGTGGAGTGCGTACAAGGCAGGGCAAAGCCCGTTCGTCACCTTCTTCGGTCAGCTCGGTGTGCCGGGCGTGGGTTCCGTGATGAACATCGTCGTGCTATCTGCCGCGCTGTCGAGCCTGAACTCCGGTCTGTATTCGACCGGCCGGGTGCTGCGCGCGCTGTCGATGGGTGGCTCCGCGCCGAACTTCCTGTCGCGCATGAGCTCGCAGTCGGTGCCGTACGCGGGGATCCTCGTGACGGTGGCGATCTACATCGTGGGCGTGGTGCTCAACTACTTCGTGCCGTCGAGCGTGTTCGAGATCGTGCTCAATATCGCTTCGCTGGGCATTCTGAGTACCTGGGGTTTCATTGTGGTCTGCCAGATGAAGTTCCGTCAGGCGGTGGCGCGCGGCGAAGCGGAGCCGGTAACCTTCAGGATGCCCGGCGCGCCGGTCACCTCGTGGCTTACCCTGGCGTTCCTGATCGGCGTGCTGGTGCTGATGGCCTTCGATTACCCCAACGGCACGTGGACGGTCGCTTCGATCCCGGTCGTGGTGCTGCTGCTGGTGGCCGGCTGGTACGGCGTGCGCCGCCGCGCGGGAGCGATGATGAAGCCGACCATTCCGTCGGTCACCCTGACGCAGACCGTGCTCGAGGACAACCCGCGCTAGTCATGGCCGCTATTTCGGCCAATTTCGCTACGCCGCCATACCCGCTACACTGGCAGTACACGCATGACCTGCAATAACGACGGAGAACCGAAGTGACGCCATTCGACGAGATGCTGATCTCAGCTGACGGAGTACGCGCGCCGTATGCACGGCTCAAGCAATGGCTCGATGCCCAGAACCCCGCGAACCTCGCACAAAAGGCGCAGGACGCCGAGAGCGTGTTCCGCAGGACTGGCATTACGTTCGCCGTGTACGGCGAGGAAGAGGCGGCCGAGCGCCTGATTCCTTTCGATATCATTCCGCGCATTATCTCCGCGCACGAGTGGACGCGCCTGTCGCAGGGCATCGAACAGCGCGTGATGGCGCTCAACGCCTTTCTCGACGATATCTATCATCGTCAGGAGATAGTGCGGGCGGGGAAGATTCCCAAGGAGCTGATCTCGCAGAACGAGGCGTTCCTGCCGGAGATGATCGGTTTTCGTCCGCCGGGCAATGTTTACACGCATATTATCGGCGTCGATATCGTACGCACTGCCGAGAACCAGTTCTACGTGCTCGAGGACAATGCGCGCACCCCCTCCGGCGTGTCCTACATGCTGGAAAATCGCGAGACCATGATGCAGCTCTTCCCGGAGCTGTTTCAGCAGGTCAAGGTGCAACCCGTGGAAGCGTATCCGCAGTTGCTGCGCGAGTCGCTCGCGGCCGTCTGCCCGCCAGGCGGCAATCACGGCAATCCCACCATCGCGGTGCTCACGCCCGGCATTCACAACTCCGCCTACTACGAGCATGCGTTCCTCGCCGATCAGATGGGCGTGCATCTGGTTGAGGGCAGCGATCTGCAGGTTGTGGACGGTCACGTGGCGATGCGCACGACCGAAGGCTTCCGCGCAATCGACGTGCTGTACCG
>NZ_JAMFSB010000388.1 GCF_026225065.1 Paraburkholderia sp. | reverse complement strand
CGGCCCATTCAATATTTCACTTACCCAGGCAGCGCTCGGTGCGCTCGTCGGCCTATGTGCGTTGATGCCGTTCTTTGCGCTAGGCGTGATGGGCGCGGCCGACGTGAAGGTTTTCGCGGTGCTAGGCGCGTGGTGCGGTATGCATGCGCTACTTGGACTGTGGATCGTCGCGAGCTTGCTAGGGGGTTGTCATGCGGTCTGGTTGCTGATCTCTACCCGCACCCGGCTTGCCGCGATAGGCCGCCTGGGCGAGCCGACTTTCGAACTGGGCGGAAAACGTGCTACGCCGTATGCCGCCTGCCTGACGGTGCCGGCCATCGTCTGGATGGGATTGCAAGCGTTCGCTGCGAGTGTGAAATGAGAAGGATAACTGATCAACCGACTCCCCACCTCGCTGTGCGAAGGCCACTACCGCGCTCGCGCCGTGAACGTGGTACCGCTGCGGTGGAGTTTGCGATGATTTTCCCGCTGTTTTTCGTGGTTCTTTACGGCATCGTCACCTTCAGCCTGATCTTCGTCGCGCAGCAGAACCTGACCTTGGCCGCAGAAGAGGGCGCACGTGCCGCACTGAATTATCAGACGGCGACCAGCACCGCCAACGCGCTTGCGGCGCGTACGGCCGCAGCATGCACTGCGGCAAGCAATATGGTCGTGTCGTTGATCAGCAAGGCAAAGTGCGTGTCAAGCGGGACCACATGTAGTTACGACGCAACGATGGATTGTGTCAACGTGACCCTCACCTACGACTACGCAGACAATCCGCTCGTGCCGAACCTGCCGCTGACAGGCTTTGTGTTGCCTGCTTCGCTGGTAAGCAAAGCGATGGTGCAACTCAACCCGGAAAACATACTGTGATGCACGCGTTCGCTCCTTCTTTCCCGGCATCGTATCCACTGTCCGGGTTGCGCTCAGGCCAGTTCGAACCCGAACAATCAGGCGGCTCCTCATGCCGAATCTGACCCGAATCCTGGCGGGCGCCCTGATCGCGCTCGCAGTGCTGCTCGGTATTTTCGCGTGGACACTCTCGCGCCGGCCTGTGTCACATCCTGCTGTACCGGCCGCACAAGTCACATTTCCTGTCGTGGTGGCCGCACGCGCGCTGCCCGCCGGCAAGCCAATCACCGTCGATGCGCTGCGCGTGCAGTCGCTGCCGATCAATCCGAATGGTGCGTTCGGCGATCCGTCGATGCTGGCCGGACGCGTGCCGACATCAGATATCGGTCCTGATTCGCCGGTCCTCGAAGCTCAACTTTCGTCGGGAATCGCCGAGCGGATCGACCCAGGACAGCGCGCTATAGCGGTGCGTGTCGATGAAAGCAACGCGGTCGGCAACCGCCTGCGGCCAGGCAACTTCGTCGACGTGTTCTTCACGCTGAAACGTGACGGCAATGGTGGCAACGGCACAGGTGCTGAAATCGACCGCAGCCAGGCGCGCCTGCTGATGTCGAAGGTGCGTGTGCTGGTATTCGGCAATGCGACGCCGGGCGCCGACAACCCAGGTGACGCGAATGGCATGGTGCGCACGGCGGTGCTAGCCGTACCCGTTGCCGACGTCGACAAACTCACACTGGCCGAGACCTCCGGGCGTCTCATCTTCGCACTACGAAATCCGAAGGATGACGAAGTAGTCGATCCAAACGCTTTTGCGCCAACCACTGGTGTGGTGAAAATCTCTGCCAATGCGCCAGCCGGCGACGTGACCCAGGACTCCACGCGGGCTGCAGCCGGCGAGGCGCTCGATGAATTGTCCGGCGCTGAGGGCAACGTAGCAGCGCGGCCACAGACTGCGCCACACATTGCCCGGCCAGTCACGCGGGTCGCGGCTGCGCCGGTCGACAATATTGAGGTTATACGGGGTGGGCGTGCCGAAACGGTCGCCCGATAAAGGTTTCAGGGAGCGGGCGGCCAGTCGCGTCCATAAAAATATGAAAAAACGGATTTTTGCAGGTGGGATCGCGGCGTGGCTCTGCGCGGCATCGCTTGTCATGTCGCCGGCTAGCCACGCGGAGAGCGACGCGCGGACAGTCGATATCACAGTGGGCTCGCAGCAGTCGCTGGCGCTCGGCCATAGCTTGCAGCGAATCGCGATCGGCGACCCGAGCGTGGCGGACGTGCTGATCATCAAAGGCGACAAGCGCGGAGGCGTGCTGCTGATCGGCAAGTCTCCTGGCACCACCAACGTGATGTTGTGGGAACGCAACCACGACACGCCAATGACCTATACGGTCAACGTGAGCACGACAGCATCGGGCGCGCTGCTAGGTGCCGGCTCGCCGAACGTGAAGACGTCGGGCGATACGGCGGTGATTTCCGGCTCGGCTGCGTCGATGGAACAACATCAGCGTGCCGTCGCGGTCGCTGAAGCCGAAGCGCGCGCTCGTGCTGCGTCGCTCGGCAGCGGCTTGAACGGTGGGGCCGACTCGGGCGCGGAAGGCAAGGGCGGTAGCTTCAGCAGGAGCGGTGGCTCCGCCTCCGGCATATCCGGCGGAAGTGGTTCGAACGTGGTGGACGCTTCGACGGTGGCGACACGCTCGGTTGTGCAGGTCGATGTGCGGGTGGTCGAGTTCAGCCGTTCCGTGCTCAAGCAGATAGGTCTGAACATCCTGAAGCAGAACAACGGCTTCACCTTCGGCTCATTTGCTCCTGCAGCGCTGACATCCGCAACCTTTGGCGCATCGCCGTCGTTCAACTCGACCACGCCGATTTCGTCGGCCTTCAATCTGGTGTTCAACTCTGTCACACACGGTATCGGAGCCGACCTGAGCCTCATGGAGAGCAACAATCTCGCGCGCGTGCTTGCGGAGCCGACGCTCGTCGCCTTGTCAGGACAGAGCGCGAGCTTTCTGGCCGGCGGCGAGATCCCGGTGCCGGTGCCGCAAGGGCTTGGCACAGTGTCGATTGAATACAAGCCGTATGGCGTCGGCCTGACGTTGACGCCGACGGTCCTGAGCCCCGACCGGATCGCATTGAAGGTGGCCCCGGAAGCGAGCGAGCTGGACTTTACGAATGCGATCACGATTGACAGCGTGTCGGTGCCGGCTATCACGACGCGCCGCGCGGACACCACGGTAGAACTGGGTGACGGCGAGAGTTTTGTGATCGGCGGCCTGATCGATCGCCAGACGGTCTCGAATGTATCGAAGGTACCGCTACTCGGCGATCTGCCGATCATTGGCGCGTTCTTCAAGAACATGAGCTACTCGCAGAATGACGAGGAACTGGTGATCATCGTGACCCCGCATCTGGTCTCGCCGATTGCGAAGGGGGCGGCACTGCCGTCGACGCCAGGCGAGCTGTCGGAGCAGCGCGATGGGCCCG
Source organism: Paraburkholderia sp. (assembly GCF_026225065.1). GTDB lineage: Bacteria > Pseudomonadota > Gammaproteobacteria > Burkholderiales > Burkholderiaceae > Paraburkholderia. The sequence continues at coordinate 2,269 of NZ_JAMFSB010000388.1, read as the reverse complement.
TCTGGCGCGCGTTGCTCGGCGGCGTGGCGTCGCCGGATGCGGCGCCAGGGTTCTCGAAGTGAACGTGGTTCGGAGCGTCGCGCGGTGCATGCCGCGCGATGTGACGAACCGGAGGGACGGGCAGGGCGGTACTTCGTTGCCCTTCAACCGTGGCAGTGCGCAGTACGAATCGGCCGCTGTCGGGCCGAGGCCGTAAAAGGATGTCCAACATGAACGCGAGAACGCATTCATTGACTGAACGAGTGATCACCGATTATTTCGTGTTCGCATCGCTGGTCGACGAGCACGTCCAATGGTTGACCGACACGCTGGTGGCAGCGGGTGCGGTCGAACGGGTGTCGCTTGACCCGTCGATGCTCACGCAACGCATCGCGACGCTCAATCCGTCGGTGGTCTTTGTCGATTTTTCGGGCGGCCGGGCTGCGGCAGCGAGCGCTGCGACCAGTGCAGCGCGGGCGGCTTATCCGGGAGTGCAGATCGTCGCCGTGGGCTCGCTTGGCGAACCTGAGGGCGCGCTCGCCGCGCTGCGGGTGGGCGTGCGCGATTTCATCGATCTGTCGGCACCCGCAGAGGACGCGTTGCGCATTACGCGCCAGGTGCTCGACAACCTGGTCGAGCCGGTCAGCCGGCATGGTCATGTGACGGTCCTGCTCGGCGCACGAGTCGGCATGGGCGTCAGCACGCTCGCCGCCAATCTCTCAGCGTTGTTGCACCGACGCGACGCCGCGCAGGGGCGGCAGACCGCGTTGTTCGACCTGGGCCTGCCGGCCGGTGACGGCTCGCTACTGCTCAACACGCGCAGCGAATTCAATTTCGTCGATGCCGTGCGCAATCTGCGCCGCTTCGATCAGACCTTTGTGCACACGGCGCTATCGCATCATCCGAGCGGTCTTGCACTGACGTCGCTGCCGCCGAATCTGGCCGATATGCGCGAAGTGTCGTACTCGAGCTCGATCAGTCTTCTGAACCGGCTGCGCGCGTTTTTCGACCAGCAGATCATCGATCTGGGCGGCTTCACCAACACCGAGTTTATCGCGCACGTCGTGCAGGCCGCCGATGAAACCTGGCTGCTGTGCGATCAGGGCGTGGCGTCGATTGTCTCGGCGGTCGGTGTACTCGAGGCGTTGCGAGAAGAGGGCGTGGACGTGAGTCAGGTCCGCCTGCTCGTCAACAAGTTCGATCCGGATCTCGGCCTCTCGGCGGCTCAGATCGCCCAACGACTCGATATCCCCTTGCTCGGAACGTTGCCGGAGCGGCGCGTGGCGCTCGGGCAATCGGTCAATCAGGGACATCTGCTGGTTGACGCATCCGCTCGCGACCCGTATGTGCGCGCGCTCGAACCGCTCGTCGAGCGGCTCGGCGGTGCGGCGAAAGCGGCGGCGCAGGCACGTGGCAAGTCGGCACTCGGCGCGCTCAAGCGCTTCATTCCAACCTCACACAAGCGGTCATAGACGATGGCTAAAGACATCGAATTCGCCGACGACGCGCCTTCATTCGCGCATAGCCAGCAGTTCCAGGACATCAAGAACGCGGCGCATGAACATCTGCTTACGCGTATCGAGGAACTCGGCGCGGAGTTCGGCCGTTGGTCACGCAATGCGATCAACCAGTTCGTCGATCTGGAAATGGACAGCTTCGTGCGGCTGCGCCGGATTCCGATCAACGAGAGCGAGGTGCGGCTGATCGCCGAAGCGTTGACCAAGGAACTGGCGGGCTTCGGCCCGATCGAGGACCTGCTCAACGACGCGGCGGTCGAAGACATCCTGATCAACGGCTATAACGACGTGTATGTGTCGCGCCACGGCATTCTGACGAAGATCCCGGTGCGCTTCGCCGACAACGCCCATCTGCTGCGCATCGTTCGGCGCATTCTTGCGCCGATCGGGCGGCGTCTGGACGAATCGAATCCGATGGTCGACGCGCGTTTGCCGAACGGTGGCCGCGTGAACGTCGTGATCGAACCGCTCTCGATCGACGGGCCGATCGTCTCGATCCGAAAATTCCGCAAGGACCCGCTGCGTCCCGACGATCTGCTCGGCAACGGCACGTACAACCCGGAAATCGGTGCGCTGCTCGAAGCGGCAGTGGCCGCGCGCTGCAACGTGCTGGTGTCGGGCGGCACGAGCTCGGGCAAGACCTCGCTGTTAAACGCGCTCGCCTTCCACATTCCCGAAGGGGAGCGCGTGGTGACGATCGAGGACACGGCGGAACTCTCGCTGAACCACCCGCATGTGGTGCGGCTCGAAAGCCGCCCAGGTGGCTTCGACGG
>NZ_JAMFSB010000387.1 GCF_026225065.1 Paraburkholderia sp. | reverse complement strand
GCGCTCGAACATCGGCGTCAACGTCGCTTCGATCGACGACCATGGCATCCGGTTAGCCAGTACGGCGAGCGGGTGACGCAAATCGATCATCGCGTCCAGGCGGCTGCGGAAGAAATCGGGCGTGCTCATCGGCAGTTCTCAACTCCCAGAAGATATGCCAATTCAATATCGATTCTGGGAGTTTTGCAACCCCTTGCTCACGCCCATTCCCGCACCACGTCTGGCTTCACGCCGTTCTGCAAGCCCGACTACTGAGGCCGACTGATGTGCGTAATACCTGCCGGTTAGCGCATGCAACGAGCCTCAGCGCTGCTCGGACGTGGGCTGCAAGGTTGCCGAGACGGTGGCCTGTCCCACCTTCGCATCCGCGCTGACGTGCGCATTCACCACGCGTACATGATCGTCGCGCCGCACACTGTCGAGCCAAGTCATCCATGCGCCGAACGGCGCGTTCTTCGCATCGACCTGGACACCTTTGCCTAACGTCGTGACCTGCGGTTCCGGGATGCCCGCCTGTACGAGCGACGCAGCAAGTGCGTCGCGCAGCGCGATGCCCGAAGGCGCCCGCACTGCTGCCGCGCCTTTCAACCGGCGCACCTGATCGACCTGCATCTGTATGTCGGCCAGTTGCACTTCGAGCAGGGGCAGGCTTGCCTTGATCTGGATACATCCGTCCCAGGCGGGTGCCCACAACAGGTTGTACACAATCGCCACGACTGCGAGCGCTCCGCCTACAATAAGCAGTTGCTTTTCGCGCGGCGCGCGTGCCTCAAACCATTCGGTCATTGAGGCCGTGATTGCGCGGATTTGAGCAGCCATTTTCCGTTATCCTCCTGGACCGACAGAGCATTCGCCGCCAGGCGGCGCTTCAACCCGTCCTCATCGATCTCCGTGCCGGTCTTGAACGTCACCTCCACGGAGCCTTCGCTGTAGTGCAGCTCGGCAAGCGACGCGGAAGGAATCGGCCCCAACGCACGAGCGAGTTCGGCCGTCAGAACAAGAAAATCGTCACCACGCAACTCACCTGTACTCTGGGCGAGACGTGCCAGTTGCGACGCCATCTGCGCGTGCGGATCGAGAACTACTGTCGTTTCGGGGAAAGCACTTTTGACCAGCGCGGTCATCTGTGCGTTGAGCGCATCGCGGCGATGACGTAGTTCGAACCACTGCACGTTCAGCGCGACGATCGACAACACCAGAGACGCACCGACGAAACCAAGCGCCACGCACCAAGGCTTCAACCCCTCGACGCCAGGCCGGTTCCGTCCAGCATGCGCCAGATCGAACTGGCACAGATCGAAGCGGCATGCGAGCGCTGCTGTTGCCACAGTCGCGAATGCCAGCCGGCGCTCTACCCAGGCGACACCCCTTCCCTTGGGATGGAACACGCCATCCGTACGGGGAGTTGCCTCGTCATCCGCTCCGGTGCCAGGTTCGCTACGTGCCCTGGAAGTCGCCTCGATCTCCAGCGAATAGACCATTAATGGCTGACGCTGTGCGAGTTCGGCAAGCGTCACATCCAGCTTCGCCGCGTTCACGCTCATGCCAAACCCCAGCACACCCTGCCGGATCGCCAGTTCGATCCAGTCGCCGTGATTCTCCATCGCCTCGTCAACCCGATCGCGACGCACAATCAGCACACTTGCGAACGCATCGGACAACGATGCACTCACGATATCAGGACCACTCTCCTGCATATCTGCAACTGGGCTGACACCGCTCTCCTCTGCGGGCAACTCCGTCGATACTTCGCCGGCCCGCTGCGGGAAACCTTCCTGCTGCAGTGGAATGCAATGGGTCAGCGGCACCGCCCGCAGCCGTCGATGACCGGCCCGCGAGAAGCGATCGAGGACGGCTGCGAACCATTCGCGGTCCACCACTGCGAGACATCGCTCGCCCGAATCGAGCGGCGATGGATCGATTGCGATGTGGCATCCCTGCGAGTCCCGGATGAGATGCTCTTCGACCACGTTCGGCAAAACACGTTGCAGGCGCGGCCCGCTGACCGGCGGCAGCTTCGCATTGAGCAGCAGCGTGTCGCGCGCCGCCACGACCAGCACCGTCGCATCACCCTGGGGTAGCGAATCAAAAAGCGCCTGCCCAGTTTGCAGCGTTTCGCCATTCCGTCCGAGCAATGTGAATGGCAGCCGCGTCGCGTCCCAGCCGGCCGGCCCCAGTACGTCGCTCGACGACAGCAGCACGATCAGATTCGACATGCGCGCCCCCCGGTCCGATCGATCATGGCCGTTGCACCGCAAAATTGCCCACGCCCGTGCTCACCACGTCCAGACTCGCACTACCGGAACTAAGCGTCACCGTCACCGGAACGTTTATGCTCTCATCGCCGAACACTACGCGCGAGACGGCGTCCCCGCTGCCGCTATAGCGGATCGCTATCCCCGTCACCGCCGCGCCCCAGCGGTACGGCTTGAGCAGGTCGTCGACGAGCGGACGCCACGCGCCGCTCTCGGTACGCTGGTAGAACATGTAGCCGCCATCGACCGGTTGCCAGGCAATCGAAGCCGAACGGATCTGCGCTTCGTCGTCTGCGGACTCGAGCATCGTGGCGAGGCGCTGGGCCTCCTCGTTCAGATCGGTGCGACGGTTTCGCGTCGGTGCGAGCGCCGTGACCGCGATCAGCAAGCCGGCGATCAGCAGCACCACCAGCATTTCGAGCAGCGTGAAGCCACGCTGCCGGCCATCGGACCGGCGAGGCCCGCCGTCATTGCCATGAACCAATGTCTGCATCATTGCCCTCTCCACCCGGCTTGCCGTCCGCACCGTAGCTGAAAACGTCGATCGCACCATGTACGCCAGGATTCAGATACTGGTACGCATTGCCCCACGGATCGTTTGGCAGGCGCTCGACGTAGCCACCGTCCTTCCAGTTGTTCGGAACCGGGTCCGTCGACGGCTTCTGGATAAGCGCCTGCAGTCCCTGGTCCTGGGTCGGATACTGTCCGTTGTCGAGCCGGTACAGATTGAGTGCCTGCATGATCGTACCGATGTCCTGGCTCGCAGCCACCCGTCTCGCCTGGTCAGGACGACTCATTATTTTTGGCACGATCAGCGCGGCAAGAATGCCGAGAATCGCGATCACCACCATGATCTCGATGAGCGTGAAGCCTCGTTGCAAAGGACGCCTTGCTCGATAGCTGGAGCGACGTGCAAACGGCATGCTCGAATCAGTCATCATTAGTTCACCTTTCTGTCTAAAAATGAGACTATGTCCCTGCGCCTTGTCCTCTATACAGTCCGGCAGACGACGCCGGACAATGCCCCGACACGGATCAACTCACGCTCGTCCAACCGGCCCCGCACCATGCTCTCGCTCCGCTCTTACCCACAGTTCCTTCCGCGTCCCAACGTGCTGGCCACTGTCGCGGCCGTTGTGCTGTTCATCGCCATCGTGGCCTTGTGGGTGCGGATTTTCCACGCGCCGCCTCCCGCAGGCGTTGCGCGCCCCGCGCTGCCAACGTCCATCGATACAGCCGCGGGCGCGACGCTCTTCGGTGCGCAGGGCGATCGCGGACAGCACGACGCGGTACAACTGCTGGGGATCCTCGCCTTCGATGCACACCACGCCGCGGCTGTCATCAGCGTTGGCGGTGACCCGGCACACGTCGTTCCGATAAACGGCACCGTCACCGATGCCACCACGCTCACCGAGGTCCGCGCACACTCGATCATCGTCGAGCGCAACGGCCTGCAACGCGAAATCACAATGCCCGCACCGCAAAACCCGAGCGTATTCATGCGGTGAAACGCGAGCGTTCAAGTCACTGAACCAGGTTGTTCAGTTCGATGATCGGCATCATCACCGCCAGCACGATTACCAGCACCACACCTCCCATCGCCAGAATCAGCAGCGGTTCGAGCAGGCTCGTTAGGAACATGGTGCGACGCTCCAGCTCGCGCGACTCCCCGTCCGATGCGCGATCGAGCATCGTGGTCACATCCCCCGTCGCTTCGCCGGATCGGATCAGGTGCACCAGCACTGGTGGGAAGGTCTTCGTATTGCCTAGAGCGCGTGACAGCGACATGCCTTCGCGCACGCGCACGATTGCGTCGTCGATATTGACGCGCATCGCGTTGTTGCTGAGCGTATCGGCTGCCGCCTGCAACGCGCGCAGGATCGGTACGCCGGCCGCCGTCAGGATGCCGAGCGTGCTCGCAAAGCGCACCGTGTTGTAGCCGCGGACGAGCTTGCCAAATAGAGGCGCCGTCAGTATCCATCTATCGAACGCAAGCCGCGGGCCGGTCTGGCTGAGAATCTGACGCACGAGCCAGATCAGGCTCACGAGCGCAATGAGCGCGGCCCACCACCAGTGCCGCACGAAATCCGATAGCGCCATCATCACGATGGTCAGGAAAGGCAGTTGCTGTTTGGTACTCGAAAATACGTTGACGACCTGCGGTACCACATAGCTCAACAGGAACGTCACGATACAGAATGCGATGCAGGTCACGACGGCCGGGTACGTGAACGCAAGCAGAATCTTTTGCCTGAGGGCATTGCTCTGTTCGATGTAGTCGGCTAACCGCGAGAGCACGATGCCGAGCTTGCCCGTATGCTCGCCGGCGGCCACCAATGCGCGGTAAATCTCTGGAAAATCGCGTGGATGCTGGGTGAGTGCGTTAGCGAATGAATGACCGCCTACCACCTCAGCCCGGATCGACGCCATCAGTTCGCGAACGTAATCGCGCTCGGACTGGTCGGTCAGCACCGTCAGCGTCTCGTCAAGCGGCAGGCCCGCGATCAGCAGGCTCGCCAGTTGACGCGTGAGAATCGCCTGCTCGCGCTGCGACAGGCGTCGTCCCATTGATAGACGCTGGTTGCGCTCGCCGCGCATACGTGTCGAAGCCGGCTCGACGACGAGCGGCGTGAGGCCCTGCGTGCGCAGCTGACCGCGTCCGGCCCGCGCGCTATCTGCATCGAGCACGCCCTTCAGCGTCTTGCCTGCGGCATTGATCGCTTCATACCGGAAAGCAGGCATGTCATTCTCCGCCAGTCACACGCAGGACTTCTTCGAGTGAGGTTAGGCCCGAGGCGAGCCACCGGTTTGCGTCTTCGCGTAAGGTCCGCATTCCGGCCGCGCGGCCGGCCGCAAGAATGTCGGCGTCGGCGGCATTGCGGTGAATCAGCGGGCTGAGCGCCTCGTCCACCAGCAGCAGTTCATAGACGCCACGCCGCCCCGTATAGCCCGAATGACCGCATTTCTCGCAGCCAACCGGATGCCATTGCGTACGACCATCT
>NZ_JAMFSB010000386.1 GCF_026225065.1 Paraburkholderia sp. | reverse complement strand
TCGAGCAGGCGCCCCCCCACGCCGCCGGCCGCGTTGACTTCCTCAATCGCGAGCGCTGTGCCGAAAAAATGCTCCGACTCGGTCGCGGAGGTCACGCCCGTGCGCGAGTACAACACGCCGATGCGCCATCCATCGTCCGCGGTTGCCGAATCGGCCGACTGTCGCGCGTTTGCCTCCATTTCGCTTCGTCCTTGCATCGCTTCCTCCTTCTAGGTCGCGGGGAAACGTCCCACTGCTGCTGCGATCGCCTGCTCGGCGAACGCGGCAGCGTCGAGGCATCGCGCATCGTCCCACGGACGGCAGATCACCTGCACGCCTATCGGGCCGCCTCGTGTGCCTCGCAATCCCGGCACATTCACGCACGGGCAACCGAGCAATGTCCAATTGCGATTGAACGCGGGATCGCCCGTGGACGCCAGACTGTCGGGCGCTTCGTCAGGTGCACTCGGCGTGAGCAAGCCGGTGATGCCGTCGAACTGTTCGACAAGCCTGGCTTTGGCCTGTTCCGCCAGAACCAACGCCTGAGCGTAGGTTGCCGTATCGACCCTCGCAGCACGCTCAAGAAAACCGGCGAGCAGCGGCGATAAATCGCCACGATGATGATCGTACTCGAACCCCAACGCCTGATACGCTTCATAGCTCTGGATTGTGTCGTGCGCGGCGACCACGTCGGCCATCCAGGGAGCGAAATGCACCCGCTGCACGCGACCACCCGCCTGCTCGATGGCGCGCACCGCCATGTCGAGCGCGTCACTCGCGTTCATCGAGGGCGCAGCCCATGGGTAGCTGTCCGGCACGCCGAACACCGGGCTGCCGCTCACGCCGCTCAGGGCAAGTTGCCGGCCCGACAGGACCTGTGCGAGGTAAGCCACATCACGCACACCGGCGCCAAACAGGCCGACCGTATCCAACGACCACGAGAAGCACTTCATGCCGACGGTTGGCAACATGCCGAGTGTTGGCTTGTAGCCAGCGATGCCGCAAAACGAAGCGGGTCGGATGGTTGAGCCGCCGGTCTGCGAACCGATCGCGAAAGGCGCGATGCCGGCTGCCACCGCAGCGGCCGAGCCGGATGACGATCCGCCGGGGGTACGCGCCAGGTCGCACGGATTGCGCGTCACCGGCGGGGTCATATAGGCGAATTCGCTGGTGACGGTCTTGCCGATGACGATACCGCCGTTACGCCTCAATAACGTGACAATCGCGGCATCAGATTTCGGCTGGTGGCCTTCGTAAATTGGCGAACCGTAGCAGGTGACCAGGCCGCTCGTGTCGAAGATATCTTTCACCGCGATCGGTATGCCGGCCAGCGGGCCCTTTGCACCGGCGGCCGCGGTCAACGCCGTTTCGCGGTGCGCAACGGTCGCCATCGCCCTCACCTCGGGCTCGACCTCCTCGATGCGCGCGAGCGACTCGAGAACAGCGCGATCCCGCTCGCGGGGGTCGCCGCAAGTATGCTTGAGCAGGTCCAGTCCCGAGCAGGGTCGATAAAATGAGTTTGCGTTCTTCATGTGCCGCCTATCGTCATGGTCGTCCTGCATGTCACACACGCAAGTGTTGGAAGATCGATGCCACCGCCGTTTCATCCTTCGCGTTGCCATGCTCGAGGATCTCACCTTGCTTGAGTACCGCGTAGCGATCGGCAACCTTCAGCGCGAACGGAACATTCTGCTCTACTAGCAGCAGCGTCGTGCCGTGCTGGCTGCGTTCCCATAGCAGTGCTTCGGCGAGACGATCGATCACGGACGGTTGCAGCCCTTCCGTAATCTCGTCGAGCAAAATGAGCGAAGGACGCATCATGAGCGCGCGCGCCACCAGCAGCATCTTCTGTTCGCCGCCGGAAAGGGTGCCGGCCAATTGCTTCAGGCGACTTGTGAATACAGGGAAAACTGGCTCGATCCCGGCAAAGCGTTCGTCGAACGCCGACGCCTTCTCGAGCCCAAGACGCAGATTGTCGCGGATGGTGAGATCCTGAAACAACGCATGTTCCTGAGGTGCGTAAGCAATGCCTTCTCGCGCGATCTGGTGAGGCGCCATGCGAGTGATATCTTGCCCTCGCGCGCGGATCGCGCCGGCTTTCTTCGGCAGATAGCCCATGATTGTCTTGAGCACCGTCGTCTTGCCCATGCCGTTCTTGCCGAGCAGCGCGATGGCCTCGCCGTTGGCAACAGTCATCGACAACTTGCGCAGCACGACCGAAGCCTTGTATCCGCTCGTCACGTCCTGCAACTCCAGGGCGATCTGGCTCATGACTCCTCCTGTTGTCCGACGTTTTCGCCTGCCGCGGCGCTTTGCGCGGTCCCCGCATAAATCGTTCTGACCAGCTCCGAGTTGACTACTTCGTTGAAGTTGCCTTGCATTACGATACGCCCCTGGTGCAGGACCACGATGCGCGTGGCAATCCCGGCCACGAAATCGAGGTCATGTTCCACCAGCAGACAGCAAAGCTGATACTGATGAGCCAATGCGGCGAGCACATTGCCGATTTGCGTGCGCTCCGTTTTGGTCAAACCTGCCGTGGGCTCGTCGAGCAGCACGATACGTGGCTCAAGTGCTAGCACCATCGCCAGTTCCAACGCCTGCTGTTGCCCATGCGACAGATCCTTCGCCACGGCACCCAGCCTCTGATCGAGATGGGTGGTACGAAGCACCTCCAGCGCATAGGGCGGCAGCGCAAGCGTAGTGGAGCGTCGCAGGAGCGATGGCCGCTCGATGATAGTGCTCGCGATTCTCAGGCACTCAGCAACGGTAAGCGTCTCGAAGATATTCGCGTTCTGGAACTTGCGCCCCAACCCGAAATGCACGCATCGGTCCGGCGGCAATTGCCGCACATCGTTGCCACAAAGCAAAACCGTGCCGGCGGAGCGTTCCGCGCCGTCGCTTATGCACCGCATGAGCGTCGTTTTGCCGGCACCGTTCGGGCCGATGAGGCCAACCAGTTCACCGCCATTGGCGTTCAGGTCGATGCCTTGCAGTACTTTCAGGCTGCCAAAATGTTTGGCGACGCCGTTCATCTGCAATGCCGGCGCTGACAGCGCCTGTTGATAAGCCGCGCGGACATCGCGCTCGACCAGCTCCGGTTCGGCGCCGTTACCGGCCAGATGGCGCAGTGGCTTTAGCAACAGCGGCACCAGACCTTGCGGCAACAGCACGATCACGGCCACGAACGCGGCGCCCAGAATCAGTTGCCACGCGAATGGCATGCTGCCGCTGAGATAGGCGGTCCCGACGTTTATCAGAAGCGTGCCGATCACCGGCCCCCATAACGTTCCCCTGCCGCCAAGCGCGACCCATATGATCAGTTGGGTGCCAAGGACAAACCCGGTCAGCTCAGGCGCGACGACGCCGCTGAACGATCCGTAGCCGAATCCCGCGAGACCGGCGATGGCTGCGGTTGCAACCAGCAAGACGATCTTTACGAGCGACGTATTGATGCCGAGGTACAAACAGCGTGATTCGTTGTCGCGAATGGCAGCCAGCACGCGGCCGCCGTCGCTACGCACGAATAGCCACGCGATCGCGGCGACGGCCAGTAGCGCCGCACCGGCGAGCCAGTACCAGGCCTGCAGCGAAAGATCGAAGGTCTCATAGCCCGTGAGTCCCGAACTCGAGCCGGTCCACGCGCCGCCGGAGAGCAGCAACTGGCTGAGAACGATCGGCAATACGAGCGACATCACCGTTGCGAAAAACGGCGACGCGCCGCGATAGAACGACAGCCAGCCGAGCAATGCGGCCACGGCGGCTGTCACCGTGATCGCCGCCCCCAGTGCGAGCACCACATAACCCGCCGAGAAACCACCGTGCGTAAAGACGAGACCCGCGGCGTAGGCGCCGAGACCGAAGAACGCCGATTGCCCGAATGTCAGATACCCGGTGTATCCCCACAGGATATCCACGGTCACGGCCACGATCGAGAAGAAGAAGGCCTGAATGAGGACGTTGAGCAGATACGAGCCGAAAACAAGTGGACCCGCAGCCAGCAGCATGACAGCCAGGCCTCCGGCCATAAGCAGACCGCGTCCGTGAATCGTTCGCCGGTTGTGTGCTTGCGCATCGCTTTGCACAGCTTGACCTCGGGCTCGATGGGACGATGCGTCGACTTTAGCCATGAGAGAACCCCTTGGGACGAATGCGCAGCGTGAGCGCCGCCAGTACGGCGATGGTCAACCCACCCAGCACCGGACTCACGAACGTGCTGACCAGTACCTGGCAAGCGCCGAATATGAGGCACGTCACCAGCAGACTGAGCATCGAGTGTCCTGAAACCATGACCAGCATGAACGCGCTCACCAGCCACGGCAGTCCCATGTCGGGGTCGACGCTCGACAGCGGCGTGATGAGCGTGCCGGCGAGCGAACCGAGCGCGGCGCCCAGACTGAAGGTGATAAAACGGATGCGGCCGGAATGAATGCCGAGTCCTCGCGCCAGATCCTCGTTCATGATTACCGCGCGCGTCTTGATGCCAAAGCGCGTTCCCGTGAGAAGTGCGGTCATGAGGACGCACAGACCCAGCGCGATCGGGATCAGTAGCAAACGATAGGCCGAGTAATCGGTTCCACCGATGGTGACGGCTCCTTTGAGCGGTGTCGCCACGAACTGCGCCTCGCGGCCGAAGGCCATTACGATGAGCTGTCCGATCACGATGCCCAGACCCCAGGTCGCAAGGATCGCGTCGAGCGGACGCTTGTAGAGCGGGCGCACGATCACCTGCTCGACGAGCATGCCCACGACGGTACCCACCACGACCGCGAGCGGCAGACCGAGCCACGGACTCAGCTTGAGCTGCGTCACGACGAAGCTCGCGTACGCGCCTATTGTCAGCAGCGCACCGTGGGCGAAATTGACGATTTTCATCACGCCGAAAATCACCATTAACCCTGCGGTCACGATGAACAGCACCGCCGCGGTTGTGAAAATATCGAGTGCCAAAACCATTGTCTTCTCCAGTCGCATCCGCCTGCGCGTCGCCTGCGGATGCGCATCAGCTCGGATGCCGTATTTTCAGTTGCGTCTACTTGATGTTCGGGCACTGCGCGCCCGGATCCACGTTCGGGAACGTCTCCAAGATCCTGATCGAGCCGTCCGCCTGTATCTGGCCCAGGCGCATGGCGAGAGGCGTGTGCCGGCTCCTGTTCATGGCCACCGGTCCGCGCGGTCCGTCGAACGACACCTGGCCCAGCGCCTTGATCACTTTGTCGGCGCCGGTTGAGCCCGCTTTTTCGACTGCGGCCTTGTACAGGAAGAACGCTTCATACTGCGGCTCGGACAACTCGTTCGGCGTCTTCAGATCCTTGCCAAATTTCTTGTCCATGGCCGCGAGAAATTTCTTGTTGCCCGGGGTATCGATGCCCGTCAGGTAGGAGCCCGACATGTACATGCCCGTGGCAACGTCGCCCATGCTCTTCGCCGTGCCCTCGTCGATCGCCAGGTTGCCATAAGGCAACGTCATGCCAGAACCCTTCAGTTGTTTGGCAAGCGACACGTTAGGCGCGCCGCCGGCCGTCGCGCTGATCAACGCATCAGGATGAGCCGCACGGATCTTGGAAAGAATCGACGTCCAGTCGGTGCCGTCGATCGGCAAGTACTCCTCGCCGACTACCTTGCCTCCGTGCTCCTCGATGTATTTTTTGGTGAATCCAAGCATACCGCGGCCAAAAACGTAGTCGTTACCGACCAGATAGAAGGTCTTGACGCCCTTGCTCTTCGCGAAGTAATCGACCACCGGCGCGACCTGCTGCTCAGGCACCCAGCCGTTGACATACATCCACGGACTGCACGAACGGCCTTCATAAAACGACGTGTACACGAACGGCTTCTTGCCGCGCGCCACGATCGGCAGCGCCGCGTTACGCGCGGCGCTCGTTTCCATGGAAATGATCGCGTCGACGTTTTTCTGGAACACGAGCGTGTCGTACGCTTTCTGCGCGCCGACTGCACCGGATGCGTCGTCGGTAATGTCGAGCTGCACCTGGCGGCCCATGATCCCACCCGCTGCGTTGATTTCGTCGACAGCGAGTTGCGACGACTGCACGACGGCCGGCGCGACCACACTATTGGCGCCGGACAGCCCCACCGCTACGCCGATCCTGATCGGATCGGCAGCGAGCGCACTCACGCAGGTGCAGGCCGCGACGAGTGCCGCTGCGCCGCCAAGGATTTTTCTATTGAACGGAGTCATGGATTTTTTCCTCACAGTGGTCGAATGAAATTCTTGTGTTTCGTACGGGCGGGCTATCGGATGCCTCATGCGCGTGAGGTCGGCCAGCCGGTGCCCAGCATCGGGTCGTACACGTCCGCGCGCCGATCGTGCAGGACGTGATTGAAGGCGTTCAGCGTGCGTTCCGAACGGGTGCGCGTGAGATCGATTGCGGCATACAGAATTTCTTCGCGATCGACACTGGCCGGGCCCGCGACCGGCCATCCGTTGCCGCCAACAATGAGGCTCTGGCCGACGAACGGTTGACCCCGCTCCATGCCGATGCGGTTTGCACATGCGATCACCACGCCGTTGCTGTGTGCGGCCGCCATGGTGAGCGTCGTGGCCATGGCGGGGCGATCGTCCGGTTGCGCCGGCATCGGTACCCAGTTGGTCGGTACGCAAACGATGTCCGCACCTTGCATCGCGGCAAGCCGATATGTTTCGGGAAACCAGCCGTCGTAGCAGATTGCGATGGCGATTCGTCCCAGCGGCGTGTCGAACACCGGAACGCCACGATCGCCCGGTTCGAAGAAGAGATGTTCGTTATTCCAGAGATGCAGTTTGCGATAGACGCCGACGTGACCCGCTGGACCGGTTAGGATGGCTGAGTTATAGAGTTGCTTGCCTGCCCTCTCGGCGATGCCGCTGACGATATGGACGCCAAGACGCTCCGCCGTTTCAGCAAGCATTTTCGCGGTTTCCCCTTCCGGCAACGGTTCGGCCAGCGCGAGCGCCTCAGTGCGATCGGTGAACACGTAGCCGGTATTGGCCAGCTCCGGCAACACGATCAAAGACGCGCCGTGATTCGCGGCGGCTTCGATGTGCCGGATGCACTGCGCCACGTTGTCGTGCTTCCTGCCGACATGAGGTTCCATCTGAACGCATGCGACCACCAAGTCTCCGACGCCACGTTCCGTGGGGTTGTACTGCAACGTCATCATTTCTTCTCCCAAAAGCAAAAAGCCCCCGAACCAGCGTTGGACGCAAGTTCGGGGGCTGCATAGCCTTTCATATGTAGCACGGCATCGTTGCCGTGGAGCCGCCAGAAACAATGACGGCTCAGTCGAAGCGAATTTATGAAGCCAAATTCACGATGTCAAGAAGTTTGACAGCGTCGAGGGTAAGTCCTCGGGGGGTGACTCCTGGGCAGCAATGCCATAGTTGTCTCTGGAGGGCCGCTTCGAGTCTTACAACGGGCATCCGTCTCGGCACGACGACCGCCCCAACTGGCCGACAGCTGTCTGACCTGCCGATTACGTAACGAACGGGACTGTTTTCGCTGCGTCACGGTGCCGCGGTGTCGCTGTCTTCCAATCGTAGATCTGGTGATTCAGATTCCCCAAAACCTGGAGCATTTTTGCTGCGTTTCTGAGCTTTGCTTCCAGGTCGGCCCAGGTCTGGAACGCGACGAACGCTTTGAAGCCGGCGCCGCGGCCCTTGTTCAGGATCTGGATGACCTGCTCGTTGATCGCCTCGGCGATTTCGTCGATGATCAAAACGACCTCCGGCGGCTTCGCGTAGAAGTTATAGATCGCGCCGCAGACGGCCGCTACGTCCGAGAGCACCATCGAGGCAATCGCCTTCTGCACGATGTTGTTCGACAGCGAGTCGAGGCCCATGTACAACACGGCCTTTTGCTTGATGACCTTATCGATGTCCTAGATCTCGCGCTCATCGTCGAAGTCGTCTGCCTTCGGAGCGACCAGCATACCGGTTTCGCCGGTCGCCAGCATCTGCAACAAAGGAAGCGCCGACGCGATGCGCATGTAGTGCTCGCGATCGTGCGTATGCGTCGCTACCAGCCCGTCGATGGTCTTGTGTCCGCGATCGTGCAGAACGAACCTGTCGATGTACAGCCGAACCATCAGGTCGAGCCGAGTGACGTCGTTCCTGCCTTGCGGGTTACGCTGAGCGTCGACCGCAATTTCCTGCTCCCATTCCGGCAGGCAGTTCTCAGGGAAAAACCGACGCAGGCAGCGCTCAAGCAGCGTCGCGATCCCTGACAGCGCACGGGAATCACGCAACCTCCACCTCGTGTGCACGCTCAACGCGCGGTGCGCCGTGCGAGCGGACCTGCCATAAGTCGTAAGCGGCCTGCTGTGCGACCCATAGATCAGCGCGGCCGCCACGATCGACGCCCAACCAACCTTCGATGCGTAGCGCCATCTCCGGCGAGATCCCAGCGCGTCCGTTGAGAACCCGCGAGAGCGCCGCGCGCGTGACGCCCAGCTGCTGGGCGGCGGCGGTCACGGTCAGTCCAAGCGCAGGGAGAACGTCCTCGCGAAGCGTTTCGCCGGGGTGCGGCGGATTGTGCATACGGGTCATCAAAACCTCAGTGGTAGTCCTGGTAGTCAACGAGAACGGCGTCCGTGCCCTCGAATCGAAACGTCATACGCCAGTTTCCATTGACGGAAACGGCGAAGTGTCCCGCGAGATCGCCGTGCAGCGGATGCAGTTTCCAGCCCGGCACGTTCATATCCTGCGCCGATCGCGCCTCGTCGAGATGAGCCAATTGGCGACGTAGCTTCGACGCGTGGTCGGTTTGGATGCCTGCCTTGCTGCCCGTCTCGAAAAACGCCTTCAGGCCTTTGTGCTCGGACGATTTGATCATGGCGGTATTGTATAGTGTATAGATTCGCTATACAAGTAGGGCCGCCGACTGCAGCGCGAGGAGGCGGCCCCGACTGTCCGCGGTCGACCCACAACTGCCGTTCGGACTGCTCACACTGCCATGGCCGCTTCCGGAGTACAACGGACGCTCGCGCCACCGAGTTGGTTGCCAAGTTATCGACTTTCGCGGACATT
>NZ_JAMFSB010000055.1 GCF_026225065.1 Paraburkholderia sp. | reverse complement strand
TGGACCGTTCGCTGACGCACTGGCGCTCGACCAGACGGTAAGCGCTCAGCATGCCCGGCGAGTTCTTGCGTGGGAACCCCACGGCCCGGGCCTGATTGCGGACCTCTCTGTACAGAAGCATTTTCAGCAAAGCAACGGAGCATGACGATGGCGTTAAACATTGCATCTTTTGGATCGATTCTCGCGACGATCGTAGCGGTTCTGTTCGCCGTTGCGGGGGTGGTCAATCTCGCAGGACGCGGCGCGGTGAAGCGCGACTTCGCACGCTGGGGTTACCCGGCATGGTTTCGTTTGCTCTGTGGCGCTCTCGAGCTGCTCAGTGCAGCACTTCTGCTTGGACAACAAACCCGAGTTTTGGGCTTAACGCTGGCCGGTGCGATCATGATTGGCGCTCTTTTCACACTGCTACGAAATCGGGAGCCGTTCCGGCATCTCGCTCCGGCGCTGATCTTCTCGGCTCTCGTTGTGGTTACTGTGGCGGTCCGCGGTTGAGGCTTCGTTGTCACCGGGCGGGCGAGCGCGGACGCCCAGAGGTTGCGCGCGTTCATCGACTTTCCGTGCGCGCGCCTGTTTCCTGATAGTGCTTCGGACTACATGTCATTGAAATGAAGCAGTCGTCGAGATCTCGACGATCCAATCGACAAATGCCTTGATCGCGGCAGTTGCATTTCGGCCGAGTGGATAGACGATGGAAATCGGCACCGGCGAGCATCGAGCGTCAGCGAGCACTTCCTTGAGCCGTCCGGTTTGCAGGTATGGAAATGCTGCGAATCGTGATATCTGAATCAGCCCCAGCCCTTCCAGACCGCATTGCAAATAGGCTTCCGTCTCGTTGATGGAAAAGCGGCTTTGCATCGCGATCGCAAGATCTTCACCGTCAACCTTGAAGCGCCAGTCAAGCGGCCGGCCGGTCGCATTCGATATGTAGTTGACTACGCGGTGAGCGCCCAGCGCGCTCACCGAATCGGGCTCGCCATGCTCCCTGAGATAGCCGGGCGACGCGCAGGTTAGCCAACCAAGTTGCCCAAGCCGACGCGCAACCAGTGTC
The DNA here is from genome assembly GCF_026225065.1 of Paraburkholderia sp. GTDB lineage: Bacteria > Pseudomonadota > Gammaproteobacteria > Burkholderiales > Burkholderiaceae > Paraburkholderia. The sequence goes on along the minus strand of NZ_JAMFSB010000055.1, from coordinate 20,830 downwards.
GAATCCGTCAGTTCGCCAGTGCGGATGACGCAATCAATGCCGTCGTAGATCAGGTCGGCGGGTCGGTCACTGAGCCCAAGCACTAGTTCGATGTCCGGAAAACGCTTCTCGAACTCGAGCAGCCTCGGCAAGACGATCGCCCGGGCGATCAGGCCGGGCATACCTGCTCGCACACGCCCGCGTGGGGTCGTTGCGTCAGAAGAGAGGTCGATCTCCGCTTTCGCAATGTCGGACAGAATGGCCTGGCACGATGCGAAGTAACGCGCGCCCGCATCGGTCAGGCTTAGCGTTCGGGTACTCCGCCTGAGCAGTGGCGTGCCAAGATGGGCCTCCAGATTCTTGATGACTGTCGTGACGGACGATCGAGGCATCGACAACGTCTCCGCTGCCTTGCTGAAGCTTTGTGCCTCGACGACACGTACAAAGGTGGTCATTGCCAGAAGTTTGTCCATGCGCGATCGCCTTGGTCTGGTCGTCAGCAGAGCACGGCCGGCAGCTTGAAGGAGACCCATCATACCGTCACCGCCGGACGTTCCAGCTCAACGAGCCTGTCCGGCTTGCGAGCAGAGCCGGTTGATTTGACCTCGATGCTTTCTGTATTCCGCCACGGCGAACAATGCGACGCCTGTGCGCCCCTACACTCCTGATCATTCGACGACCCGACTCTCCGGTCAGCACAAAGCGTGTGCTGCGTAGTCCGGTCGCGAACTCCGCTTCTACCCAACTCCGCTTCTCTAAAGAGGTAACGCATATGTTGCATGACAACGGCATTCTCGTTCTAGGCGCAGGCGAACTTGGCATGGCTGTACTGCGCACGCTTGTGCGCCGAACGGCGCCCGCCGCCATCCCCGTGGCAGTGCTACTCCGCCCGGCGACGATTGAATCCACGGACCCAGTCAAACAGAAGGACGTGGCAGAGCTTCGCTCATTAGGCATCCAAATCGTTCCAGGAGATCTTGCAGACCAATCGGGCGCTGCAATCGCCGACATTTTTCGACGGTTCGATACCGTCATTTCGTGCACCGGGTTTGTCGGCGGTCCGGGCGTACAACTAAAACTCGCCCGAGCCGCGCTGGATGCCGGAGTCAAACGGTATTTCCCTTGGCAATTCGGCGTCGACTATGACGTGATCGGTAGAGGAAGCGCGCAGGATCTGTTCGACGAACAACTCGACGTGCGCGATCTTCTCCGCTCGCAAGTGCAGACCGAATGGGTCATTGTCTCGGCCGGCATGTTTACGAGCTTCCTGTTCGAACCATCCTTCGGCGTTGTGGATCTGGCCCAGAACACCGTGAACGCATTAGGCGGTTGGGACAACGCGGTGACGGTGACGACGTCGGAGGACATCGGCGCCCTGACGACGGAGATTGTGTTCTCGGAGCCGAGAATTACCAATCAGATCGTGCATATCGCGGGTGACACGGTGACTTATCGTCAACTGGCGGACACGGTCGACAGATTGATGGGCACAGATGTCCTTCGCAATGATTGGAGCGTAGATGAATTGAAGCTGAAACTGGCCCAGGAACCCCATGATTCTCTGCGGAAGTACCGCGTCGTTTTTGCGGAAGGGCGCGGTGTTGCTTGGAATCAGCAAAGCACATTCAACGCGCAACGGGGTATCGCGGTCTGCGGGCTCGAGCAGTGGATGCGAAGCAACGCCCTGATAAACGACGCTGCTCGGACTGCCTGACCATTCCGCCATCATCGAACCCAACCCAAGCAGTTTCGATCTGCCGTGACCGGTCAATTCCGCTCACATACTCACGAGAATTTTTGGCTTAGTGAGCGCTTCAACCGCGGGCTATGCTGGGAGTATGGAACACGCGGTGCGCCTGCGCCGTGCAGTGTTGGTCCAACCGAGCTTCACGGGAGACGACATGATCCAACCGATCAACATGGGTGCGCTCGCGGGTGGCACACTTGAAGGCTATTCAAATCAGGTTCTAACTCGCGTGAACGACCATGATGTTCATTTGAGCGTCATGGACGGACCCTATTTCTGGCACCTGCACCCCGATTCCGACGAAACATTCCTGGTCATCGAAGGCGTGCTCATCATCGACTTCGATGATGGATCGGTCGACCTGCGCTCCGGTCAGCTGCTTACCGTGCCAGCAGGTACGCGTCATCGCACGCGACCGCACGGCGCACGCTCAGTTAACCTCACGGTTGAAAAGGCCAACGCGACGATGATCAGGTGCGAAGCACCACCGGCTTGGCCGCAACCGTCCTGAGTGAATCGACGGGTCCCTGCGTCCAAACCTCGAAGCCCCTTCTGCACCGACTAGTTTTGCCCAATGGCCTGCACGATAGCGTCACCCATCTCATGAGTCTTACTGGTCCCACCCAGATCGGCCGTAAGCGAACGCTTCTCACGCATAACGGTGCTCACAGCTTTCTCAATCAGCACAGCGGCTTCGCTTGCTTTGGCGACGTCATGCTTACGTCCGAGCCAATCAAGCAGCATCTGCCCAGACATAACCATCGCGTACGGATTCGCAATGCCGCGACCCGCAATGTCGGGGGCCGACCCATGCGTGGCCTGAGCCATCGCATGTCGCGGTCCAGCTGAGAGCCCCGGCGCCAAACCGAGACCTCCAACAAGTCCCGCGGCCTCATCGCTAAGAATGTCGCCAAACATATTGGTGGTGACGACTACATCGTACTTCTGCGGCGTCATCACGAGACGCATCGCGAACGTATCGACAATCGCTTCGTTCATGACCACATCGGGATATTCTGCCGCAATGCGTTTGGCCTCCTCAACGAACATGCCGCACCCGAGTTTGAACACCGTATCCTTATGAACCACGGTCACCTGCTTGCGTCTCGATCGTGCCAGCTTGAACGCCTCGTGCAACACTTTCGATGACCCAGCGCGGGTGATCACGCGCACCGAAATGGTCACATCATGAGTAGGCCGAAATTCTCCACACCCGGCCACAACATTGCGGTCTGGCTGAAACCCCTCATTGTTCTCCCGCACGATGACAAGATCGACATTCTGATGCAACGACTCAATGCCGGCATACGAGAGGGAAGGGCGGATATTCGCAAACAGATCGAAGTGTTTGCGCAAGATCGGATGCGGATTGACTGCCTCAGGCACTTTCGGATAAGCCATATGTCCGATCGGTCCGAGCACCCATCCGTCGAGCGCCTCAAGCCTTTCCAATGTACCGGGAGGCAACGTATAGCCGAGCGTGTCGTACGCTTTGCGGCCAATTGGAACGGGATGCCAGTCGATCTCGAGACCGGCCACTTCAGCAGCCGCTCGCATCACTTTCACTGTCTCGGGCACGACCTCATGGCCAATATCGTCGCCTTCCAGAATACCTATTTTCATGCGTCTTTCTCCGTTAAAATGAGGATGTCTAATGATTGATGCGATTCATGGCGAAAGCTCTTCAAGGCTGCGGCCGTTAGTCGGCGGACCGAACGCGCCAATACCAACGATGATTGCGGCCATGGCAACGCCAATCATGAGGAACACGCCACGCTGACCATAACTGGCCATCAGATCGCCCACCCAGTAGCCCACAAAAACAGAACTCACGCGGCTCCAGCAAAAGGTGAATCCAATGGCGCGGGCACGAATGCGCGTAGGGAAGAGTTCCGCCGCATAGGGATGAAAGATGGCAATCATCCAGTTGTTGCCAAGCGCGATCAGTCCACCTGTGCAAACAATCAGCGGCACATTGTGGCCCGTGGCAAACAGCGTTCCCGCCGCTCCGATCAGACAGGCACATAAAACGAGCTGCCATTTGCGCTCGATACGTTCGGAAAAATAGCTGCCTACGGCGGCGCCGACCGGTGCCATCAGCACGATCGCGAGCGAATAGTTGAGCGAGTGGACGATCGAGAAGCCGTGCTGGATAAGCAGCACTGGCACGAATGCGGTAAAGCCAAACACCGCGATGGTCTGCGAGAACTGGAACAGCGACACGATGATCGTGCGTGACAGATAGAAGCGACTGAAGATTTCTCTCCATCGCCCTTTTTCGATGATCGGATCCGGCACGCTCAGATCAGGCGCGGATAAAGGCTCGCCACGCTCGTTTTCCACAGCCTGTTCGATCTCACGTACCACACGATCGGCTTCCTCCACCCGGCCGTGGACTTCTAGCCAGCGCGGCGATTCGGGCAAACCGCGCTGCAGCAGGAAAACAATCAGGCCGCTAGCCGAGCCGATCATCACGACGATCCGCCAGCCAGCGATTCCGAACGGATCGAGCGGCACGAGGATCGCAGCAAGCAAGGCCGCCACTGGAATGGCCGACAGCACGAAGATGTACGAAGTCGTCATGTAGCGGCCGCGGCTCGCCCGGGGAGTCAGCTCGGTGACGTAGCAATCGTTGTTCACGAGTTGCATGCCGACGGCAAAGCCGGCGATGAAGCGCGCCAGATCGATCAACAACGGATCGCCAAGAACAGCCACCGCAAACTGCGATGCCGAGTAGACCATCATCGAATATACGAACACCGCGCGCCGTCCAAAGCGGTCGGACACCGCGCCGAAAGCAGCAGTACTAAGAAACATGCCGATAAAGAACGAAGCGAGAAAGCTGGCAAAGCTATGAACATCCAGCAAGCCCTTGTTGGCGATCGTATAGATGCCGGAGCGCATCAGACCCAACGAAATAAAGCCCGGCATAAATAGCTCGAAGAATTCGAACCAGCCGCCCGCAGCAATTCGCGCGACGATCTTCATCAGATGACGCGACCTGGGCAACCGGTCGATTCTCGCCATGATCGCGTAATTACTTCGCAGCGCTGACGGCAAGCTGAGTTCCATGTTTGTCTCCGTCTTTATAGTGGCGTTGCGCATCATTTAAGCGCGCCGTGCAGCATCTTGTTGCGACGCCGCATTCATCGCCGCTGCATCAATACATTCTTGGCGCCTGATTGCGATCTTGCAATACCATAATGGCTCACTTCTTTATTAACCTGAGGTTAGGAATGCTGGAGCGAGCGGACCTGGCGCTGGTGCTGGCGGTACGGGAAACGGGCAGTCTGATCGGTGCGGCGCGGCGTTTGGGGGTGAGCGGCGCAGCCATCACCAAGCGGCTTGCGCAGATCGAGGCTCAACTGGCAGTGCGTCTCTTCAGGAGGACAACCCGCAGCGTCGTGCCCACGCCTGAAGGCGATCTGTATTGTGAGCAGGCCATGCAACTGGTTGCGGGGTTTGAAAGCCTTGAGGCCCGCATCGCAGACTTCAGTACCACGCCGGTAGGTCTGATCAAGCTGGCGTGTAACGTCGGCTTTGGTCGACAGTGGATGGCGCCTGTCATCGACGCATTCTCGCGTCTGTATCCATCCGTTCGGATCGAACTGCATCTTCGGAACACGCTGCCCGATCTCCAGGCGGAGGGTTTCGACGCTGCTGTGTGGCTGTGGCGCCCGCTGTCCACACAATGGATCATCCATACCCTTGCGCGGAACAACCGCGTGATGGTGGCGGCGCCCGACTATCTGCAGCGTGCGGGCGTGCCGCAGACGCCCGCTGATCTTTCGCGCCATACTTGCCTGTTGATGCTCGAACGCGACATGCCATCGTACGTGTGGCGCCTGAATCGTGTATCGCCGCAGGGTGCCGAGGAGTCGACCATCGACGTGCGCGTTTCGGGCCCGCTTTCCAGCAACAACGGCGAGGCACTGCGCGACTGGGCACTGAGTGGAGCGGGGATTGCGCTTCGTCCGTACTGGGATGTCTACGCGCACATTCAGAGCGGGAGCCTGACTCACGTGTTGTGTGACTACGCGAAACTGGACTCTGACGTTCAGTGGATTGCGCCGTACCGGGCGCATTTGCCGGAACGGGTCAGACTGCTCAAGGAGTTTATTGAGGGCCGGCTCTCCGACGCGCCATGGCTGCATCGGCCAGGGTAAATCCTGAGAAAAACATCAGACGTCTGATGTATTCTTTAAAAAAGAACAACGGATGGGCCTGCGTATGCGCCTGAGCGTAGAACGGTCGATGAGCGACAAGATTCAGGATTCGCTTCTCGCGATGATTCGCGAGAAGGGCCTGAAACCCGGCGATCAGATCCCTACGGAGATCGAGCTTTGCGAATTGCTGGGCGTGGGACGCTCGAGCTTGCGTGAAGCCGTGGCGCAGATGATCTCGCACGGGCTGCTGTCGCGCGTGCAGGGGCGCGGTACCTTCATCAGACAAGTTTCGTTGAAATTGCAAGGCGGTCTCGATGATCTGATGTCTGTGACCGATATGATCAAGAGCGTCGGCGCCGTGCCGTCAACCAGTCGTCTGCAGATTGAGCATATCGAGGCATCGGAAAGTCTGGCGGAAAAGCTGGGACTGAAGGCGGGCGATCCGTGTGTGCGGATCGAGCGGGTCAGAAGGGCTGATGATGCCGTTGCGGCGTATTGCATCGACATTGTCCCGAAGCAGGTGTTCGATGCCGCGAACGGCGAGCTAGGCGAATCGCTGTTCGCCATGTTCTACCGCACCGGGAGGCGACTCTCGCATACGCACTCATCGATCCAGCCGACCATCCTGACGCCGCGTGATCTGCCCGAACTGGGCGAAGGATTTGGGTTGTTCCTGTTGCTGGACGAAGTGGATTTTGATCAAAGCGGCGAGCCGCTTTGCTATAGCAACGACTATTACAACACGAGCATCTTCAAGTTCGACCTGGTACGCAAGCGCCACTGATAGCGGGCGCGCGGTTGGGTCGATCGCGGAGGAGGCACCATGGAATTTGAGGCGTTGAATGCGTCCGAGCTATCGGCGTATTTGCGAGGCATTCCTGTTGTACACAAGCTGCTCGGCGAGCCGGCCGAACTGGATATTGCCGAAGTCGGTGACGGCAATCTGAACTACGTCTACTTCGCGAGCAATGCGAGGACGCCGGCAAAGAGCGTGGTGGTCAAGCAGGCGCCGCCGTTTCTGCGGCTTGTAGGCAAGGCCTGGCCGCTCACGCGCGAGCGGCTCGAGCGCGAGGTCGCAGCCCTCAGGCGCTTCGGGGCGCTGTGCCCGGAGCACGTCCCGAAGGTCTACCATGCCGATAGCGAACTGTTCCTGATGGTGATGCAGCGGCTGTCATCGCATTGCATTCTGCGCCAGGGGCTCATGAATGGTGTGGTGTATCCGAAGCTCGCCGATCATCTCTCCACGTTTCTCGCCAACACGCTGTTTTTCGGCTCAGATCTCTTTCTCGCACCCGACATCAAGAAGCAGGCCATGGCCGCCGCGGTCAACGGCGAACTATGCAGGATCACTGAAGACCTCGTATTTACGTATCCGTTCGAGGACCATTCTTCGAACGTCTATAGCGCGGCGTTGCCACGCGCGGCCATTGACCGGCTACGGTACACGCCTGAATTGCGCGCGGCGGTTGGCGAGATGAAGTGGGCATTCATGAACCGGGCCGAGACGCTGATTCACGGCGACCTGCACACAGGTTCGATCATGGTCAATGAAGACGAGACCTATGTGATCGATCCCGAGTTCGCTTTCTACGGACCGATGGCGTTCGACGTTGGCGCGATCATCGCCAATCTGCTGCTCGCCTATTTCTCGAGGGACTGGCATGGCCGCGTCAACGGCGCTTCGCCGGAACCGTATCAGGCGTGGTTGCTCGATCAGGTGTGCGACATCTGGTCTGGCTTCTCGGCAAAATTCCAGGCGCTTTGGCGCGATCACGAAGGGCGCAGCAAGACGCACTTCATAGGCAACGACCCGAGTCGCGTATGTGCCGATGCGTTCAGGGCGCACTTTATGCAACAACTGTTCGCGGACACGCTCGGCTTTGCAGGATGCAAGATGATCCGGCGGATCGTCGGCATGGCAAAAGTAGCAGACATCACACGTATTACCGACGACGCCGCGCGCGCCGCGATCGAAGTGCGCTGCCTGCAGTGTGCGGAGACGCTGCTGATGGAGCGCGCCTCGCTGACGAGCATAGAAGACGTCATTGGTCTCGCGCGGGAGATTGGATTTGCCTCATGACCTGCGCCCATTCCATCTCAACCCGTGATGCCTCTGGAGCACGCATGGTTTCCACGCCGTCTATTCCGAACCTTCCAGCGACCATTGCATGGGAAAACGACGGCTTGTCGATCCTCGATCAAACGCGTCTGCCGCACGAAACCGTCGTTGAAAAGCTAACGACAGCCGAGGAAGTCTGGCGCGCCATTCACGAGCTTCGGGTGCGCGGTGCGCCGGCCATCGGTGTAGCGGCGGCGTATGGGTTGTGCGTGGCGATGCGTGCGAGCGTCCATTTAACGATAGCCGGGTTTCGCGCGCAACTGGCGAAGCAGGCGGCGTATCTCGACAGCGCGCGGCCCACGGCGGTCAACCTTAGCTGGAGCCTCACGCGCATGCTTCAGGCGGCGCACGCGTCGCCTGCGAGCGAACCGGCATCGCTGCTGCGCGTATTGATCGACGAAGCCGTCGCCATCCACGAGGAAGACCGCGCGCTGTGCGAAGGCATCGGCGCATATGGTTTGCCGCTGATCACCGAAGGTTGCGGCGTGTTGACCCACTGCAATGCGGGCGCGCTCGCCACGACTGGCCTCGGCACAGCAACCGCTCCGATCTACAAGGCGCACGCCTCAGGCACGAAGTTCCGCGTCTACGCCGATGAAACCCGCCCGCTGCTGCAAGGCGCGCGTCTCACAGCCTACGAGCTGCAGCAAGCCGGCGTGAATGTGACGTTGATCACCGACAGCATGGCGGCCTCCATCATGGCGCAAGGACTCGTCGACGTGGTGATCGTCGGCACGGATCGCGTCGCGGCAAACGGCGATTTCGCCAACAAGATCGGCACGCTGGCGTTGGCGATTGTCTCGCGGCATTTCGACATTCCGTTCTACGTGGCCTGTCCGTCATCCACGCTCGATCTGCACACGGCAACGGGCGACTCGATCGTGATTGAACAACGCCGTGACGATGAAATCACGCACCTCTATGGCCAGCGCATCGCGCCTGCAAACATGAAGGTTAGCAATCCCGCGTTCGATGTAACGCCGCACGAGCTTGTGACCGGCTTTATCACCGAACGCGGCATCGTGCAGGCGCCATTCGCGCAAAACCTGGCCACACTGTTCGCCATGGAAGGAGACGCGGCATGAACGATAACGCGTTGCGCGAACAGATCGTCCATACCGTACGCGAAATGGAGCGCCTGGGTATCAATCAAGGCACGTCGGGCAATGTTAGCGCGCGCTGGCTCGACGGCTTTCTGATCACGCCTAGCGGCGTTCCCACTGCGCAACTGCGTGCAAGCTCGATTGTCTGGTTGCCGATGGATATCAAGGAGCCGTCGCCGGTGCTCGACCAGGCCAGACCCTCGTCGGAGTGGCGCTTTCATCGCGACATATTGGACTCGCGGCCGGATGCGCATGCGATCGTTCACACCCATTCAGCAGCGGCCACCGCGTTCGCCATTCACGGCCGCGATATTCCCGCTCATCACTACATGGTCGCGGCAGCGGGCGGCAATTCCATTCGCTGCGCACCGTATGCGACCTTCGGCAGCCAGGCGCTCTCCGATCATGCCGTCGCCGCCTTGCAGGAACGCAGCGCCTGTCTGCTTGCGCATCATGGCGTGATCGCGCTCGGCCCCGATCTTGGGCGTGCGTTGTGGCTCGCGCATGAAGTCGAAGTGCTGGCGAAGCAGTACCTGCTGGCGTGCCAGCTTGGCACGCCGCCCGTGCTGCCGGACGAAGAGATGCAGATCGTCGTAGAGAAGTTCAGGAGTTATGGTCCGAGGAGAACGCAGTAGAACTGATCGTTGCATCACACGCTACATCTGCAACGCGTAGCAAAACCGCCTTAATAATGTGAAAAACGGAGACAGACATGGCTTGGAATTCAGGAAGATTCGATGCATGGGGCAAGCTCGGCGCGACAGCGGGGACGGTGGTCCTGTGTGCGGCTACGGTGCTGGCAGGTTGTTCGAAGAGCGAATCGCCGTCGTCTTCGGGCACGGCGGCAAGCGATGCGGGCGCAAGCGCACCAGCGGCAATGGCAAGTGCTGCTCCGGCGGCGGGCGGCAAGACGAAGATCGGTTTCTCGGTCTCCACGCTGAACAACGCGTTCTTTGTCGGCTTGAAGCTGGGTGTGGAAAAGGGCTCTAAAGATCAGGGCTTCGACCTCGTGCAGACCAATGCGAACGGCGACGCCCAGCAGCAGGTCAATGACGCGATCAACCTCCTGAGCCAGGGCGTGAATGCGCTCGTGCTGAACCCGATTGACTCGAAAGCAATCATCCCCGCCGTGGAAAAGGCTAACAGCATGGGCATTCCCGTGTTCATGCTCGATCGCGGCTCAGACGGCGGCAAGGTGACCTCGTTCGTGGCATCGGATAACGTCGCCCTCGGTGCGACAGGCGCGAAGTGGATCGCGGATCAATTGAAGACGCGTTACGGATCGCCGAAGGGCAATGTGGTCGACCTGATCGGCCTCGTCGGCACGACCGCTGCAACTGACCGCGAGAAAGGCTTCTCCGACGAAATCGCGAAGTATCCGGACATCAAGGTCGTGGCACGTCAGGAAGGCGCGTTCGACCAGGAGAAGTCGCTTAACGCCATGACGGACATTCTGCAGAAATTCCCGCAGATCGATGCGGTGTTCGGCGCGAACGACGACAACACGGTGGGCGCGGAAAAGGCCATCGACAACGCGAATCGCTACAAGCCGCTCGGCGACAAGGATCACATCATGGTGATCGGCGCGGACGGCACGGCGCAGGCTTTGTCGGCGATCCGCGCGGGCAAGCAGGACGCGACAATCTCGCAGAACCCGATCGAAATGGCGGCCAAGGCGTTGAGCTTCATCACGGACTACCAGGCGAAGAAGGACGTGCCCGCCAACTATGCGTGGCCGACGCTGCTGATCGACAAGTCGAATATCGACTCCGATGAAACCAAGAAGTACGGCCTCTGGTCGCTGCAGGTCAGCCAGTAATCTGTAAATGCGAACATGCGCGCCCGCGTTGCGGGCCGCATGCTTCAAGCCAGACGAGAATCGAACATGAGTGCCGAAACGAATGTGCCGGAGGTGGCTAGCGGGCGAGCTGCCACGCCGGGTGGTCATGCGCCGTTGTTGCGCATGGAAGGCATCGTCAAGAGCTTTCCGGGCGTGAAGGCGTTGCGCGGCGTGAGCCTGACGCTGGAAGCCGGTCACGTGATGGCGATTGTCGGCGAAAACGGCGCGGGCAAATCGTCGCTGATCAAGACGCTGTCGGGTGCGTACGAGCCTGATGAGGGCAGCATTGCGATCAACGGGGTGCCGCTCGGGCGCGGGACGCACGCCGCAATCGATGCGGGCGTCGCAGTGATTTATCAGGAGCTGTCGCTGGTCAACGACATGACCGTGGCGGAAAACCTGTTCCTCGGGCGCATGCCTTCGCAAGGCGGCTTCGTGAAGCGCCGAGAAGCGAATGACGATGCCCGCAAGGCGCTTGCGCAAGTCGGGCTCGAGAGCGTGTCGCCGTCAATGCGCCTTGGCGATCTGCCGCTCAACAAGCGGCAACTCGTGGAAGTCGCGAAAGCGGTCGCACGCGAGGCACGCATCCTCGTGATGGATGAGCCTACCGCCGCACTGCAACGCGGCGATATCGCGAACCTGTATGCCGTTGTGCGCCGTTTGCGTGCGGCGGGCATGGGCATCATTTTTATTTCGCACCACCTGGAAGAAGTGTTCGAGCTGGCGGATTCTGCCGTCGTCATGCGCGACGGCGTGACCGTCAGTTCTCGTCCGATGTCGCAATGGACCGAGCAGGAGCTGGTCCAGGCGATGGTCGCGCGCAACCTCGAATCGTTCTATCCGTGGGAGCCGCGCGAATACGGTCCGGTTGTGCTGGAGGTGCGCGATCTGGCGAGCCCGCCTATCGTGCGGCACGCCTCGCTCAGTGTGCGGGCGGGCGAGATCCTTGGTATTGCGGGTATCGCAGGGGCAGGGCGCACCGAATTGCTGAAGGCGATCTTCGGCGCGTTGCCGGTGACGCAAGGCGAAATCATCGTGCGCGGCCAGAAGGTCAGCATCAAATCGCCTAGCGACGGTGTGCACCACGGTCTCGTCTATACCGCTGAGGATCGCAAACTCGAAGGGCTCGTGCTGGAAGCGAGCATCGAGGAAAACGTTGCTCTATCGAGTCTGAAGGCGCTCGCCACAGGCGGTTTCGTCAGCAATGCACGCAAGCGCGCACTCGCGCAGGAGGCAAGCACGCGCTTCGGCGTGCGCGCGCCGTCGGTCATGCAGATCACCGGCAACCTCTCGGGCGGCAATCAGCAGAAGGTCATTCTCGGGCGTGCGACCGCGACGAATCCGGCCGTCATCATGCTCGACGAGCCCACGCGCGGCATTGATGTGGGCGCGAAATCGGAGATCTATGCGCACATGGTTTCCATGGCGCGAGCGGGCGCGGCGGTGATCATGGTCAGCTCGGAACTGCCGGAGCTGCTCGGCATGTCGGACCGCGTGCTGGTGATGTACCGGGGCAGCATCGTCACGGAAATTGCTCGCGACAAGGCGGATTCGGAAACGGTCATTCAATGGGCTACGACAGGAGTAGGGGCATGACGTCCACGACAACCAAACAGGCGGACTCGGAGGCGTTCTCGCAGCGCCTCATCCGGCAATTGCGCAGCGGCATCGGGCCGCTATTCGCGGCGCTCGTGCTGATCTGTGTAGTGCTCTCGATCGCATCGCCGGAATTCCTGACGACCAGCACGCTGACCAACGTCATGGTGCAAGTCTCGGTGGTCGGCATTGCAGCGGTGGGCGCCACATTCGTGATCATCACCTCGGGTATCGACCTCTCGGTCGGTTCGCTTGTGGCGCTGAGCGGCATGGTGGCTGCGACTGTGATGGCTGGATCGGCGGCCGGGAACGTTGGGCTCGGGCTCGGCGGACTCGCGGTGGCGCTGGCGGTTGGCGCGATCGTGGGTGCGCTGAACGGCTTCTCGGTGTCGTGGTTCAGGCTCGTGCCGTTCATCGTCACGCTGGCGATGATGGCAATGGCGCGCGGCCTTACGCTCGCCATCTCCGATGGCCGCACCAAGTTCGATTTCCCCAATTCGTTCACCGCATTCGGCGCGAAGAGCGTGGCAGGTCTTCCCGCACCGATGCTCGTGATGCTGGTGGTGTTCATCGTCGGTCACGTTCTGTTGCGCAAGACCACGTTTGGACATCAGGTGTTCGCAGTGGGCGGCAACAAGGAAGCGGCGCGGCTCGCGGGCATTCCTGTCGGGCGCGTGATCTTTCTCACATACACGCTCGCAGGCGTGACCGCGGCCATCGCCGGCATCGTGCTCGCAGGGCGGCTGAATTCGGCATTGCCGTCGGCGGCAAACGGACTCGAATTGCAGGTGATCGCTGGCGTGGTGATCGGCGGTACATCGCTCGCGGGCGGCCGCGGCTCGATCGTGGGCACGTTCATTGGCGTGGTGTTGATCGGCGTGATCAACGTCGGCCTGTCGCTGCTCGGCGTCAATCCCTTCTGGACACAATTCATTCAGGGCGGCGTTATCTTCGCCGCCGTCATGCTCGATGCGCTCAGTCAGCGCCGCAAGAACTAACCTCATTCAGGAGACACGCATGAGAAAGATCATCAACCAGCCCGATCAATTCGTCGATGAGATCATCGAGTCGCTGTTGATCGCGCATCCGGGCTGGATCAAGGCGGCAACGGCCGACCGCCGCGCGCTTGTGCGCGCGGATGCGCCGAAGCAGGGCCGCGTGGGCATCGTAACGGGCGGTGGATCGGGACACATGCCGGGCTTTCTCGGCTACGTGGGCGAAGGACTATGCGGCGGTGTGGCGGTAGGGAACGTGTTTTCATCGCCATCATCCGAGCAGATTTACGAAGCGACCAAAGCGGTGAACGGCGGCGTGGGCGTGCTCTATGTGTATGGCAATTACGGCGGCGACGTTTTTAACTTCGATCTCGCGGCAGACCTCGCGGAGCCGGATGGCATCGATGTAAAGACCGTGCTGCTGACCGACGACGTGGCGTCCGCGCCCAGCGAACGTAGCGCTGACCGGCGTGGCGTGGCGGGCATGGTGTTCGTGTTCAAGTGTGCGGGCGCGGCGGCGGAGCGCGGCGATTCGCTTGAGGAGGTCGCGCGCATTGCGGCGAAGGCGAACAACCAGTGCCGCACGATGGGCGTGGGTTTGTCGCCGACAATTCTGCCCGCAGCGGGCAAGCCGACCTTCACGCTGCCCGAAGGCGAGATGGAGATTGGCATTGGCATTCACGGCGAGCCGGGTACGCACCGCGGCAAACTGGAAACGGCCGATGAAATCGCTACGCGGCTTACCAACGAAATTTTGCGCGATCTTGCGGCGCCTAAAGGTTCGCGCGTGGCGGTGCTAATTAACGGCCTCGGCGCTACGCCTTTAGAAGAACTGTATCTGCTTTATCGACGTTCGGCCGCACTTATCGCCGAACAAGGTTTGACGATTGCGCGCTCTTATGTGGGCGAGTACGTTACGAGCCTGGAAATGGCGGGCGCATCGATTACCGTCATGCTGGTAGATGACGAACTCGAAGCGCTGCTCGCCGCGCCAGCGCGGTCACCTTTCTTTCATGACTGGTCGAAAAGCTGAAAAGAGGGGAACGTCATGAGTCTTTCCTGTACTGAACTGCGCGACTTGCTCACGCGTACGCTTACCGCGCTACCCGCTCATGCCGAAGAGTTGCGCGAGCTTGATGCCGCGCTTGGCGACGGTGATCTCGGCATTACTGTGCAATCCGGATCGACGGCGGTCGTCAAGGTGATTGGCGCGTTGCCGGAAACAGCATCGGTATCCGAACTTTTGCTTGCCGCCGGCAAAGCATTTTCCACGGCAAATCCGTCGACGTTCGCGGCGCTGATCGGCGGCGGGCTGCTCGCTGCATCAAAGACGGTGACCGGCAAGGACGCGATCGATAAAGCCGATGCGCTTGCGATCGGGCGTGCGGTCGCAGGGCGGATCATCGAACGCGGCAAGAGCCAGGTGGGCGACAAGACCGTGCTCGACGCGCTCGTGCCTAGCCTCGATACGCTCGAAGCCACATCCGGCTCTGCTGACGTCGTACTCGACGCAATGATTGCGAAGTCGCAGGAGCAAGTAACGGCGACGGCGAGCCTGCAATCGAAGAAGGGGCGCGCAGCGTGGGTGCAGGAGCGCAGCATCGGGCATGCCGATCCAGGCGCGACAGCCTATCTGCGGTTTCTCGAAGCGTTGCGCGCGGCATTGAAGGCTTAGAACAATGCGCGCCTCCGATCAGGGTTTACGTTGTCGAACCGATAACCAGCGGGAATCGGTTGCGCGGAATACGCAATTGGATAACGTCTTCCCTCGTACTAGACTTTCCGGGGAGCGGACGGTGCCCGCGGCTTCCGTTCGCCCCCAGCACCTCAGATCTGCTTCTTTACAATTCCAAAACGGAGACATCACGTGAGATCGAAAGTGGCCTGCGGCATTCTTGCCGCTGTGGTTTGCGTCAGCATTGCCAATACAGCCGGTGCACAGGTAGCGAGCGGCGACACCTCGTCGCTGAAAATCGCGCTCTCGAACAACTACGCGGGCAACAGTTGGCGTCAGGCGATGCTCAAGAGCTGGTCGAATGTCGCCGATGCAGCCGTCAAGCAGAAGGTGGTCGCCGCTGCGCCCACTTTTACTACCGCGGAGAATCAGGCCACCGAGCAGGTGCAGCAAATGCAGAACCTGATCCTGCAGGGTTTCAAGGGCATTGCTGTGGATGCCGTTTCGCCTACCGCGCTCAATGGCGTCATCAAGCAGGCCTGCGGCGCAGGGGTGACGGTGGTGTCGTTCGACGGCATTGCATCCGAGCCTTGTGCGTATCGCATCACGGTCGATTTCCGCAAACTCGGCTCGATGCAGGTCGACTATATGGCGAAACGCCTGAACGGCACGGGTAATCTGCTCGAGATACGAGGTCTTGCCGGCGTGTCCGTAGATGACGAAATCCATCAAGGCATCGTCGATGAGCTCAAGAAGTACCCGGGGCTGAAGATCGTCGGCTCCGTGCATGGCGATTGGACCCAGACGGTAGCGCAAAAGCAGGTGGCCGGTATCTTGCCGACGCTGCCGAAAATCGATGGTGTCGTGGACCAGGGCGGCGACGGCTTTGGCACGGCTAAGGCCTTCGCCGAAGCCAACCGTCCGACGCCGATCATCATTCTTGGCAATCGCCAGGAAGAGCTTGCATGGTGGGTGGAGCAACGCAAGAAGGGCAACTACGAGACGCTGTCGGTCACGATCCCGCCGGGTTGCTCGACGTTTGCTTTCTGGATCACCCAGCAACTGCTGGCCGGCAAGAAGCTGCCGCACGATATCCAGATGCCGCTGCTTGAGGTGAAGGCGGACGAACTCGACTCCGTGCTCGCTAAGACGCCGCCGGGTCAGCTTGCCAACAAGGAGTACACGCGCGACGAAGTGCTTAAGGTCGTCGACTCGAAGTAAGGCGAGAGGCTAGCGGCGATGCGTGACATCGTCTCTGGCCGTCGTCGGCACAACGAAGGGATCTATGACGGTTTCATTCGATGAATCATCGGACTCGTCGGGCAGCATGCCTGACGAGGTCTTGATAGGTCTTGCCGGCATCGGCAAGACGTTCGGTCAGGTCAAGGCGCTGAGCGGCATCGACTTTGCATTTCGGAACGGCGAATGCGTTGGTGTCGCCGGTCACAACGGCGCGGGCAAGTCCACGTTGATGGCGGTGCTCGCAGGTGTCTACGCGCCGGATCACGGCACGCTCTCGGTTGCGGGCCAGCCGGTCAGCCACTACGACGCCAACGTTGCGCGCGAAGCGGGTGTGCGTTGCGTGTTCCAGGAGCTATCCCTGTGCGCGAACCTGTCGATCGCAGAGAACATGTGCATTCTGCATCCGCAACTCAAAGGACGCGGGTGGCGCAAGAAAGCAACCGCATTAATGGCCGAACAGCTTGACGCGATTTTTCCGGGCCATGGTTTGAAGGGCCATGAACTGGTCGCGGACCTGACGTTGACGCAACGTCAGATGGTCGAGATCGCGCGAGCGTTCACCGTGGTGGTGGCGCCGGTGAAGCTGGTGATTCTCGACGAACCGACTTCCAGTCTCGATGCGCATACCGCCGGACAGCTGCTGGTTTTTATCCGTGAGGCGGCGAGCCGTGGCATCACCTGTATTCTGATTAGCCACATGCTCGGCGAGATTGAACGCGTCGCGGACCGTGTGCTGGTGATGCGCGACGGCATGGCGGCCGCGGTTTTGCCGCGCGATACATTGACGCAGGACGCGATTGTGCGCGCGATGGGGCAGCACGTCGACGTCGAGCGTCAAACGCAAAAGGCTGCCCGTGCGCAGGACAATGGCAATGCCGCGGATTTCACGTGGCATGTTGGGCCCACTGCATCGAAGCGCTCCACGATCAACGCGGCGCGCGGCGAGATTGTCTGCTTTGCGGGCCTCGCAGGGCAGGGTCAAACCGAAGCGTTGCTCGCCATCTATCGCGACGCCACCCGCCGCGGTGCCGCGACGCGGGTGGCGTTTGTCGCGGGGGATCGTGCCGACGACGGTGTGTTCCCGCTCTGGTCGATCAGCGAGAATCTCGCGATCCGCTCGCTCTATGGCGCGTCGAACGGTCTGCGCAAGCGCTGGCTGGTCGACGCCGATGGCGTCCGCAAGCTCGTGCAGGACTGGCGCGCGAAGATCGGCATTCGCGGCGCCGCGACCCGTGCGGGCATCCTGTCGCTCTCGGGCGGCAATCAGCAGAAGGTACTGTTCGCGCGCGCCCTGGCCTCCGACGCGGACCTGATCCTGATGGACGATCCGACCCGTGGCGTCGACATCGGCACCAAGCGCGACATCTATGAGCTCGTGCGCAGCGAGGCCTCGAACGGCCGCACGTTTATCTGGTACACCACGGAAAACGACGAACTCGCGTACTGCGATCGCGCCTATGTGTTTCGTTCGGGCCGCGTTACGCGCGTGCTACACGCGGATGAATGTACCGAAGAAGTACTTCTCGCAGCCAGCTTCGAGGAGCAAGCCGCATGACGCCTTCCGTCGCGACAGGGCTGAATGTCCGCAACGTTCGAAATGCACGCCTAAGGGCTTTGCTACCGGTGTTTTCGCTGGTGGTGATTCTGGTGCCTATCTTCATCCTGCAGCCGGCGACGTTCAGTTACTTCGGCTTGGGACTGCTACTCAACCTTGCCGTGCCGATCGTCTTTGCGACGCTCGCGCAACTGGCCGTCATCACGGTGAACGATCTCGATCTGTCGATCGGCGCGTTCGTCAGCCTGACCGCGTGCATCGGCGCGACCTTGTGTGTGCGTGAGCCGTGGCTCGGCATCGTGGCGCTGATTGGGTGTGTGCTGGCGTATGCGGCGATCGGCGCACTGATCGAATTCCGCCAGATTCCGTCGATCGTGGTCACGCTCGGCCTGTCTTTTGTGTGGACGGGGCTGGCAGTGCTGCTTCTGCCTTCGCCTGGTGGCAGCAGCCCCCTCTGGCTTGGTAGCCTGATGACGTATCAAACGCCCCTGATTGCTGCGCCGATTGTTTGGTCGGTCGTGATCGCGCTGGTGGGGCATCTGTTATTGATGCGTTCGTCGGCAGGCGTGCGGGTGAGAGCTGCGGGCGGCAATCCTCGGGCAATGAGCCGGTTTGGCTGGTCGATGGTCAAGAGCCGCGCCATCCTGTACGGCGTCGCCGGTATCTTCGGAGTGTGCTCGGGCCTGTCGTTGCTCGGCCTCACAACCTCTGCCGATCCGAACCTCGCACTGCGCTACACGCTGCTGTCGATCGCTTCGGTAATACTGGGCGGCGGCGAGTTTGTCGGCGGACGGGTCTCCGTTTGGGGCGCTGTGCTGGGCGCTATCACGCTTACCGTGGCCGCATCGTTTCTCGCCTTCCTCAACATTTCACCGGACTGGCAGGTGGGCATGCAAGGCGTGATCCTGATTGCGGTGCTGTCGCTGCGGGTCTTGTTGCAACGCGGGGGGCGCCGATGAACCCGCAGTCCGAGCTTCAATCCGCTACAGGCTCCGCCGCCGACGCGCAACCGACGCTCGTTGCGCGGCTCAGAATGCTGCGTGCGCCGTGGGTCTGGTCCTTCGTTGGCGCGATCGGCGTTGGCATCCTTATCGCGGTCGTGTTCGGGATTTCCATCGCGGGCAACGTCGTACTGACCGCGCTCGTGTTTGGCGTCTTCATGGTGCTGGTCGGTCTTGCGCAGATGCTCGTCATCACCTCGGGGCCGGGCAACATCGACCTGTCGGTGCCATCCGTTATCGCGCTCGCTGGCATGATCGCCGTCCACGTGATGGGGGCGTACGGCATTGCCGCCGGCTTCGTTGCTGCGCTCGCCGCCGGCGTCGTCGTCGGTCTCGCGAACTATCTGCTGATTCGTGTGCTTCGAATCCCGCCGATCATCGCGACGTTGTCGTCGAGTTTCATCATTCAGTCGGTTGCGATCACGCAAAGCAGCGGCATGAATGCGCCGCCTGTCGCGCTGGAGACATTTGCTAACGGCCACCTGCTCGGAGTGCCGCATCTCGCGTTGATCGCCCTGGCGTTGTCGGTAGTGATTGCCGTCCTGTTGCATCTGACGGTATTCGGCCGCGGGCTTTCCGCGGTTGGCCAGAACCCGCGAGCGGCGTGGCTGGCGGGCGTGGGTGTCGAGGCGACGCGTTGCAAGGTGTACATGCTGTCCGGTGGCATTGCGGCGCTCACAGGTGTGCTGCTTGCCGCCGTGTCGGGTGGTGCGACGCTGGATATGGGCGTCGAATACATGCTGATCTCGATAGCGGTGGTGGTGATCGGTGGCACCCAGGTCACGGGCGGCCGGGCGACGGTCATCGGTGTGTGGGGCGCCTCGATGTTCCTGTTCCTCACCAATGCCGTGCTCAACGCGTTGGGCGCGGGTGCAGGCATGCGCTCGATTGCGTACGGCCTGCTGATTATTGTCGTCGTGGTGGCGGCAGGCGGGCGCTCGGCGCGCTACTAGCAACGCACTGCCAAACGCAACGGCCCGACCTTCGGTTAACCCGGGCTTACTATCAAGTGCAATGGGAAGACAAAGACAATGGAACCTAAAGACTTTGAAGTTCACGATGCGCGCTTTCGCGCATTACTGCAGCCCAACGCGCAGCTAGAAAAGCTATACGGAGGCTGTCTATGGGCCGAGGGCCCGGCGTATTTCCCGGCGGGCGATTACATCGTCTGGAGCGACATTCCTAACAGCCGCATGCTGCGTTGGGCGCCCGGCATGGGTGTGGGCACGTTTCGCGCAAATTCGAATTTCTCCAACGGCAATACGCGTGACCGCGAAGGACGGCTTGTCACTTGCGAGCACGGCGCGCGCCGTGTGACGCGTACCGAGCACGACGGCAGCATCACCGTGCTCGCTTCCGCCTATCAAGGCAAGCGGCTGAATTCGCCCAACGACGTGATCGTCAAATCCGATGGCTCGGTCTGGTTCACGGACCCCGACTACGGCATTCTCAGCGATTACGAAGGCGGCCGTGCCGACAGCGAGATTGGCCACTGCAACGTGTATCGCGTGACGCCAGGCAGCGGAGAAGTCACGCTGGTGTCCGACGATTTCGTCAAGCCCAACGGACTGGCCTTCTCGCCGGACGAGAGCCGCCTCTATGTCGCGGATTCCGCGGCCTCACACATCGAGGGTGCACCACACCACATTCGCGTTCTCGATGTGGCGGGCGGCAAACTGAGCAATGCTCGCGTGTTCGTTGAGATTCAGCAGGGCGTTCCAGATGGCATGCGTGTGGACGAGTACGGAAACCTCTGGACCAGTGCGCTCGACGGCGTGCATTGCTACGCGCCGGACGGCACGCTGCTCGGGA
>NZ_JAMFSB010000054.1 GCF_026225065.1 Paraburkholderia sp. | reverse complement strand
ACCGGGATCGGCAGGCAGCAGCACTTGCCCTCTCGTCGCAACTTTCAACTCTTCGATTGCATTGCTGGACAGATTGACCATGAGACACCTCCTGGAACGCGGACGATACTTGAGGCAACGGATAAGGGAGATTCAAAATCCTGAAGGTCTTACCTTCATCCAGGGGATGCCGACAAGACTCGTCGACATCGATGAGTCCGTGCGGCCAATCTACGCGGAGGGTTTCTTGTTCACGGCAGAATGCGTAGCTACGCTCAGAGCGAATTCATCCTTGAGTGGTTGGGCATCGTGATGCAACTGCTCGCTAATCGGTCACGCGTGACGCGGTGCTTCTACCGGCGGCGTGCCGTCATGAAACAGCGTCTTCAACTGCGAACGCAGTTCTGGCGAATCGGCATGCTTGTGAACCGTGACCGCGTGCTGTACGGCCGCTTCTAGCAGCTCATTTTCGGAATCCGCAGATAGCGCAATAGAGCAGCTCATTTCGCTCGGAAATTCCCGGCAATCGATGTATTTGCGCGTCATGATCCTCTCCTCATACGATAGTAGTCGTGGGGCTTTACGTGAATGACCGCGCGGGATGCCGCGCGAAGTACACAGGACACGATTGCGCCTCCTTGTCGCAAACGAAATCATTTTGAAAGTATAGGCCGCGGGTGGCGAATTTGAGGTCACGCAGCGAAATTCGCGGCGTCGTCAGGATCGTTTCCGCACCCACTTGAACAGTTTTCGGCTGCCAGCGCCGGTTCGAATTGCCGTACGAACTCCTCGAGGTGGTGCGGTACGGCATGGCACAGTAACGTTCACCAGTTCTTCGTTGATGTCCTTGACGGCTTCCCACATCTGTCCAATCAGGGCTCCAGCGACTTCGCCTGTAGATTAGCCATCCGGCCGAGGTTCAATCCGCGCAGCGGCGGGTTAAACTCACGCCCTGAACAGCTAACGCAAGAAGATACTCAGGATGGGCATTCAAACCGCAGCGGCCAACGACGTCGCACAACATACGCCGATGATGCAGCAATACCTGCGCATCAAAGGGGAGCATCCGGGCACGCTCGTGTTCTACCGGATGGGCGACTTCTACGAGCTGTTTTTCGACGATGCCGAAAAGGCCGCACGCCTGCTCGATCTCACGCTGACCCAGCGTGGCGCGTCGGCGGGCAACCCGATCAAGATGGCCGGCGTGCCACATCACGCGCTCGAACAGTATCTCGCCAAGCTGGTGAAGCTGGGCGAATCGGTCGCAATCTGCGAACAGATTGGCGATCCGGCTACTTCGAAGGGGCCGGTCGAGCGAAAGGTCGTGCGTGTGGTCACGCCCGGCACGCTCACCGATGCCGCGCTACTGTCGGACAAGAGCGACGTCTACCTGCTCGCGGTGTGTGTGGGCCACAACCGGCGCGGCGTCGCCACCAACGTGGGGCTCGCGTGGCTCAACCTCGCGAGCGGCGCATTACGCCTCACGGAAGTTGCACCGGATCAGGCTGCTGCTGCGCTCGAGCGCATTCGTCCGGCGGAAATTCTCGTTGCCGATTCACCGGTCGATGCCAACACGTGGTCGCCGCCGGCTGGTTCTGGCGCACTGACGCGCGTACCTGTCTGGCATTTCGACGTCTCCTCCGGCACACAACGCCTGTGCGATCAGATGGACGTCGCGAGCCTCGACGGTTTCGGCGCGCATTCGCTGTCGAGCGCCTGCGGCGCTGCCGGCGCGCTGCTGCTGTACGCGGCAGCAACGCAAGGTCAGCAGTTGCGCCATGTGCGCAGTCTCAAGGTCGAGTACGAATCCGAATATATTGGGCTCGACCCCGCCACGCGCCGCAATCTCGAACTCACCGAAACGCTGCGCGGTACCGAAAGCCCGACGCTGTGTTCGCTGCTCGATACCTGCTGCACGACCATGGGAAGCCGGCTGCTGCGCCATTGGCTGCATCATCCGCCGCGCGAAGCGGCGATTGCGCAGGCGCGTCAACAGGCAATCGGAGCGTTGCTCGATGCGCCGGTCAGTGCAGGCGTCGATACGTTGCGCGGCGCGCTGCGGCAGATTTCCGATATCGAGCGGATCACCGGGCGTCTTGCGCTGCTGTCCGCCCGTCCACGTGATCTGTCGAGCCTGCGCGATACGTTCATTGCGTTGCCCGACCTGCGCACGCAACTGGCCTCAGTGACGGGCGCTGCCGATTCGCTCGCGCGTATCGACGCCGCGCTCGAACCGCCCGCGCCTTGCGTCGATCTGTTGAAGCTGGCGGTGGCGCCCGAACCGGCCGCAATGGTCCGCGACGGTGGCGTGATTGCTCGCGGCTACGATGCGGAACTCGATGAACTGCGTGACATCTCCGAAAACTGCGGGCAATTCCTGATCGACCTGGAAACGCGCGAGCGCGCCCGTACGGGCATCGGCAATCTACGCGTCGAGTACAACAAGGTGCACGGCTTCTATATCGAAGTCACGCGCGGCCAGACCGACAAGGTGCCCGACGACTATCGCCGCCGCCAGACGCTGAAAAACGCCGAGCGCTACATCACGCCGGAACTGAAAACCTTCGAGGACAAAGCCCTGTCGGCGCAGGAACGCGCGCTCGCACGTGAACGCTCGCTCTATGACGGCTTGCTGCAGGCGCTCCTGCCATTCATTGCCGATTGCCAGCGCGTGGCCGCGGCGCTCGCGGAACTCGATCTGCTGGCCGCGTTTGCCGAGCGCGCCCGCGCGCTCGACTGGGTCGCGCCTTCGTTCACGCCGGCCGCTGGTATCGCGATCGAACAGGGACGTCATCCTGTGGTCGAGGCGCAGGTCGAGCAGTTCATCGCCAACGACTGCACGCTCAACCCCGAGCGCAAGCTGCTGCTGATCACCGGTCCGAACATGGGCGGTAAATCGACTTTCATGCGGCAGACCGCGTTGATTGCGCTGTTGGCGTATGTGGGCAGTTATGTCCCGGCAACGCGTGCATCGTTTGGCCCGATCGACCGCATCTTCACGCGCATCGGCGCGGCCGACGATCTGGCCGGCGGGCGTTCGACCTTCATGGTCGAAATGACGGAGGCCGCGGCGATCCTGAACGACGCGACGCCGCAAAGTCTCGTGCTGATGGACGAAATCGGCCGCGGCACTTCGACTTTCGACGGCCTCGCGCTGGCATGGGCAATCGCGCGGCATCTGCTCGCGCACAACGGCTGCCACACCTTGTTCGCCACGCATTACTTTGAGCTGACGCAACTGCCCGCGGAATTTCCGCAAGCGGCCAACGTGCACTTATCCGCCGTAGAGCATGGCCACGGCATTGTCTTCCTGCATGCGGTAAACGAAGGCCCGGCGAATCAGAGTTATGGCCTGCAGGTGGCGCAACTCGCCGGCGTGCCGGCTGCCGTGATCCGTGCCGCGCGCAAGCATCTCGCACACCTAGAGCAACAATCTGCCGGGCAACCCGCACCGCAGCTCGATCTGTTTGCGGCGCCGCTGATGCTGCAGGACGCCGACGACGATCATGACGATAGCGCCCCACCCGCCCCCGCACTGACAGCAGCCGAGCAGGCGCTCATCGGGCGTCTGCGAGCGCTCGATCCGAATGACCTCCGCCCGCGCGAAGCGCTGGACCTGCTCTATGAACTGCACGACCTGGCCACTGCGCCGGATGCAGATCATTGACCGGCACCGCTATCCGCAGCGCCAGCGCACGCTGTGCGCGGCGCTCGCATTTGCGCTGATCCTTGCAGCGGGCGCGTCATCCCAGGCACGGGCTGCGCCGATCCGCTACACCTTCGCAGTCGTCGCCGATACGCTGCAAAGCCCCGCTGACGAGGCCTCGACGCAGCGGCTCATCGACGCGATCGGCCGCGACCGCGACATGTCGTTCATCGTCTACGATGGCAATCTGAAGGGCGCGAAAGAGGCCTGCAAGGACACGTTGTACGACCGGCGCCAGGCTCTGCTGGAAGCAGCACGGCCACCGCTGATCTTCATCCCCGGCCAGCATGACTGGACCGATTGCGGTGTCGCCGAAGCCGGCGGCTTCGATCCTGTGGAGCGGCTCGACCAGCTACGACAGACGATCTTCGCCGACCCTTCGTCCATGGGGCAAAACCCGCTGACATTGACACGCGAAAGCGAAGTCTCGCGCTTCAGACCGTATAGGGAGAATGTGCGCTGGCAACTGGGCGACACCGTGTTCATCGGATTGAATGTCCCCGGCTCGAACAACCATTACGTGAGTGCTGGCGGCCGTAACGGCGAGTTCGAAGATCGCGTGATCGCCAATGCGTTCTGGATCGAACACGCGGCCGAGTATGCGAAACGGCGCGAGGCGCGTGCGGTTGTGATTTTCATTCAAGGCGACCCCGACCCGGAACGCTATGAGCGGCCGGACCGTTTCGCGTGGCTGCGCTTTGGACGCAACTCGCGTCGCGATGGCTTCCTGGAACTCAAGCGCAGCCTCGTGAAGGCGGCCCAGATCTTCCACGGCCCGATTGTGCTAATCCATAACGACGACGGACGGCCAACCGGTGGCTTTACGATCGACCAGCCGCTGCGTAACGACAAGGGGGAGGTGGTGACGAATCTGACGCGCATCGCCTTCACGCTGCATGATCGTCTGGATGAGTGGCTTCAGATTGAAGCCGATCTCTCGCGCAGGCCGCCGTTCCGGGTCAGCGTGCACCAAGTGCCGAAGAACCTGCCGCTGGTGCCGTTCCAGCCCGCGTCAGCGGTTCAGCCTGCGCAGGCGCCCGATGAAAACGAGCCCGACTTGTCCTCACCGGCGGGGGGCAATCAAACGCCCGCGCCGTTGCCAAATCAGATGCCGAATCAGTCGCCAGGGCAAACGTTGAATCAAACGCTCAATCCGGCCTCGAATCTGCCACCGCTCCTGCCGTCTATACCGCCGCCCGAACAACCGCTCAACACGCTGCCCGGCTCCAGCGGCCAAGCGCCGGCCCCAGCTGGAGCATCCGCGGGCACGCCCTAAGGCGCACCCGCAGGCGCATCTGCCAGTTCAGTGCAACGTGGGCCCTGACGGCTCTTCGTCGCCTTCGTCGTCATCCTCGTCTAGTACTTCCAGGCCATCTGCACCGTGGGCGTGCTCGTGCTGGATTTCGTCTTCGGTAGCCGGGCGCACGTCCTTGACGGTCAGCGCAAAACGCAGCGCCATGCCGGCGAGCGGATGGTTGCCGTCGAGCACGACCTTGTCTTCCGCGACGTCAGTGACGACGTAGACCAGCGAATCGATGTCCTCGTCGCCTTCTTCCGGCGTGCCTTCGAATTGCATGCCGACTTCGAGCGGCTCCGGGAAGCGCGTGCGCGCCTCGATCTTCACCAGATCAGGATCGTATTCGCCAAACGCATCTTGCGGTTCCAGCTGGATCTGGGTCTCGAAACCAGCCTCATGGCCGTCGAGCTCTTCCTCGATCTTGGGGAACGTGCCATCATAGCCGCCGTGCAGATAGACCATCGGCTCATCGCTCTCTTCGATCAGGTTGCCCTGCGCATCCGACAGCTTGTAAGCGACCGATACGACGGTGTTCTTTGCAATTTTCATTCGATTCTCCAGAATACAACTCACATTATACGATGCCCAAGCGGCCCCTTGACCAACCGGCGCATGCAGCTTCTGCGCGAATTTCTTCGCCGGTTCTGCCGCCCTCGCCGGACGAGCCCACAGCGCTGCTCGGCAATCTCACTCCGTCGCAATTCATGCGCCGGTACTGGCAAAAGAAGCCCCTGCTGATTCGTCAGGCCATCCCGAACATCGAGGCGCCGCTCTCGCGCAACGAGCTGTTCGACCTGGCCGATCAGGACGACGTGGAAGCGCGCCTGATCACACACTTTCGCAACAAATGGCAACTGGAACACGGCCCGTTTGCGGCCGACGAATTGCCCTCGCTCAAGCAACGCGCATGGACGTTGCTCGTGCAGGGCGTCGACCTGCATAACGACCGTGCGCGCGCCCTGCTCGAGCGCTTTCGCTTCGTGCCGGACGCGCGTCTCGACGACCTGATGATCTCGTACGCCAGTGACGGTGGCGGGGTCGGTCCGCATTTCGACTCGTACGACGTGTTCCTGCTCCAGGTTCACGGTAAACGCCGCTGGCGGATCAGCGCGCAGCGCGATCTGTCGTTCCGTCCGGGTATGCCGTTGAAAGTTTTACAACATTTCGAGCCAGAAGAGGAATGGGTCCTCGAACCCGGCGACATGCTGTATCTTCCGCCTCACATCGCGCACGACGGCGTCGCCGAAGGCGAGTGCATGACCTGTTCGATTGGCTTCCGGGCGCCCTCCTCGAACGAGCTGACCGCGCAATTTCTGTATCATCTCGCCGAGCGTGGCGAAACGGGTGGCCAGCAGGAGCGCAGTCCCCAGCTTTACCGGGATCCGCAGCAGCCTGCGGTGGCGCATCCCGCCGAGCTGCCTGCCGCCCTGGTCGACCGGGTAGGCGCGATCCTTGCTCAGGTAAAATGGGACGAAAAGGATATTGCGTCATTCCTCGGCACGTATCTGAGCGAACCGAAGCCGAGCGTGGTGTTCGATCCGCCGGAACAGCCGCTTAACGAGGCGCGTTTTATCAGGCGTGCTTCAGAGTTGGGCCTAAGGCTCGACCGGAAGACGGTTATGCTGTACAACAGCCGCTTTTTCTTCCTGAATGGAGAAGAAAATCGGTTTGCAGGGCATAAAAGATGGTTGATTGAATTCGCTGATTGCCGGCGTCTGAGTGCGAAACGCTTTGTAACACTCTCAGGCGATTCATCGGTGACAGCATTGCTGCACGAGTGGTATCGTGCGGGCTGGATACAAGTGGGCGAGCTTGTCTAAAGCTTGTCCGCCTGTTATGAAGTACCGTGAAATTTTGTATGAGAAAGACAACGTATTGACCCCGCATTTGTCGACGGTCTGTACGAAAGTGCATATAATTTCCGCCCAAGCCGTAGGGAAGATTCACGCTCTTGTGAAGTGCGTCTCCACCAGCGGCCCAGGTCGGTGTTGGAGCACATTACCGGTATTATTTTGCGCTGTTGCTTACCTTTAACCATAAAAGGACGTGATCATGAAGAAATCCCTCCTCGTAGCATCCCTGTTGGCAGCTGTGGCACTGGCTGCATGCAACAAGAGCAGCGACCAGGCAGCTGCCCCGGCTAGCGATGCATCCGCTGCTTCGGCACCGGCTGCTGCTGCTTCGGATGCAGGCGCTGCAGCTTCGGACGCTGCTGCTGCTGCGAGCGACTCTGCTGCTTCGGCACCGGCTGCTGCTGCTTCGGACGCAGGCGCTGCTGCTTCGGACGCTGGTGCGGCTTCGGCTGCTGCAGCTTCGGGCGCAAGCCAGTAAGCTGTCGTACAGGGTTCGCCTCTGGGCGAAAAT
This sequence comes from Paraburkholderia sp., assembly GCF_026225065.1. Classification (GTDB taxonomy): domain Bacteria; phylum Pseudomonadota; class Gammaproteobacteria; order Burkholderiales; family Burkholderiaceae; genus Paraburkholderia. Next base: position 10,892 of record NZ_JAMFSB010000054.1, on the reverse strand, counting down.
CACATCGGAAGATCGCTCTGGTCTTCCGATGTGATAAAGCAAAACGCCACGGATTCACATCCGTGGCGTTTTGTCATTCTGCGCTCGCTTAATGCAGCCGCTCAGTTGCTGTTAGTTGCTCCTGGTTGCTTATTGCGTTTTTGTATCGTCAGATAATTGCGGTTGTTAATTACGATTTGCTTATAGCATCCGTTTTCAACGACCGGCCATCACTTGTTTTTCACTCAGAACGCACGGTTGCGGCTTCTTCGAAGAACTCACGAACCACGTCGATCTCTCTGGTCCGCTTGAAAGGCGGCAGGCTCTGCCATATACGGCGCCCATACGGTTTCTCGACGAGGCGGGTATCGCAGATCATCAAAACGCCGCGATCGGTCTCAGCGCGAATCAGACGCCCTGCGCCCTGCTTTAGCGTAATCACTGCCTGCGGCAATTGATGGACCGCAAACGGGCTCAGCCCCTTCTTGGTCAGTGCGTCGAGCCGGGCGGCCAGCACAGGGTCGTCTGGCGGCGCAAACGGCAGTTTGTCGATCACAACGAGCGAGAGCGCATCGCCGCGCACGTCAACACCCTCCCAGAAACTCTGGCTGCCTACGAGGATCGCGTTGCCATAGGAACGGAAGCGATCCAGCAGCTCCGTGCGGCTCGCATCGCCCTGCACCAGCAGCGGGTAGTTCCAGCCGCGCGCTTCGATCGTATCGCGCAGTTTCGTGGCAATCTTGTCGACGGCCCGCAATGTCGTGCAGAGCATGAATACGCCGCCACCCGACGCTTCGATGGCCGGCAGCGCGGCTTCGAATACTGCGTCGGTAAACATCGGCGAGGACGGCTGCGGCAGATTGCGCGGCACGTACAGGAGGCCCTGGGTCGGGTAGTCGAAGGGACTCGGCAGGGTCATCGAGCGGCGCGCGTTCAGGCCCATCTGTGCGGCATAGTGGGCGAAATCGCCGCGCACCGAAAGCGTAGCCGATGTGAAGATCCACGCCCTCGGCACGCCGGCGCGCTGCTTGGCGAAGATTGGCGCCACCGACAACGGCGTCTCATGCAACTGCACGGTATGCGCGAACACTTCGATCCAGCGCACCTTTTCGTTTGGATCGGCAACGCCCTTCTTGTCGGCTGTACCGGCACCACCTGCGGTGTCCGCGGCTACGTCACGTTCGGCTTCGGTCGGCGGGGTCGTCCAGCCGGACAGGATCCCCTGCAACTCTCGCGCGCGCCGCAGACAGGCACCCAGCGACTCAGCGCGCTCCGCCTGACTCGACAAGGCATTGGCGAGCGCAGCCAGTTCCGTCTCAAGCGTTTCGAGCGCAGCAAAGAGCGGATGGCCGTCCGGCAACTGGCCAATCGACAGCCGCACCGAATCCTCCTTGAAGGCGAGGCGCACGTCGCGCGCCGAACGTTCGAGCGTCGCGCCGAGCTTCACCCAGTCGACCACCTCGCGCGCATGGCCTAGCCCTTCGGCAACCGAGTCACGGGCGAGTTCGAGAAACTGCGCAGTCGAGAGCGTCTCGCCGAAGAACAGCGTGGCGGTCTCCGGCAATTGATGCGCTTCGTCGAAGACGATCGTATTGGCCGTCGGCAGCAGTTCGGCCATGCCGGTATCGCGCAACATGATGTCGGCGAAGAACAGGTGATGGTTGACCACCACAATGTCGGCCTGCTGCGCCTCACGGCGCGCCTGCATCACGAAGCATTCCTTGTAGTGCGGGCACTCCTGGCCGAGGCAGTTTTCACGCGTCGAGGTGACCATCGACCACACTGCGGCCGTCTCCGGCACGCTCGCGAGCTCCGCCTTGTCGCCGGTGCGGGTGATCTTCGCGAAACGGACGATGTCCTGCAGATACGAGGTTTCCTGGCGCGACGGCAGACGGCCGTTGTCCGCGGTGCGCTGCAGGTAGTAGTGGCACAGGTAGTTCGCGCGCCCCTTGAGCATCGCCACCGTGACGGGCACGGCGAGCGCGTCGCGCACGGTCGGGATATCGCGCTGGAACAACTGGTCCTGCAAGTGCTTGGTGCCGGTCGAGACGATCACCTTGCCACCCCACAGCATGGCCGGTACGAGGTACGCATAGGTCTTGCCCGTGCCGGTGCCCGCCTCCACGATCAATGTGTTCTCGCTGCCGTCGAGACTGCCTGCAGCGTCGCCCGTAGCGGCGTCTGCAGCCGTGGCCGCCGACGCATCCCCAGCGGGCGCCTGCAGACGTCGTGCCGGGCGCTTCTGCGCCTCGAACATCGCCGGCTCGGGCATGGTCCGGCCCGACGCTTCCATCGCGGCGGCGACCGCACGCGCCATCTCGATCTGCGAGGCGCGCGAACGGTAGCCGTCAATCTGGCGTGCCAGCAGGCCGTCGGCGGCGAAAATGTCGTCGAGTTCAGATTTGCGGCGCGGGTTCAGCGAGGACGCGAGCGCGCTCTCAGCGGCGCGTGGCTCGCGTGCGGGCGCTTCGTCATCCGACGAGCTGTGCGAAGAAGAAACAAGCGGTGAATTCAAGGCAAGCGTTTCCTGCAAAATCCGGTGCGCGCGTGGCGACCCGGCGCCTGCCAGGTCGCTCGCCTAAGCGCGCGTGTCCGGTTCGAGCTGCAACTGCAGCAAGATGATGGTGTCCTTCACCTTGAGTTTGCGCTTTTTAAGGCGCTGCAATTCAAGGTCGTCGAAGCCGGGCTCATCCGACATTTTGTCGATCAGACGGTCCAGTCCACTATGTTCCGATTCCAGCTGCAGAATACGGTCCTGAAGTGCGTTCGCGTCGATGACGTGATGATGGTCGCGCATGCTCGCCCCTCTTCCAGAGCGGCGCGGGCTGCCTCGTGCAGTCCAGACGCCTGAGGTTGCTGTCCGGCTAAAAACGCGTTACTGCTCCTGCTGCTGTTGCTTCTGCTGCTGTTCGAGTTGCTGTTGCTGCTGCAACTGCTGTTGCTGCTTCTGCTGTGCCTTGTCGGCCGCCTGCTTCTGGCGCGTCGCGACGTCCTGCTCATGCTGGGCGGCCGTTTCCTGCTTGCGCTGGAAGCTCTGCTGCTTCTCGACACGTTCCTGCGCCTTTTGCGCCCCCTGCTCGCGAGCCTGCTCGAGCTGGGTCTGGAAGTTGGCTTGCTTCTGATCGTACGCCTGCTGGTTCGCCGCCGCTTGCGACGGGCTGACGCCGCGCTGCGCTTGATCCAGCGCGTGTTGCTGCTCCTTCTGCTGATACGACTGCTCGTTGGCCGCGCGCTGTGGCGCCTCAGCTGCACGCTGCGCCTGATCCAGCTGATGCTGATGCTGCTTGTCCTCGTACTGCTGCTGGTTGCTGGCGTCCTGCGCCGCGCGCTGCGGGGCGTTGGCCTCGTCCTGCGCGCGCTGGAGCGCCGCCTGCTGGTCGCGCTGCTGCGCGCGTGCCGTACGCTGTTCCTCGTCGAGCGCGAGCTGTTCCTTGCGGATTCCTGCCTGCACCGCGCGCATTCTGTCACGCGCCTTGTCGAGACAGTAGTTCACCAAAAACTTGCTATAACAATTGTGTTCGTCGACCCCGTAGTTATAGTTGTTCTCTTCGGTGCGATGGTTCAAGGCCGCCTGCCGCGCATCGAAACCGTTGCTGGACGCCTCGCCCGTGGCGCCCTCCGCATTCGCCGCCTTGGCATCCGACGCGCCGGCCTGGCCGCTCAACTGCCCGTCATCGGTGCGCAGCGTCGCGCCGGAGGCCGTGGAGCCAGCGACGGCCGCTGAACCCGTCGAACCGCCATACGGCACGGATGCCGTCGACGGCGCCGATACCACTGGCTGGTCCTGGGCCAACGCCGGTGCGGACACGGCGAAAGAGGCGGCGGCAACGCCTAGCGCGGCGCAAGTGAAAAGCGGCGCGATCAGCGTGGCGGAAAGCGAAGCAAGAGGAAAACGGGAGATCGGCAACGTCGTAGATGGGCAACGGAACATGCCCGAAATTCTATCACCCCGCGGTTGAGCCCTTTTGCATTTATGGCAAAATGCCCCGCTTCAGCAACCCGGCCGCAGCGCGCGCGTTCCACGTGGCGCCACTCGCGGCCCCAGATCGAGTCCGGCAGGAACACCAAGACCCTATGACGGAAAACGTAGCACTCAAGATCGTACAGCGCATCGCCAGCGAACTCTCCGTCCAGCCGCGCCAGGTCGCGGCGGCGGTGCAACTCCTCGACGAAGGCGCGACTGTTCCGTTTATCGCGCGTTACCGTAAGGAAGTGACAGACAATCTCGACGACACGCAGTTGCGTAACCTCGAGGAACGTCTCCTGTATCTGCGCGAACTGGAAGACCGGCGCGCCTCGATCCTCGCGAGCATCGACGAACAGGGCAAGATGACGGACGAGTTGCGGACCGCTATCGAAGGTGCGGACAGCAAACAGGTGCTGGAAGATCTCTATCTGCCCTACAAGCCGAAACGCCGCACGCGTGCGCAGATTGCGCGCGAAGCGGGACTCCAGCCCCTTGCTGACGCGCTGCTCGCCAATCCACTGCTCGATCCGCAAAGCGAAGCCGCCCAGTACGTGGGCGCCGAAAAGGGTGTGGCAGACGTGAAGGCCGCACTGGACGGCGCGCGCGACATCCTCTCGGAGCAATTCGGCGAAACCGCCGACCTGCTCGGCAAGCTGCGCGAATACCTGTTCAACCAGGGCGTGGTGTCGTCGAAAGTGGTGGAAGGTAAGGAAAGCGCAGAAGAAGAAAAATTCCGCGATTACTACGACTATTCGGAAACCATCAAGACAGTGCCGTCGCATCGGGCACTTGCGCTGTTCCGCGGCCGCAATGCCGGCGTGCTGATGGTCAAGCTGGGACTCGGCGAAGAACTCGACGCGCAGGTGCCCCATCCAGGCGAAGCGCTGATTGCACGCCACTTCGCTATTGCCAACCAGAACCGCCCGGCCGACAAGTGGCTCGCCGACGTGTGCCGCTGGTGCTGGCGCGTGAAGGTGCAGCCGCATATTGAGAACGAGCTGCTGACCAATCTGCGCGAAGAGGCTGAGCATGAAGCAATTCGCGTGTTCGCCCGCAATCTGAAGGATCTGCTGCTGGCGGCGCCGGCAGGGCCGAAGGCCGTGATCGGTCTCGATCCGGGTATGCGCACCGGCGTGAAGGTGGCGGTCGTCGATCGGACCGGCAAGGTGCTCACCACCGACGTGATTTACCCGCACGAGCCGCGTCGCGACTGGGACGGCTCGCTCGCCAAGCTCGCGCGCATCTGTGCGCAAACGCAGGCTGAGCTGATCAGCATCGGCAACGGCACGGCTTCGCGCGAAACCGACAAGCTGGCAAGCGAGCTGATCGCGCGCCATCCGGAATTCAAGCTGCAGAAGATCGTCGTGTCCGAAGCTGGCGCTTCCGTTTATTCGGCCTCGGAGCTGGCCGCGAAGGAATTCCCCGACATGGACGTGTCGCTGCGCGGCGCGGTGTCGATTGCGCGGCGTCTGCAAGATCCGCTCGCGGAACTCGTGAAGATCGACCCGAAAGCGATCGGCGTCGGCCAGTACCAGCATGACGTGAATCAGCGCGAACTGGCGCGCTCGCTTGACGCCGTGGTCGAGGATTGCGTGAACGCGGTGGGTGTGGATGCGAATACAGCGTCGGTGGCTTTGCTCGCGCGCGTGTCCGGGTTGAACGCGACGCTCGCTCGCAACATCGTCGACTTCCGCGATGCCAACGGTCCGTTCCCGTCGCGCGAACATCTGCGCAAGGTGCCGCGCCTGGGCGACAAAACCTTCGAACAGGCAGCGGGCTTTCTGCGCATCAACAACGGCGAGAATCCGCTCGACCGTTCGTCGGTGCACCCGGAAGCGTATCCGGTGGTCGAGCGCATGCTCGCGAAGATCAACAAGCATGTCGGCGACGTGCTCGGCAATCGCGAGGCACTGTCGGGCTTGTCGCCCGTCGAATTCGTCGACGATCGCTTCGGTCTGCCGACCGTGCGCGACATCCTCACCGAACTCGAAAAGCCGGGCCGCGATCCACGCCCCGAGTTCAAGACCGCCACCTTCCGCGATGGTGTCGAAAAGATCTCGGATCTGTCGCCAGGCATGGTGCTCGAAGGCGTGGTGACGAACGTCGCGGCCTTTGGTGCGTTCATCGATATCGGCGTGCATCAGGATGGCCTCGTTCACGTGTCGGCGATGTCGACGAAGTTCATCAAGGACCCGCACGAAGTCGTGAAAGCCGGCCAGATCGTCAACGTCAAGGTGCTCGAAGTGGACGTCAAGCGTCAGCGCATTTCGCTGACCATGCGTCTCGCCGACGAGTTCGGCGCAGCGGGTGCGGCAGGCGCTTCGCAGCGCAGTAGCGGCGGCGGTAGTGGTGCGGGCCAGCAAGACCGGGGGTCCAACAACCGCCCGGGCGGCAACGGCCGCGGCGCACCGCAGCGCTCGCGTGAGCCTGAACCGGCAGGCGCGATGGCTGCAGCGTTCGCCAAGCTCAAGCGTTAGAGCAAGGCGGCGCGCGGTCCGCGCCACGCAACAAAAAGCCCACGCAGTTCACATCTGCGTGGGCTTTTTCATTGACCACCCCGCCAACCGGACGAGACGGACAAGACGGGCAGGACGGGCAACGGTGGCATCAAACTACTCGAAGCTCAAATCTCGATCTTCGTCCCCAACTCCACCACACGATTGGCGGGGATACTGAAAAAATCGGTCGGCTTGGCAGCGTTCTGATGCATCCACGCGAACACCCGCTCGCGCCACACGGACATCCCTGGCAATTGTGTCGGCACGACCGTTTCCCGCGCGAGAAAGAACGACGTATCCATCAGTTCGAAGGTCATATCGTGAGTGCGGCCCACATCGGTCATCACGGCCTTCACGTCCGGCGTCTCATTGAAACCGTATGCCGCCTTCACCAGGAACAGTCCCCCGCCGATCTCTTTGACCGTGACGCGGTCCGCGTCTTCCACGTAGGGAATATCGAGCGTCGTGAAGGTCAGGAAAATGGTGCGCTCGTGCAGCACCTTGTTGTGCTTCAGGTTGTGCAGCAGACTCACCGGCACCAGCACATCGCTGCCCGTCAGATAGATGGCCGTGCCCGACACGCGATGCGGCGGGTGAGCGAGCAAACCCTGCAGGAACGGCATCAACGGAATACCGTCGGCGGCTGTGCGTTCCTTGACGATCATCCTGCCCTTGAACCACGTCATCAGCAGGAAGAACAGCAGCGCGCCAATGCCAAGCGGCAACCAGCCGCCCTCCGCGACCTTCAACAGATTCGCGCCGAAGAAGCCGAGATCGACCACCATCAGGCCGCCGATAATCAGCGCCACCACCAGCTTGTTCCACTTCCACACGTTCACCATCACCACGCAGGCGAGAATCGTGGTGATCACCATCGTGGCCGTCACCGCGATGCCGTAGGCCGCCGCCAGATTGTCCGAGCTCTTGAAGGCCACCACGATGCACAGGATGATGAAGAGCAGCATCCAGTTCACGACCGGCACATAGATCTGCCCGATCGCGAGATCCGACGTATGCAGGACCTTCATGCGTGGCACATAGCCGAGCTGGATGGCCTGGCTCGTCAACGAATAGGCGCCGGAAATCACCGCCTGCGAGGCGATCACGGTGGCCACCGTGGAGAGCACCACGAGCGGCAGCAGCGCCCAGTCAGGCGCAAGCAGGAAAAACGGATTTTCGATGGCCTTCGGATCGTGCATCAGCAGCGCGCCCTGGCCGAAGTAGTTCATCACCAGCGAAGGCATCACGAGGCAGTACCAGGCCACCCGGATCGGCTTGGCGCCGAAGTGGCCCATATCAGCGTACAGCGCTTCGGCGCCGGTCAGCACCAGCACCACTGAGCCGAGCACGACATACGCCTGCAGCACGTGCGCTGCCATGAACGAATAGGCGTAGTAGGGATTGAGTGCGCGGATCACGTTGGGCGCTTGCACGATATGCGCGAGGCCGAGCACACCGATCACCGCGAACCAGACCACCATGATTGGCCCGAACAGACGTCCCACCATGGCCGTGCCGTGGCGCTGGATCCAGAACAGCACGATCAGGATGAGGATGGTGAGCGGCAACACCAGGTGGGCCAGATTAGGCGCCGCGATCTCCAGCCCTTCGACTGCGGAAATCACCGAGATGGCCGGCGTAATCACCGCATCGCCGTAGAACATGCAGGCGCCGAAGATACCGAGCATCACGAGCAAGCCCGCGAGCTTCTTCTTTGGATCGACCGAGCGTAACGCCAGCGCCATCAGCGCGAGCACACCGCCCTCGCCGTTGTTATCGGCGCGCATCACGAACAGCACGTACTTGATGCTGACGACGATCACGATCGCCCAGAACAGCAACGAGATCACACCGAGAATGGATTGTTCGGTCAGCGGAATGCCATGCGCCGGGCTAAAGGCCTCTTTCAGCGAATACAACGGGCTCGTGCCGATGTCACCGAATACCACGCCGATCGCAGCCAGTGCGAGTGCAGGCAAAGGCTGTTTGTGCACGTGATGGGTATCTGTCATAAACGCGAGGTATCCGTTCCTGAGCGGAAAAAAACGAGCGCTATTCTAAACTGGCTGTAAGGTAGCGCCCCGGCCTGTTGTGCGTACACCACGTGGACAGCCCGCGAAGTTTAGCACCGTGCTACGAACCCGTCAGCCGCTCGTCATCGCGTTGTCAGGCGCTTCTTCGGCAACCTGCGCACGAAAAAAAACGGAGCCTGACCTGGCTCCGTTCTTGCTGATTCGCTGCACGCACAGGACAAGCCGGCGCACATCACTGACCCGAGGATTCCTGCGCGGTGCCGCGCTTGATCCAGGCGCCGAGGTTATGCGGACGCACAGTATCCCATTCCTCGAATGGCTGATGGATCCACGGATTGGTGGGCAGAAACTGCACGTGGTAGTCAGGCTTCACCTTCGAGCAACCCTTGTACCAGAGCACCGCCGAACGCACCGACGTAATTGCCGGATAGCGCTCCTTCAGATGCTGCTGCACGCGTGCCAGCGTGACGCCCGAATCGACGAGGTCGTCGACCAGCAGCACGTTGCCCGACAGCTCGCCGCGCGTCATCGTGATGTATTGCGCGATGTCGAGCTCGCCCTGCTCGGTGCCCGCGGCTTCACGGTACGAACTGGTAGCCAGGATCGCCAGCGGCAGATCGTAGATACGCGAGAGCTGATCGCCCACGCGCAAGCCACCGCGCGCAAGGCACAGGATCTTGTCGAACTTCCAGCCCGAATCATGCACGGCGAGCGCCAGCAGTTCGATCAGGCGGTGATACTCGTCCCAGCCAACCCACAGGTTCTTGTCGTCATTGCGCGGGTCTTTCATCGCAATCATCGGTACACCCTGCGTCATGAGTTAAACCTTGAACGGGTGACGAAGCAGAATCGTCTCGTCACGATCCGGACCAGTTGAAACCATGTCGATCGGCACGCCAGCTACTTCCTGCACACGTGTCAGATACGCGCGCGCGTTGGCAGGCAGCTTGTCCCATTCCTTGATGCCGACCGTGCTTTCCTTCCAGCCGCCGAACGTCTCGTACACCGGCACGCAGCGCGCCACTTCCGTCGAACCGCGCGGCAGGATATCGCAGTCCTTGCCGTCGACCTTATAGCCGACACACAGCTTCACCTCTTCGAGACCGTCGAGCACGTCGAGCTTGGTTATGCACAGACCCGAGATGCCGTTGATCTGGATCGAGCGGCGCAGCGCGGCGGCGTCGAGCCAGCCAGTGCGGCGCGGACGGCCGGTGACCGAGCCGAATTCCTTGCCGACCGTAGCCAGCGTCAGACCGATCTGGTCCTGGCGTTCGGCGTTGTCCGCATCGTACAGTTCACTCGGGAACGGGCCCGAACCGACGCGCGTGCAATACGCCTTGGTGATGCCGAGCATGTAGTTCAGCTTTTGCGGACCAACGCCCGCGCCTGCGGCGGCGGCACCGGCAACGCAATTGCTCGAGGTGACAAACGGATAAGTGCCATGGTCGATGTCGAGCAGCGTGCCTTGCGCGCCTTCGAACAACAGGTTGTTGCCCTTGGCGTTTTCGTCGTACAGGCGACGCGATACGTCCGTGACCATCGGCTTCAGACGATCGGCGTAGCTCAGCATCGTGTCGAGCGTTTGCTGGAAGTCGACCGCGTCGACGCCCAGGTATTTCGTCAGGACGAAGTTGTGATAATCGAGATTTTCACGCAGACGTTCGGCGAAGCTTTCCGGATCGAACAGGTCTTGCACGCGCAAGCCGCGGCGCGCCACCTTGTCTTCGTATGCCGGTCCGATGCCGCGGCCGGTCGTGCCGATCTTGGCCGCGCCACGGCGCTTTTCGCGGCCCTGGTCGATGGCGACGTGATACGGCAGGATAAGGGTGGTGGCTTCGGAAATGAAGAGGCGCTTCTGCACATCGACGCCGGCGGCTTCGAGCTCGCCAATTTCCTTGAACAGCGCTTCCGGCGACAACACGACGCCATTGCCGATGTAGCACGCCACGCCGGGATGCATGATGCCCGACGGAATCAGACGCAAGATGGTTTTCTTGCCGCCGATGATAAGCGTGTGGCCGGCATTGTGACCGCCCTGGAAGCGAACGACGCCGTGAGCGTGGTCCGTCAGCCAGTCGACGATCTTGCCCTTGCCTTCATCACCCCATTGGGTTCCCACGACGACGACGTTACGTCCGGGGTTCACATTCGCAGCGCTGGCAGACATGTTGTTTCGTATGCTGGTTAAAAACGTATTCTACCTATGTTCGCGGAACCTTCCGAATTTTTCCGTTTCCGCTCAACGGTATGGACGTTATCTTAGGTATATCGAAATGATGCGGAAGGGACGCCGTATCCCTGCTTTAGCGTTCGCTTTCGCGAACGAGTTTTCATATCAGCCGTGCGTATAGACAAACCAGGCGCCGATGAGCTCGACCAACACGCGGTCTCAGGCAAATTCATCGAGCGCGTGGT
>NZ_JAMFSB010000385.1 GCF_026225065.1 Paraburkholderia sp. | reverse complement strand
AGGTTCTGGACCATTACGAAAATCCGCGCAACGTCGGTTCGTTCGCCAAGGACGACGATGCAGTCGGCACCGGCATGGTCGGCGCGCCGGCCTGCGGCGACGTGATGAAGCTGCAGATCCGCGTGGGTGCGGACGGCATCATCGAAGACGCCAAGTTCAAGACGTACGGCTGCGGTTCGGCCATCGCGTCGAGCTCGCTGGTCACCGAATGGGTGAAGGGCAAGACGCTCGATCAGGCCATGGAAATCAAGAACACGCACATCGCCGAAGAACTGGCGCTGCCGCCGGTCAAGATCCACTGCTCGATCCTCGCGGAAGACGCGATCAAGGCAGCCGTGGCTGACTACAAGCAGCGTCATGGCGCAACCGCGGAAGCGGGCGAAAAGCAGCAGGCCGCTTGAGGCCGTTGAGAAACGCTATGGCAATTACGTTGACCGAGAAGGCAGCAAATCACGTCCAGAAATTTCTGGTCCGGCGCGGCAAGGGTGTCGGGCTGCGGCTTGGCGTGCGCACGACCGGATGCTCGGGCTTGGCCTACAAGCTCGAGTACGTGGACGAACTCGCGCCGGAAGATCAGGTATTCGAGTGCAACGGCGTGAAAATCATTGTCGACCCGAAGAGCCTCGCCTATATCGACGGCACGGAACTCGACTTTGCGCGCGAAGGATTGAACGAAGGCTTCAAGTTCAACAACCCGAACGTCAAGGACGAGTGCGGCTGCGGCGAATCGTTCCGCGTCTGAACAGGTTGAGTCCGCGTGAAGCGGAAAAAAGGCGGCGCGGGCCGCCTTTTTAATTTGTCGCACGTCGTTGTACCTTGCGTTGCGCTTTATGTGCCTGATTGCATCTTTACGTTGCACTTGATGCCTGAAACTCAGGTGCGCTTTTTGAACGGACCACATCATCCGATGGCCTCGCTGAACGACAGCCACTTCGATCTGTTCGACTTGCCGGCCCAATACGCGCTCGATGCCAGTGCGCTCGATCATGCGTACCGTACCGTGCAGTCGCAGGTTCACCCCGACCGTTTTGCCGCTGCGGGTGACGCGCAAAAGCGCATCGCGATGCAATGGGCGACACGGACGAACGAGGCGTATCAGACCTTGCGCGATCCATTGAAGCGCGCCACGTATCTCCTGTCGCTGCGCGGCATCGATGTCGGCGCGGAGAACAATACGGCGATGGAGCCGGCATTCCTGATGCAGCAGATGGAATGGCGCGAAGGTATCGAAGACGCTGCGGCCGCGAAGAATGTCGACGCGCTCGACGCCTTGCTCACCGAGTTGCGCGACGAAGAGCGGGTGCGCTTCACGAAACTTGGCGCGCTACTCGATAGCGGCGTGGATCAGGCGGCGGGCGAAGCGGTGCGGCAGTTGATGTTCATTGAGCGCGTGGCGGCGGAAATTGGCACGCAGATCGAGCGGCTCGACAACTGAAGCAAACGAAGCATCTAGCGTCAACGCACGCAAGCGGACGCGATTGGAAACGAGCCGGATGCAAACCGGACGCCACGGCAGCAAGCCGTAGCGTTCAACCCAGCAACGCGAACCATTCAGGACGGGGCCGAACGATCCCCGAAGAAGATCTCAGATGGCTTTACTGCAAATCTCCGAACCCGGCATGGCGCCCGCGCCGCATCAACGGCGCCT